>DATEHG010000223.1:0-33095 GCA_035279705.1 Gemmatimonadales bacterium
GATCGCCGCATCCGCCCTGGTCACCCAGAGGTTGAGCGCCTGCAGGGCCACGGCCTGGTCGGGTCTGGGCGGAAAGGCCGAGAATCCCATCCGCCAGGTGCGGGTGCGAGGGGCGGGGCCGAAGCCGTCGGAACTGCAGGCAGTACTGGAGGCAAACAGCGCGCACAAGAGGAGACAGAAGACAGAGGACGGAAGACGGGACCCACTGCTCACCCGTCTCCTGTCTTCCGTCTCCCGTCTGCCCCTCACGGCGCTTTCCTCAGCAACGGCGCCAGCACGACCCAGACGTTGCGCGCCACGATCCTGGCTCCGGTGATGTTGGGATGAATCCCGTCGGGCTGGTTGAGCGAATCGACGCCCGCGACACCCTGCAGCAGGAAGGGAACGAGTGGGATTCCCTCTTTCCGGGCCACCTCGGGGTAGACGAGGTGGAAGCGGTGGATGTAGTCGGCGCCCAGGTTGGGCATCGCCTCCATCCCGGCCAGCAGCAGCGTGGCGTGCGGCGCCAGCCTGCGGGCCGAGTCCACGATCTCGGACAGGTTCTGGCGCAGCGAGTCGGTACTCTGGCCGCGCAGGCCGTCATTGGCGCCGGTCTCGATGATCAGGACGGCGGGCGCGCGGTTCAACACCCAGCCGATGCGCCGCAGCGCCCCGGCCGAGCTCTCACCGCTGACCCCGGCGTTGACGATGCGGTAGTGGAGGCCGGCACTGTCCAGCATCCGCTGCAGCACGGCGGGATACGCCTGATCCGGGTCGAGACCCAGCCCGGCCGTGAGGCTGGTGCCGAGGATGACGATGGCCGGGGTATCGACCTCGGCAGAATCGGCCACTCTCGCGGTCGGGCGATCCGGTGAGGCGGCTGGTTTCCTGGCCTCCGGCGAACAGGCGAACAGCAACAGCAAGAGAGCCGCGGAAGTACGCGGACGAACGCGGAATCGCTCCGTGCCCACTGGAATTCCTCTCGTCCCGTTGGGTCCGAGTATCTTCTTTGGCAAGAACAACTAACTGGTCCTTCCGGATGATTGAAATGCTGAGTGAGACAGTTTGTTTCCGCGCATTTCCGCGTTCTTCCGCGGCCAAAAGATCATGATCGCCTGCCACTCGCTCTCCAAGAGCTACCGCTCCGGCGGCCGGGACCTCACGGTTCTGAAGGATATCAGCTTCACGATCGAGCCGGGCGGGTTCGTGGCGATCGTGGGACCCTCCGGCAGCGGCAAGACGACGCTGCTCGGTCTCCTCGCCGGCCTCGATCAGCCGAGCACCGGAGAGGTGTCGCTGGACGGGGAAAAGCTCGGCGCGCTCGATGAAGACGCGCGGGCCCGGATCCGCGGCGAGAAGGTCGGCTTCGTCTTCCAGTCGTTCCACCTGATCCCGACGCTGACGGCCCGGGAAAACGTCATGGTGCCGCTCGAGCTGCGCGGCCTCGACGGCGGCGATCGCGCCGATGAGCTGCTCGCCCGGGTCGGCCTGGGCGGCCGGGGGCACCACTACCCCGCCCAGCTCTCCGGCGGCGAACAGCAGCGGGTGGCACTGGCCCGCGCCTTTGCCCACCGCCCCCGGATCCTCTTCGCCGATGAACCCACCGGCAATCTCGACTCGGCCACCGGTGGCACGATCATCGACCTGATGACGGGACTCAACCGGGACTTCGGCACCACGCTGGTCCTGGTCACCCATGACGGCGACCTTGCCTCGAAGGCCCGCCGGGTCATCCGGCTGGCCGACGGCGCCGTGATCAGCGACAGCGGCGCGTGACCTCGCTCCGCTTCGTGACCGCCATGGCCTGGCGGGAAGGACGGGCCGCCCGGCGGCGCCTGCTGCTCCTCACCGCGGCCATCGCCGTCGGTGTGGCGGCGCTCGTGGCCATCAACTCGTTCACCGACAACCTGGCCCGCTCCGTCGACGACCAGGCCCGCGCCCTGCTCGGCGCCGACATCGCGGTGGGAACCCCCGGCCTCCCCAAAGGCGCGCTCGACTCCCTTATCAAGGCGATGGCCGGCGCACCCGGCCGCGCCAAGGCGCAGGTCACCTCCTTCTCGGCGATGGCCTACGTCACCCGCACCAGCGGCGTCAGGCTGGTCGAGGTGGCCGCGGTGGAGCCCGGCTTCCCGTACTACGGCGAGGTGAAGACCGAGCCGGCCGGGTTGTGGGGTTCGCTCGCCCGCTCGCCGCAGACGCTGGTGGACGCGAGCCTGCTCACCGCGCTCGACGCCCGCGTCGGGGACACCCTGCGCGTCGGTGATGCCCGCTTTGCCATCGCGGGCACGGTCGAGAACTTCCCCGGGGATGGCAGCATCCGGAACGCCTTCGGCCCGCGCATCTTCATCGCGGCCGCCTATCTGGCCGACACCAGACTTCTCACCTTCGGTTCCCGCGCCCAGTATCGCACCTTCATCAAGCTCGCCGAGGGTGAGAAGACCGAGCCCGTGGCGAAGCAGTTTCGCAAGCCGATCCAGGCGGAACGGGGCCGGCTCCGCACCGTCGAGGAGGACCAGGATCGTCTCAAGTCCTTCTTCGATCAGCTGGGCCGCTATCTCGGCCTGATCGCGCTGGTGGCGCTGCTCCTCGGCGGCCTGGCCGTCGCCAGCGCCGTGCAGGTCTTCATCCGCCAGAAACGCGAAACCATCGCGGTCCTCCGCTGCCTCGGCGCCTCGACCCGCCAGCTCTTCGCGGTCTACCTGCTCCAGGCCGGCGTCATGGGGCTGCTCGGCAGCGCCATCGGCACCCTCCTCGGGGTGGTGATCCAGCTCGGACTGCCCAGGGTGCTCGGCGGCCTCCTCCCGGTCGATGTGCACGTCACCCCCTCGGCCAGCGCCATCGTGCAGGGACTCGGCGTGGGACTCTGGGTCGCGCTCGCCTTTGCGCTCTTGCCGCTGCTCTCGATCCGCCGGGTGGCGCCGCTGGCGGTGCTGCGGCGGCCGTATGAGGAAGGGGAGAGGACAAAACCCGATCGCTGGGTGATCCTGGCCGGTGTGGTGCTGGCGCTCAGCATTGCCGGGCTCGCCGCGCTGCAGGTTCGCAATCTGTTCCGCGGGGCCATGTTCGCCGCGGGCGCCGGCACCGCCCTCCTGATCCTCTGGCTCGCGGCGCTCGGCCTGGTGCGCGGTCTCAGGCGCTGGTTCCCGCACCGGTTGCGCTATGTCTACCGCCAGGGGCTGGCCAATCTCTACCGGCCCGCCAACCAGACCGTGCTGGTGGTGCTCTCCCTGGGCTTCGGCGGGTTCCTGCTCACCACGGTGGCGCTGATGCAGCAGAACCTGCTCAGCTCCTTCAAGCTCGACCGGGCGCCCGACCGCCCCAATCTCGTGATGTTCGACATCCAGCCCGATCAGCTGGAGGGACTCGAGGCGCTGCTCCGGGAGCAGCACATCAGCTTCCGCGGCGCCGTGCCGATTGTGCCCATGCGGATCGCGGCGCTCAAGGGGAAGCCCGTTGCCCAGCTGCTGGGAGATACCACGAGCCGTGAGGCGCGAGACGGCGACCGCCCGGGTCGCTGGGCCCTGCGCCGGGAATTCCGCTCGACGTACCGGGACACGGTCGTCGCGTCCGAAAAGGTGCTCAGCGGCAAGTGGTGGGACCAGCTCAAGCTCGACAAGATCGCCTTCCGGGGACTGGGCTTCGGCCCAACGGACACGGTGCCGATCTCGATGGAAGTCGATGTCGCCGGTGAGCTGGGCGTCACGATCGGCGATGCCATCGTCTGGGACGTGCAGGGACTCCAGGTGGTGAGCCGGATCGTGAGCCTCCGCACCGTGGACTGGGCACGGTTCGAGCCCAACTTCTTCATCGTCTTCCCGAAGGGGCCGCTCGACCGGGCGCCGCAGATGCTGGTGACGCTGGCACGCGTCCCCGACGCTCCGACACTCGGCCGGCTGCAGCGCAGCGTGGCGGAACGGTGGCCCAATATCACCTCGATTGACCAGTCCCTGGTGCAGCGCACCATCGAGGGCGTGGTGGATCGCGTGGTGCTCGCCATCCGGTTCATGGCGCTGTTCTCGCTGGCCACCGGGGCGGTCGTGCTGGTCGGTGCGGTGGCGGCCAGCCGGCTGCAGCGGCTGCGGGAAGCGGTGCTGCTCCGGACCCTGGGAGCAAGCGGTGGCCAGGTCACCCGCATCCTCGCGGTCGAGTACGCCTCCCTGGGCATCCTTTCCGCCATCGTCGCCAAGGTGCTGGCCATTGCGGCGGGCTGGGCGCTGATGAAATGGGTGTTCGAGATCCCCTTCGTCCTGCCGCTCGTGGCGTTGAGCGTCGTTCCCGCAGGCCTCGTGGTGCTCACCGTGAGCGTCGGGCTGTGGAGCAGCAGGGATGTGCTGCGCCGGGCGCCGCTGGAAGTGCTTCGGGAGGAGTAGCCTTAAGCCATAAGCCTTAAGCCATAAGCAGGGGGCAGGACGCCAGTGCGGCAACTCATCCTGAGGGAGCGCAGCGACCGAAGGATCGGGTCGCCCATGAGACGATCCTTCGGTCGCCGGCTGCGCCGGCACCCTCAGGATGAGGGGCAGGTGAGGGTCTTGACTCTCGACACGCGACGCTCGACTCTTGACCCTCGACCCTCGACTCAGGACCTGAGCCATGCTGCCAATCGATCTCAAGGGTAAGCGCGCCTTTGTGGCCGGCGTCGCCGACGACGGCGGATTCGGCTTCGCGATCGCCAAGACAATGGCGCAGGCGGGCGCATCCGTTTCGGTCGGCACCTGGCCGATGGCGATGAACATCTTCCTCAACCTGCTCGAGCGGGGAAAGATGGATGCCTCCCTGGAGCTCACCGGGGGCGGGAAGATGGCCTTCGAGAAGGTCTATCCCCTCGACGCCGCCTTCGACTCGCTGGCCGACGCCCCATCCGACATCCGCGAGAACAAGCGCTACAAGGAGCGGGGGGACTTCAGCATCGAAGGCGTGGCCGCCTCGATCCGCCAGGACTTCGGGGAGCAGTCGCTCGATATCGTGGTGCACAGCCTCGCCAACGGCCCCGAAGTGAAGAAGCCGCTGCTGGACACCAGCCGCGCCGGCTACCTCTCGGCGGTGAGTGTCAGTGCCTACAGCCTGATCTCGATGGTGCGGAACTTCGGGCCCCTGATGCGGCCGGGAGGGTCGTTCCTGTCACTGACCTACATGGCGGGCGAGCGCGTCATCCCGGGCTACGGCGGCGGCATGTCCTCCGCCAAGGCGGCGCTCGAGTCGGACACCCGCACCCTGGCCTATGAAGCCGGCCGGCGCTTCGGCGTCCGGGTCAATACCATTTCGGCGGGGCCGTTCGGCTCCCGCGCGGCCACGGCGATCGGCTTCATCGGCATGATGATCGAATACTGCCGGGCGAACTCGCCCCTCCCCCGCTCGCTCGATGCCGCCGAGGTGGGTGCCACGGCCGCATTCCTTGCCTCACCGCTGGCGGCGGCGATTACCGGCACCACGGTATACGTGGACAACGGCTACCACGCCATGGGCATGGCGGTGGATCCCACCCCGCTCAAGACCGGCGGCTGAGTGGAGCGCCGCTTTGCCACGCTGGGCGGCATCTTCGGCGCGCTGGGCGTAGCGGCCGGCGCCTTTGGCGCCCACACCCTGCGGAGCCGCCTCGAGCCGGACCTGCTGGCGGTGTTCGAGACGGCGGCGCGCTACCAGATCTATCACGCGCTGGCGCTGTTCGTGGCGGCCTGGATGAGCGGACGCGGCATCGCCTGTGCACGGTGGGCAGGATGGGCTTTCACTGCCGGCATCGTGCTCTTCTCCGGCAGCCTCTATGCTCTCGCACTCACGGACAGTCGTGGGTTCGGGGCGATTACCCCGCTGGGCGGCGTCGCCTTCATCGCGGGTTGGATCGCTCTCGCGATCGGCGCCCGGCGCCTCTAGCCCAATGCCGGAGTCGATCGGCTCCCCCTATCCCGAGCTGCTCCGCGCGCTCGACCGCTGGTCGGCCGGGGCGCACCTCGATCACCCCGGCGTCATCCCCTGCCGCAGCGGCTGCACCGCCTGCTGTCATGGCCCCTTCGACATTTCCGTCGCCGACACGCTGCTGCTGCGCGCCGCCGTCCGGCGGCTGCCACCCGTGGTTCGGGCCGGCGTGCTGGTCCGTGCGGAAATCCTGGCGACCCGGATCCGGTCGCTGGCGCCCGACTGGAGCGCCCCCTGGGACATCGGGACGATCGGCGACGACCGGTTCGACGCCATCAGCGAGGCGCTAGCCGACCAGCCCTGCCCGCTGCTCGATGCCGATGGCGCCTGCCTCATCTACGCCGACCGCCCCCTCATCTGCCGCTGGATGGGACTCGGCCTGATTGCCGAAGACGGCCGCTGCTTCGAGAATGGCTGCCCGATCCAGGACCAGTTTCCGGAGTTTGCGGCGCTGCCACCGGTGCCGTTTGCCCTTGATCCGTTCGAAACCCGCGAGGCGATCTGTCTCGAGGATGCCGCGGAGGCGCTGCTGGGTGACCGCGACCGCTCTCAGTACGAGACCACGATCGCGCTGGCACTTTTGGAGCCTTAAGCCTTAAGCCTTAAGCCCTAAGCAAAGCAAATTGTGGCTTATGGCTTACGGCTTATGGCTTAAGGCCATCTGGAGGCTGTTCATGAGTGTGCTCACCGATCTTCTCCACGGCCGCGGAGCGCATGCCGACCCCGTTGCCTGCTTTGACGGACTCACGCTGGAACAGGCGGGACACAGGCCGGGGGGCGTCGAGCAGAGCATCTGGCAGTTGCTCTGGCATCTCAACTACTGGATGGACTACGAACTCAGGTCGATCGCGGGACCGGAAGTCCCCTACCCCGCACACGCGGCGGTGAGCTGGCCGGACGACCCGGAGCCGCCTGACGCAGCAGCGTGGAATGGTGAGCGAAATCGCTTTGCCGAACAGCTTGAGGCGCTGGCGAAGTATGCCCGCGATGCCGCGAGTTCTGCACGCATGGTACACCCCGCCAAGGGTGAGACGGTGGGCGACGTGCTCTGGCAGATGGTGGCGCACAACAGCTATCACGTGGGCCAGGTGGTGCAACTGCGCCGGGCGATCGGCGCGTGGCCCCCGGCCGCGGGAGGAGATACCTGGTGAGAGTAGTCACTGCCCTGCTCGCCCTGATCGTACCCTCGCTGGCGGCTGCCCAATCCGCGGACTGGCCACTCCACGACCATGACCTGGGTGGACAGCGCTACTCGCCGCTCGCCTCGATCGACACCGCGAACGTTTCCCGGCTCGATACGCTCTGGACCTGGCATTCCGGCGTGTCGGCCACCTTTCAGACGACACCGGTCATTGTCGGCGGCCGGATCTATCTCTCGCTCCCGTTCAGCTCGGTGGCGGCCCTCGATGCCCGGAGCGGCAAGGAGCTCTGGCGGTATTCCCACAAGCCGAGGACGACGAAGCTCTGCTGCGGCCCGGCCAATCGTGGAGTGGCCGTGGCTGGCGGGCGGGTATTCGTGGGAACCGTGGATGGCAGGCTGATCGCCCTGGACCGGGCTACGGGCAAGGTGCTCTGGGATGTGACCGTCGCCAGCTACCAGGGCACGACCGAGGCCACCAGCCAGCTCAGCTCCAGCGATCCGATGGCCGCCGAGGGATCGCGGGGCTCGACCGGTGTCGGCATCGGCGCGGCGCCGCTGGCGTACGACGGCAAGGTGTTCGTCGGAATCGCGGGCGTGGGCTATGGACTTCATCCTGACCAGGGCCTCGCCGTGGTCGGTCTCTCTGGCCAGTACGGCCGGCCAGGCCTGATGGCGGCCTTTGATCAGAAGACGGGAAAGGAGCTCTGGCACTTCGATGTGACGGGGCCGCATTGGGAAGGGAGCTTCCGCGCTGCCACACCGGACGGCGTGCCGCTCCATCGCCAGGTGGAGGGGGAGCGATCGGCGCTGGCGAGCCACGACAGCGCCTGGAAGTTCGGTGGCGGGTCGATCTACGCGACGCCGGTGATCGATGCCCGCCGCCACCTGCTCATCTTCGGCACCGGCAACCCTTCTCCCCAGATGGCCGATGCCTCGAGGCCGGGAGACAATCTCTACACCTCATCGCTCGTGGCCCTCGACTACCGGACCGGCAAGCTGGCCTGGTACTACCAGCAGGTGCCGCATGACCGCTGGGGCTACGATGTGGCCAGCGCGCCGGTGCTCTTCGATCTCGACGACCAGGGCAAGCGGATTCCGGCACTGGCGCAGGCGGGCAAGACGGGGTGGGTCTTCGTCCACAACCGCGAGACCGGCGCCCTGCTCTTCAAGTCGCAGCCGTTCGTGCCGCAGCGCAATCTGTTCACCCCGCCGCAGCCCGATTCGGGGGTCGTCATCGCTCCCGGCATTGCCGGCGGGGCCAACTGGTCCCCTTCGGCGTATGATGCGAAACGCGGCCTCTTCTTCGTGGCCGCGCTGCACCTGCCCACCCGGTATACCGCGCACGAAGTGCAGCGCCCCGACGGCTCGATACTGCAGTACGCCTCGACCCAGAACACCGGCGAAGCCGCCGGCACCCTCACAGCCATCGACCTCGGCGACAGCGGGAAGATCCGCTGGCAGGTGAAGACCGACGAGCCCCTCATCGGCGGCGTCCTGGCCACGGCGGGAGGGCTCGTCTTCTCCGGCGCGGGCAAGGGCAATTTCGCCGCCTTCAATTCATCGACCGGGACCCAGCTCTGGTCCTATCACTGCGACGCGGGCGTCAATGCGCCGCCGGTGACCTACGCGATCGACGGAAAACAGTACGTGGTGGTGGCGGCTGGAGGGAATGCGCTCTTCGGATTCAAGCAGGGGGATCTGGTTGTCGCGTTCGGACTGCGCGATACTGGCCGTAAGCCATAAGCCGTAAGCCGTAAGCCATAAGCTGAAGGAACAAGAGAAACGGCTCCCCGGCTGAAAAGTCGGCGAGCCGTTCTGCTTTGCTTAAGGCTTATGGCTTAAGGCTGATGGCTCTTGATGAACGTCCCGTCCCTCAACTCCGCATACGCCTGCCGCAGCTCCGCCTGGGTATTCATCACGATCGGCCCCCGCCACGCCACCGGCTCTTCCAGCGGCTTGCCCGAGACCAGCAGGAACCGCACTCCCTCGTCCCCCGCCTGCACCACGACCTCGTCCCCCCGATCGAACAGGATCATGGACCGATTGCCCGATTCGTGGCGGCCGCCAAGACCCGTGGGCGTCACCGCCTCGGTGAGCACTTCCTGTGGCGCCGAGGCGTCGCGGAAGTTACCGGAGCCTTCGAACACGTAGGCAAAGGCGTGCCGGGTGGTCTCGACCGGGAGCACTTTGCGCCTGCCCGCGGGCACGAACACGTCGAGATAGCGCGGATCGGCCGCGACCCCGTCGACCGGCCCCTTCTTCCCCCAGAAATCACCGCAGATGATCCGCACCCGGGTGCCGTCATCATCGGTGACCTCGGGAACATCCGGAGTCGACACCTCCTGGTACCGGGGCTCGGTCATCTTGAGCGAGCTGGGGAGATTGGCCCAGAGCTGGAAGCCGTGCATCCGCCCGATGGTGTCCCCTTCCGGCATTTCCTGGTGGAGGATGCCCCGCCCGGCCGTCATCCACTGCACATCTCCCGCGCTCAGTACCCCGTGGTTGCCGAGGCTGTCGGTGTGGTTGACCGACCCCGCGAGGACGTAGGTGATGGTTTCGATGCCGCGGTGCGGGTGCCACGGGAAGCCGGCCTGGTAGGCGGCAGGCTTCTCGTTGCGGAAGTCGTCGAACAGGAGGAAGGGGTCGAAATCCCCGGTATCCTCGAAACCGAAGGCGCGGTGCAGCCGGACGCCGGCGCCTTCGATGGTGGGCAGTGCCTGGACGATGCGTTTGACGGGTCGGATTGACATGGTACTTCCTCACAGAATGTCAGACTGGCAGCGGATAGGGCCTTCAGCCCTAAGCCATAAGCCTTAAGCAAGAATGGACCCAGCTTATGGGTTAAGGCTGATGGCTTATGGCCGTTGGTCTATGGCTTCCAATCGATCCCCCGCCACGCATTGGCGGTCCCGATCTCGGGCGCCGAAGTGGCCTTGGCGTGAAGAAAAAGCTGGAGCTTGTAGGCGGCCAGCCACTTGAGTGGGGCGTTGATGATGGCCAGGCCGAGGGGTTGCACCGCGCCCCCAGGCAGCTTCACCTCGCGGCTGGCGAGTTCCGCCTCGGTGACGGAGTCGAAGAACGCCTCGATGGCCGCCTTCTGACCCCGCATCCGGTCGGGAAATTCCTCGACGGGTATCGCCTTCGCGGCCGCCGCCAGTTCCCCGAACAGTTTCCAGTTCGACTCGGCCATGCACCGGATGCCGCCGATGCCGCAGAACGTGAGGTACTGCAGCAGCTCGAGTGTGGAGCGTTGCCTGGGTGTAAATCGATAATCCCAGGAGCTAGCATCGAGCTTGGAGTAGAGGTGGAGGCAGACGTCGCATTCGTGGAGGAGGCTCTGCTGCAGCTGGGCTTTGGTGATCATGGCCGAGGGTCGAGGGTCGAGGGGGCAAAGATTGCTTATGGGTTACGGCTTACGGCTGCTTTCCAGGTAGAAGTGCCAAAGTATGCGTGCGGCCACCGCCCGCCACGGCGCCCACTGCTCCGCGATCCGGTTGAGCCGCTCCGGCTCCGCTCGGCCGCGGGTGAGTCCGAGTCGCCGGGCCGATTCCGCCAGTGCGAGATCGCCATGGGGCCAGATGTCAGGGCGGCGGAGCGCCATCAGGAAATAGATGTCGACGCTCCATGGACCCAGCCCGCGGACCTCAAGCAGCCGCCGGCGGCCTGACTCATCGTCGGCCCGCGCCACGGCGCCAAGATCGAGATCACCCGCCACCAGCCGGAGGGCGAGCTCATGACAGTAGGCCGACTTCTGCCGGGTGAAGCCCAGCCCCCGCATCCCGTCGACACCCAGGCGCGCCAGGGACTCCGGAGTCAGCGCCCCGGTGGCGCTTGCGAGGCGGAGGTACATCGTCCGCGCGGCGGCGAGCGAAACCTGCTGCTCCAGGATGATCCGGACCAGCGTCCGGAAACCGGGCTGGCGCCCCCAGAGCGGAGGCGCCCCGAACCTCCGGACCACTTCGGCCAGCCGCGGATCCCGCTGGCATAGCGCCCGGGTGGCCCGGGCCAGGCCGCTGCGATCGAGGCGGCGGAGGGGCAGCGGCGCCCCCGGTCGGTCGCCTCTCGCGCTTTGGACTATCTCAGGCATATTGATCCCCTGCCATCGAGGGCGGGCGCCCCTCGAGCGGCCACCAGATCCACCACCCCACAATCCGGGTCAGGTTCATGTCGAACCCCGCCAGCAGCTCCAGTCCCTGGCAGTCGGGCTCCAAGGCCCGCGCCGTTCAGCACGCCTTTACCAACGCCCGGATCCGGGATATCAACGCCCGCGCCATCACCACGCTCTTCAACCCGACGCTGGCGCTGCTCAAGGCCTCGGTGCCGGCGCTGAGAAAGGCCAGCCCCGAAAAGGTGCAGGCGGTCTACTTCCACCTCACGGAACGCCTGCAGGCGGCAGAGCTCACCATCAATCTGAAGGCGCCCAGCTGGTTCATGCAGCCCAACAATTACGACAGCTACACCCAGATGTACGAGCGGGCCGTCAAGGCTGGCGTGATGAAGCTGACCGACAGTGATCCGATGAACCCGGCCGCGATCAGGGTCAAGGCCGACGACCAGGCGACGTTTCCCGCCAACATGCCCACCACGCCGTCGGCGGCGCCCCGGCGGGGCCTCAGCCCGGGAGCGAGGGGGCTGGGCGATGCCGGACAGAAAATGAGTATCGGGACGCTGAACCAGTCGGGTGGGGAGTACACGGCCTCCAACGCCCAGTTCGATCCCAGGACCCGTCAGATTTTTGCGGCGCTGAACTACGGGCGCCGCCCCCACGGCTCCTGCATCGACTACGGGCACAGCTACCTGGTCCTCAACGACAAGTTCAAGCGGGATGCGCTCTACTTCGGCGGGGACACGTTCGGCGTCCTGATGGGGAAATCGGTGTCGGCGGCCGACCAGATCAGCTACGACCTTCTTGGCGCCATCCTCCTCAAGGCCAATCCCCGCCTGCAGCAGGACCGGATCCAGAGCTGCGTCAACGACGGATCCCTGGGGGACAGCACCGACCCTTCGCTGCTCCTCGAAGCGCACCTGTTCGAAGCGCTCAAGTTTTCCGGCGGCGCCGCCGCCTTGAACATCTCGGCCAAGGACCCCGTGCTTCAGGCGGACGGAACCAAGAAGACGCCGACCGGCGCGCAATGGCAGACCATTCAGACCAATGCCCGCGCCTTTGCCGGCAAACACGGCCTCAAGCTCACCTTCATCGAGTAGGCCGGGCCCTCAGGCCCCCTCGATCTGCTGCATCAGGCTCGCCGCGTAGGCGGAGGACACGTCGATCGTGCCGTACTTGGTGCGGCTGGCGAATCCCGCCTCGCGGCGCAGCTGGTTCTCGGTGAACTCCCAGTGGGAGAACATGCCGAGTCCGACCGTCATCATCTCCTCGTCGTACATCGAGCCGCCCATGACCAGCCGCTTGCCATGGATCATCCGCCAGGCGTGGATCAGTTCGTGGCCCAGCAGAATGTGGTCCGGAATGTCCGCCTCGGGCCGGAACCGCACAGCGACCGGCACGCCGGGGCCGGGGGTCAGGAACTCGTACAGGTGGTAGGAAATCTTGAAGAAGGTCTCGCGGTCCACCGCCTTGGTGCCCTCGGACATGTCGACGATGTCCTGCACCGAATTGCCGGTGACTCGCGCCAGGAACGAGGTGATGTCCCCCAGCTTGTTGCGGGCGCGGTTCATGATGTTCTTGAGCTCGGGAGCCGTCTGGCCTTTCTTGGTCGGGGCGCCGACCCCGGCCAGGTGCTTGCCCATGCTGTCCTTGAGCTTGACGTTGAGCCCGCCGACGTGGTCCCCCGACTGTTTGACCGTCTGGATCTTGTGACGCGGCACGAAGTACACCACGGTGCAGTCGATCTGGCTCTGGATCCCCTGGTTGAGCGGCATCGCCGCCCCGCTGTTGGCCAGGTCGCCGGAGAAGATCGTGCACGGCTTGCCCTTCGTGATGATGGCGTTGACGATCTTGTTGCCGGTGGGAAGCTTGACCAGCTTCTTGAGACTGGACTCGACCAGGTCGCAGAACCGCTTGCCGTCCTTGTCGTTCATGGCCGTCCCGTTGCCCAGCGACGCGCCGCTGAACCCCTGGACCTCCATCACCGCGTTGAGCTGCCGCTTGATCATCGGATCAGCCTCCGGCGCCGGCCACGCTCACTCCGGCGCGCATCGAATCCAGGTATGGAAGGCCTGCGTGGAATCGCCCGCGGTTTCCCCAGTGCTTTGCTCTTGGCTTAAGGCTTATGGCTGATGGCTTAAGGCTTGTTGTCCGTCCTCCAGAAATCGATCCCGCCCGCCTGCTGTCCCACGTCGACCGATCCGACTCGTGTCTTGCTCGCGAGGTCGATGATCTCGACCGTACCGGGCTCGGCGCCGTACCCCTCGACCGCGATGAAGGCGTACCGGTTGTCCGGCGAAACCGTGAGCCCGCTCGGGAACCGCCGCTGGGTGGCCACCTTGACCGCTTCGGTCCCGCTTGCGGCGTCGATGATCGAGACCGACTTCCCTTTCTTGTTCGTGGTCAGCAGCCACTTGCCGTCGTGGCTTACCGCCATGTTGTAGACCCCCTCGCCAGCCGGGATCCGGCGCGTCATCGTCCACTTCGCCACGTCGATCTCGACGATCTCGTTGCTCTTGTTGCATGCCACCCAGATCCGGCTGCCGTCGCTCGAGGGCTGGACCCACGTGGGAGAACAGACCGGCGGCTTCATCGTCGGCATGGTGCCGTGCACGTCGCGCCCCGCCATGTCCTTGCTCGGCGCCCCGTGATCCATGTCGGACATCCCGGACATGGCGGCCATGTCGTGGCCGGCCGCCGCCGGGAACGGCCCCGTTTCGCCGTGCTCCTTCCCCTTCTCCAGGTAGAAGCGGCGGGACACCTCCTGCGTCCGGGTGTCGATCTCGACCACGGCGTCATCCATCATGCACGCCGAGTACTGCAGCGTGCCCTGGGGATTGAGCCGCGAGCCGTGCGGCATCGTACAGGTCTGCACCCGGGCCACTTCCACCATGTCGTCGGTCCCGACGACGGACACCGAGGAGGGCACCATGTCGCCGTGCAGATTGAAATTCACCAGGTAGGCAAAACTGCCGTCGGGTGTCACCTGCACCGTGGCGGGGAACATGCCGAGCTCCACGTGGCCCAGCTCGCGGCCAGTGGCCGCGTCGTACTTCCAGAGATAGCCGTAGGGCGTGCCGTGCGCGGTGGTGACGTAGAGGAACTTCCCGTCGGGGGACATGGCGACCCCGTGCGGTCCGTCCAGGTCCACCGGATTCAGCCCGACGGTCATCCGGCGTTCGACGGTGGTCTGCCCCGTTCGGGGGGACCAGCGCACCAGCGCGACCTGGTCCACTGCCTCGGAGGCCACGTACACCAGGTAATCCGGCGCGGAGGACTGGGCCCGGAGCGGGGTGAAGGCGGCCATCGCCGGCGACAGCGCCAGCGCGGCCACCAGGGTGGCGGGCAGACGTTGCATAAAGAGATCGATCTCCCTCTGGAAGGCGGGGCGAGTTACCTTGTGGCTCCCCCTCAATCTAACCATCCGCTCAGACGGGAAACCCCATGTTCCTGACCGCTCTGCTCTTGATGGTGCAGGTGCAGCAGCCTGCCACACCCGCTCCGCCCGCCATGGCATCTCCCGTGGCCAATCTGACCGTAACCCCGGCGTCCGCCACCCTGGTCCCCGGAGATACCCTCCGCCTCGTAGCCGTGGCAACGGACTCCGCCGGCAAGCCGGTCGAGAGTGCCCGAATCCGCTTCAACGGCGCGGGCGGCCGCTTCGAAGGCAAGGTGGACAGCACCGGCCTCGTGTCGGCGGGCTCCACCGGAACGATCCCGGTCATCGCGGTGGCCATGGTGCCCGGCGCCAAGCCGGTGGTGCGCCGGATCGAGGTCAAGATCGTGGCAGGGCCGGCGGCCAGGCTGGCCATCGGAGCGGGCCCGGCCAAGCTTGTCGCCGGACAGACAGTCCGTCTCTCGGCCACGTCGTGGTCGGTCGACGGAGACCAGCGCGATGACCGCGCGGTCTGGACCAGTTCCAACCCTGCCGTCCTCAAGGTCCAGGCGAGCGGCGCTGTGACTGCGGTGGCGGCCGGGAAGGCCACGCTCACCGCGGCGGTCGGCTCGATCACGGACAAGCGCGCCATCACGGTGGTGGCCAATACGATTGCCCGTGTCCTGCTCAAGCCTGCCTCGAGCACCGCCAAGCAGGGCGATGTCATCCGCTTCACGGCCCAGCCGCTCGACGCGGCGGGCCACGAAGTGGCCGGCCTCACGCCGAGCTGGAGCATGAGCCCGGGCCAGGGCGAGATCGACCAGGATGGGGCGTTCGTGGGCTACGAGGCCGGCGATTATGTGGTCACTGCCAGCTATGGCCGCGCCACCGCCCAGGCCGCGATCACCCTGGCGCCGCGCAATGTGCGCCGGCCGGTGGAAATCGTGGGCCGCCTCCCCCGCTCCCTCTTTACCACCGAGGAGGTCTGGGTTCACCCCGACGGCAAGCACCTCTTCCTCGGCACCGGCAGCGGCGGCGACCGGATGTACGCGATCGACATCTCCGATCCGTCCAAGCCGACCGTCACCGACTCGATCATGGCCAACACCCGCCGGGTCAACGACATCATGACCACGCCCGACGGCAAGTTCCTGGTCTTTACCCGGGAAGGCGCGGCCGACCGGAAGAACGGCGTGGTGTTCGCCTCGCTGGAGGATCCGGCGCACCCCAAGGTCATCTCCGAGTTCACCGACGGGGTCACCGGCGGCGTCCACTCGGCGTTCATCTATCACCAGGACAAGTACGGCACCCACGTCTACCTCACCAACGATGGCACCGGGGCGCTGCACATTCTCGATATCAACGATCCGTACCACCCGAAGGAAGTGGCCCAGTGGCGGACCAACCGTCCCGACGCCGGGCGCACGCTGCACGACGTGGACGTGCAGGACGGGCTGGCCTACCTGTCGTACTGGAACGACGGGCTGGTCATCCTCGACATCGGCAATGGCATGGCGGGCGGCAGCCCGTCCAACCCGCAGCTGGTGAGCCAGTACAAGTACGACCTCAACGCGCTCTATCGTGATGTCGAGGCCCGCAACGGCCCCGGCTTCATCCGGGGCACGCACACGGCGTGGCGGCACAACCAGTACGTCTTCATCGCCGACGAAGTCTTCCCGGCGGGCGCCGTCGAGGGGGCCAAGGACGCCGCCGCCTTCCGCGCCTTCGGCCGGCTGCAGGTGCTGGACGTGACCGACCTCAAGCATCCCCGGCCGGTGGCCTGGTACGAGCCCGAGTACGGCGGGGTGCACAACGTCTGGGTGGCGGGGGATACCCTCTACATGGGCGCCTACAACGGCGGCTTCCGCGCCTTCGACATCTCGGGGGAGCTGCGCGGCGACCTGCGCGAGCAGGGGCGCGAGATCGCCCACGTGCACACGGGCGACATGGACGGCAACGTGAAGAACACCCCGATGACCTGGGGTGTGGTGGTGAAGGACGGCCTGGCCTACGTCAACGACATGCTGAACGGCCTCTGGATCGTCCGGATGAAGCCGCCGGTGGGGACGCCGGTGACGCCGTAGGGCGGCGGTTGCCTTGGGGCCATAAGCCGTAAGCCATAGGCCATAAGCAAAACAGAACGGCTCCTCAGGATTGCCTGGGGAGCCGTTTCACTTGCCGTCCTGCCAACTTGCCGTCTTGCCGCCCTAGCCCATAGATGGGTGCTGGAAATGCAGGTACGAAAAGATCACGATCAGCGCCACGATCACGAACGCCGCGATCAGGAGCGGGAAGACGAACAGGCTGCTGAAGATCTTGCTGTCCTGCTTGAGGTGCATGTAGAACATGGCCACCAGGGCAAACTTGACCGCCGAGAGGACCAGCAGGACCTCGATGACCACGGGGTGGAGCACCGAGCCCAGCCCGGCATCGGCGTGGTTGTACCCCAGCTCGTACACCGCCACTTCGGCGGCGGTGAGGATGAACAGGATGATCCCGATCTTGACGTAGACCGAGGGCGTCGGGTGCGAATGGTCGTGAGCGACGTCGGCGGCGGCGGACATGGTGTCGGTCCTCACTTCATCAGGTAGACGACGGGGAAGATCACGATCCACACCACGTCAACGAAGTGCCAGTACAGCGCGGCCATTTCGAGATTGAGCGACTTTTCCGGCGGCAGCTTGCCGCGCAGCGCCAGGATGAACATCGTCACCAGCCAGATCACGCCGATGGTGACGTGCGTGCCGTGGAACCCGGTCAGGGTGAAGAAGGAGGCGCCGAACAGGTTGGTGGAGAGCTTGAGCCCCTTGTGCACGAAGTGGGTGAACTCGTACACCTGCATGCTCACGAAGAACACGCCGCACATGATGGTGGCGCCCAGCCACCCGAGCATCATGCCCCGCTTCCCCTTCTGGGCCCCGTAGAGCGCCAGCACCACGAACAGCGAGCTGAACAGCAGCAGCGCGGTGCCCACCGTGACCAGCTTGATCTCGAGGATCGGCTCGAACACCTGGCCGTTCGGCGCCTTCCACTCCTCGTGCGGAAACGGCCCCACCAGGCTGTGCCCGCGGTAGACCAGGTAGGTCGAGATCAGCGTGGCAAAGAACAGGCACTCGGACCCGATGAAGGTCCAGATGGCCATCTTGCGGCTGTTGAGACCGGTCGAGGTCTCCATTTCCATCGCGTGCGCGTCGTGCGACAAGGCGGTACTCCCGGTAAGGGCCGAAGAACTCGCTCAGGCGGGCTCGAAGGCCCAGCTGTAGATGCCGATGAAGGTCAGCAGGACGCCCGCGATGTTGGTATACGGGAAGCCGACCAGGAAGCCGGTGAAGAAGATCGCGATGCCCAGCGCCGTCACGAACGGCCAGTAGGACGGGTTGGGCATGTGGATGCCCTTGCCGTCGTGGAATGCGGGTTCGGGCAGGGAGCCGCCGCGGGCCCGCTTCCAGTCCCACAGCGGGTCGCGCCCTTCGACGACCGGCAGCTCGGCGAAATTGAACTCCGGCGGCGGCGAGGGAATGGCCCACTCCAGGGTGGCGCCGTTCCACGGATCGGCCGGCGCGTGGCCCGGGCTGCGCCAGGTCTTGATGATGTTCCAGATGAACACCAGGAAGGCCAGCATCAGGGTGAAGGCGCCGATCGTCTCGATGAAGTTCCAGAAGCCGAAGTTGAGCTCCGCCGGGTAGGTCCAGACCCGGCGCGGCATGCCGTTGAGCCCCACGATGTGCATCGGGAAGAAGGTCACGTTGAACCCGATGAGCATCAGCCAGAAGTGCAGCTTGCCCAGCCCCTCGTCCAGCATCTTGCCGAACATCTTGGGGAACCAGTAGTAGGCGCCCGCGGTCAGCGCGAAGATGCTGCCGCCGAACAGCACGTAGTGGAAGTGCGCCACCACGAAGTAGGTGTCGGTCTGCTGCAGGTCGGCCGGCGGGGAGGCGTGCATCACGCCCGACAGGCCGCCCATGATGAACATGGCCACGAAGCCCAGGGCGAAGAGCATCGGCGTCTTGAAGTGCAGCTGGCCGCCCCAGATCGTGCCGATCCAGTTGAAGATCTTCACGCCCGTGGGCACCGCGATCAGCATGGTGACCAGCGAGAAGAAGGTGTCGGCGAACGGGCCCATCCCGGTCGAGAACATGTGGTGCGACCAGACGCCGAAGCCGAGAAACGCGATGAAGCAGCCGGAGAAGACCATCGCGGCGTAGCCGAACAGCGGCTTGCGGGAGAAGACCGGCAGCACCTCGGACACGATGCCGAAGGCCGGCAGCACCAGGATGTACACCTCGGGATGGCCGAAGACCCAGAACAGGTGCTGCCACAGCACCGGATCGCCGCCGCCCGCGGGGAGGAAGAAGTGGGTGCCGAACTGGCGGTCCATCAGCAGCAGGATCAGCGCCACCGTGATGACCGGGAAGGCCAGCAGCAGCAGCACCTGGGTGATGAGGCTCATCCAGACGAAGATCGGCATGCGCATCAGCCGCATGCCCTTGGTCCGGAGGTTGATGATCGTCACGAAGAAGTTGACCGCCGCCGCCAGCGACGCGATGCCGAGCACCTGGAGGCCCACGATCCAGAAGTCGACGTTGGCACCGGGGGAGTACTGCTTCGAGGTCAGGTTGGCGTAGCCGAACCACCCCTGGTCGGGCGCGGCGTTGAACAGCCAGCTGGCGTTGAGCAGCAGGCCGCCGAACAGGAACACCCAGTAGCTCATGGCGTTGAGCCGCGGGAAGGCCACGTCCCGGGCGCCGATCATGAGCGGAATCAGGAAGTTGAAGAACATCGCCGACAGCGGCATCACCCCGAGGAAGATCATGGTGGTGCCGTGCATGGTGAACAGCTCGTTGAACCGCTCCGGCGAGACCACGTGCTGGTCCGGGTGGGCCAGCTGCACCCGCATGATCAGCGCCTCGATCCCCCCCATCAGGAAGAACAGGAAGGCGGTGGCGCCGTAGAGAATCCCGATCCGCTTGTGATCGACCGTGGTGATCCAGCTCCACAGGCCGGTCTTCTCGCCGTGATGCGGCGGCGCGGGAGGGTGTGCCGTGCTCGTCATGTCTTTCCTCTCAACTGGTCCCCCGTCCCCTGTTCCCTGTCCCCGGACGATTCATGCGCGGGGACCGGGGACCGGGGACCGGGAACGATTTATTTGTGGAGCTGCAGGTACGCGACGAGCGTCTTCACCTCGTCGTCCGTCAGCGCCCGCGGCAGCTTCATCAGCACCCCCGGCTTCACCTCATCCGGGTTGTGCAGCCAGCGGGTCAGGTTTTCCTCGTTGAGCGGGAGCGTGCCGGCCGCGATGGTATGCCGGCTCCCCACATGAGAGAGATTCGGCCCCACCAGCGCCGTCATCCCCGCCATCGGCGTGCCGACCATGGCATGACAGCCGATGCAGCCGCCGGCCATGAAGGCTTCCTTCCCCTTGGCCAGCACGCTGTCCACATGCGAACTGGTGTCCCCGGTGGCGGCCTTGATCGACGCGGACAGCGCGCTGTCGCTCACCTGGCCGCCGTTGACCATCGGGGAGCCGACCGTCTGCTGGTCCGCCCACTTCTTGAATTCGTCCGGAGTTTCCGACACCACCCGGAACGCCATCCGCGCGTGCTCAGTGCCGCAGAATTCCGCGCACTGGCCCGTGAACACTCCCGTGGTCTCGGCCTTGAACCAGATGTTGTTGTAGCGGCGGGGGAAGACGTCGCGCTTGCCGGCAAACTGCGGCACCCAGAAGCTGTGCAGCACGTCGCCGGTGGTCATCCGCAGGTTGACCGTCTGGCCCATCGGAACGTGCAGGTCGCCGGCGGTGACGATCTTGAGATCGGGATAGCGGAACTCCCACCACCACTGGTGGCCGATCACCTCGATCTGGACTGCCTCGGCGCCCGGCTCCTTGGCCGTCCGGAAGATGGCCTTGACCGTCGGCACGGCAATAAAAGCGAGGATGGCGGCGGGGATAATGGTCCAGACGATTTCCAGCGCGGTATTGCCGTGGTGCTGCTCGGGCTCCGGGGCACCGGGACGGGCCCGGAAACGGATGATCGCGTAGACCAGCGCGCCCTGGACCAGGATGAACACCGCGATGGCCCACTTGAACGTGGTCCAGAACACCCCGTCGACGATGTGGGCAAAGTCGCCCTTGGGGGCCAGCGTCGTCTGCGGGTAGTCCTTGGCACAGCCGGCAAGCACCAGCAGCGAGAGCAGCGCGACCGGAGCCCACGCGCGGGCGAACCGGCGAATTTCAGGCCGGAGAAGCATTGAACTGGTCATCCTGTCGACGGGAGCGGCAGTTACCTAACAATTTGCCGTGGCAGAGATTAGCCAGCGATCAAGGCCACGTCAAGGAACCAGATCACGATCAATTCCCGACTGTTCCGGCAGGAAAAGCCCAGCTCAGAAAGTCGGGTAAAGTCCGGGCCCAGGTGGCCAGGCTGTGGTCTCCCTCGACCACCCGCCAGGCCACGTCTCCGCCCCTCCGGTAGCCCTTCTTTTCGAGCTCACCGATCAGCTCATCGGCATCCTGAATGGCATCGATAACTCCATTGCCGTCGCGATCATCCAGCTCCTCCCGCCGCCCCGCCATGAACCAGAAGCGCTGCCCGGGATGGGCTTTGCCCTCCCGCACCATCCGGTGGGTCAGCCGCCCCGCCTGCCGTTCCGCCGGCGTCCCGTTGTTGTCCCGCCACCAGAAGGACCCGGAAAACAACCCGGCGATGCCGAACCGCTCGGGGTGGTTCCAGACCATGTCGAAGGCGGACAGCGCACCGAGGGACCACCCCATGAAGGCGGTATGGTCCGGCCCCGTGAGTACTCGATATTGAGCCTCGACCCTCGGCATCACGCTGTCGAGCACGAACTGCTGGTAGGCCGCGGCGCCGGCGCCGTTGATGTCCATGGCCCGCTGCCCGGCGAGGGCATACTCTTCCCCGCGGAAATCGGTGTCGGAGTGGATCCCGACCACGATGACGGGATTCATCCGGCCCACCATGACCTGCGTGGCGATGATGGAAACCAAGTCCATCACTTTGAAGGCTTGCCCGTCATTGCTGTACAGCACCGGATAGCGGCGGGTCGGCTCCGCGGTATAGCCCGGCGGGAGATAGACCTCGACCTCGTGGGACCGGTGCAGACCGGCCCCGAAGATCGGCCCGAGCGAATCCACCCCGGCCCCGCTGAGCGGTACCCCCTGCGCCGGCAGCAGGCCGCCACCGGCCGCCAGGAACACCACCAACGCGAAACCGCTTCGCCACCCGTTACGTCGCATCATTCTCTCGTTTCGAGGCTTCGACCATGACCGCCGCCGATCGCGCCGCCCTGATCACCCGCTACGCGGAGGGCCCCGCCCTCTTCCGCCGGACACTCGCCGCCGTGCCGCCCGCCCTGATGCAGTGGCGCCCCGCGCCGGGCAAGTGGACGGTACACGAGATCATCATTCATTGCGCGGACAGTGAATGCAATGCCCACATGCGGATCCGCTACCTGCTCGCCGAGGCGAAACCGGTGCTGGTCGGCTACGACCAGGACACCTGGGCGCGGGTGCTCGACTATCACTCGCTCCCCACCGAACCCGCCCTCGCCACCATCGAGGCGGTGCGGGCCAACACGGTCGCCGTGATCCGGCGAATGAGCGAGTCGGACTGGCAGAAGGCGGGGCATCACACCGAGAGCGGGGCGTACAGCGCCCTCGACTGGCTCAAGACCTACTCCGATCACCTCGAGGTGCATTCCCGCCAGGTCGAACGCAACCAGGCGGCGTGGCAGGCATCCAAGGGCCGCTGAACCGGCAAAGCCAGACCAGGGAAATCACGGGGGGCGCGGGGCCATTGTCGCTCTCAATGGCCCGATTGCCCGCTCGAATCATACCCGCAACTCATTCATGGCTCTACAGTTGGCCCGACCCCTATTGAGCCGGTCGGGCTGGCGCGTATCTTTAGTGGGTCAACACCGCCCCGGACGAGGCTTCGCCTGGCCCGGGAGCTTCTTTTTTCCCGAACGACAGCGGGCGCCCATGCTCCGTGAAATGCATAAGAAGCTGGCCGAGGAAATCGAGCAGCTCAGCCACGAACTCAATGTCACCCTCCCGCAGGCCATCGCGCAGGCGGTGGAGCTGGGAGATCTGCGCGAGAATTCCGAGTACAAGTCGGCGCTCGAGCGCCAGCAGTTCGTGCAGGCCCGCCTGGGCCAGCTCCATGCGCGGGTAAGCCAGCTGAGCCAGCTCGCCCACCACGAGACCCCGAGCGATCGCGTGGGCCTCGGCTCCACCGTCACGGTCCAGGATCTCAAGACCAAGGAGAAGGAAACGTATGTCCTGGTCGTGGCGGAGATGATGGACATCGACATGGGGCATATCTCGCTCGCCTCGCCGCTGGGCCGCGCGCTGGCCAACCGGAAGGTCGGGGAGGAAGTCGACATCCAGCTGCCCAACGGGATGCGCAAGTTCAAGGTGCTGGAGCTGGAAACCATGGCGCAGGAACGCTGAGCGGAATGGAGTTTCCCCGGAAGCAGCTGCTGCTGGTGGGCGACCGGGTGCTCATCACCCCGGAAGAGGGGGATGAGCGCACCCGGGTCGGCCTCTACCTCCCCGCCACCGCCATCGACGCGCAGCAGGTCCAGTCGGGCCTGGTCATCGCCGTCGGCCCGGGCGACTACGCCCCGGATCCCGCCAGCCTCGACGACGAGCCATGGAAAGCGGGCGAGGTGCGGAGCCGCAGCCGCCCGATGCAGGCCCGGGTCGGCGATCACGCCATCTTCTTCCGCAAGGCCGCGGTCGAGATCACCTTCGAGGATCGCAAGTACCTGGTCGTCTCGCAGGCGGCGATCCTGGTGCTGGTACGCGAAGACCTTCCGATCTAGTGCCGAAAGCCTTAAGCCGTAAGCCTTAAGCTCAACTCTTCCGCTTATGGCTTCAGGCTTATGGCTTATGGCCTCTCACCGTTCGCCGATCGTGTAATTTTCCTCATGCCGCTGACCCGTTTCCCCGATCATGAGGACAAGCGTGTCTTCATGTCCACGGTGCTGACCATGAGTCTCCCGGCGCCCGACTCGGCGCACACCGACCGGCTCTCGGTGGCAGCTTTCTGGATCGAAGCGGACCAGCCGGCGGCGCGGGAAATCACCACGGAGTTCGTGATCGATCTCATCGAGCACGGCGCCCTGGGCCTGGTGCTGGGCGGCAGCGGCGCGGAAGCCGCTGCCACGGTGTTCGAGACCGCAGTCGCCGAGGGGGAGTTCAGCAACTATCCGGGCGAGGACATCGAAGTGCTGGTGCAGCCCGAAGCTTCGTTCGACGAATT
This sequence comes from Gemmatimonadales bacterium, assembly GCA_035279705.1. Classification (GTDB taxonomy): domain Bacteria; phylum Gemmatimonadota; class Gemmatimonadetes; order Gemmatimonadales; family GWC2-71-9; genus DATEHG01. The sequence continues at coordinate 23,796 of DATEHG010000223.1, forward strand.
CCTCTTCTCCGCCGCCGAGGAAGCCATGGTCCCGGATATCTACGCCGACCAGCCGTGGGACATCGTCATCTGGGCCCGCGGGGGCGACCCCAGCCTGCCGCAGCTGCGCACCCGCCTGGGCCGGCTCTCGGACCTGGTCGATGAGATCTATGATGTGGGCGGCGAAGAGAGCTGATGCCTCGGCCAAGCGTGGGGGGCTACCGGCTGGGGATGTGGCTGCTGTTCATCGTCGGACTGGTCAACCTGGCCGTCGCGGTGCGCGGCCTGCTGCACGGGGCGAACAACCTGGGCGGCGTCTTCGCCCTCGCGGTGTTCTTCGTCTGCATCGGCGGCGGAGCGTGGCTCGGATTCCTGGGTGGCCGGGCGCTTCGCCAGGCCCGCGATCAGGAGAGCCGCACCGACGCCATCCTGCTCCTCGTGAGCGAGCTCGGCCGCCAGGACGACGACACCCTGAATCGGATTGCCCGCCAGGGCGGCCCCGCCGCCGAAGCCGCGCGACTTGTACTCCAGGGAAGAGCGGAAAAGCGGGCAAAGGAGTGAGTGCTTTACTGTGGCGTGGCGCGTTCCGCCTCTGCGCCGAAGTGTGTTCGACTCGCGACTCGTGACTTCTTGCTAAGGGCTAATGGCTACCGGCTAACGGCCAAGCCTATGGCTTAAGGCTTATGGCTTAAGGCTGTCTCTCCATGTGCCTCTTCGTCCTCCTCGCCACCCCCCTCACCCTCAGCGAAGTCCGCTCGATGCTCGCGGCTGGTCTCGCCGCGCACACCGAGGACAGCGAAACCCAGCGCCTCTTCCGCTCCAGGTGGCCGCGGTTCCAGACGGTCGTGTCCATCACGCACGGCGCCTGCAGTTGTGACCTGGTCCTGCCCCGCCACCCGGTGAGTCGCGAGGACGAGGCGCGACTGCGGACCCGCTATCGGGCCATGGGCCTCGCCCGCGGCCACATCCTCGCGGCGCTCGAGCGCCACCGCCGTGCCGCAGGTGAGGTACCCCAACCCGCCGGCTATTGGGCGCGGATGCTGGCGGAATTCGTGGCCGAGCATGCCCGCAATGCCGGACCCTCGATCTACCTGCTGCACTTCTCGCCCACCGCCCGGCTCGCGGCCCTGCCGCACAGCGAGCCGATCACGCTCACGGCCGGCGAGGTGCGATCCAATCCTTCGGGATGGCTTCCGGAAGGACAAATGGTCGAAATCCGGAGTTGAGGCTCCACCCTTCCCCCTCGCCCGCAGGTCCGCCACTATAGAGACGTGATCGCCGCGCTGTATTCCCGCGCTCTCCGGCTGCGCTGCCCTGCCTGTGGCGGCGGTCCGGTGTTCACCAGCTGGCTCCGCATGGTGCCGGCCTGCCCGGTCTGCGGCCTCCACTTCGATCGTGAGATCCGCGGCTACTGGCTGGGCTCCTATACTCTCAACATCATGCTGACCGAGGCGTGCTGGGTGGTGGCCTTTGGCGTGGCCGCGGCGCTCACCTGGCCGTCCCCGCCCTGGGACACGATCGAATGGGGCTCGGTGGCCGTGATGGTCATTGTACCCTTCCTCATCTTCCCCTGGACCAAGACCCTTTACCTCGCCATTGATCTCACTTTCCGTCCGGCGGAAGAAGAAGACTTCACCGCGCCACACGAGGCCGGGTTTCCACACTCCAGCACGCACCGATAACCGGAATCGCGGAGCCGCGGAGCGCGCGGAGACTCGCGGAGAGAGCCACACTGAAATGACAACGTTGTCGCCTCCGCGTCCCTTCGCGAACTCCGCGCCTCCGCGTTTTCAGTTGCGGGTGCTTCAGGTCACTTCTCGATGAAAGCGAAACCGATGCCCAGGCGATTGCCGTGGTCTGCCCTGCTCTTCGCCGTGCCCCTGGCGGCGCAACAGGCGGACAGGCTCGAGAGCCTCAAGCGGGAGGCCGTCGCCGACATCGATCGCCGGGCCACCTTCACCCAGCAGCTGGTGGATCAGCTATTCAGCTACGGCGAGCTGGGATTCCAGGAGACCGAGACGTCGAAGACCCTCACGGCCCTGCTCCGGAAAAACGGCTTCACCGTCGAGGAGGGGGTGGCCGGGATGCCCACCGCCTGGGTGGCCACGTGGGGCAGCGGGAAGCCCGTCATCATGCTCGGCTCCGATCTTGATGGCATTCCCCGGGCGTCGCAGCGGCCCGGGGTGGCCTGTCATTCCCCGCTGGTCGAGGGCGCACCCGGGCACGGTGAGGGGCACAACAGCGGGCAGGCGGTGAACCTCACCGCGGCACTGGCCATCAAGAAACTCATGGAGCGGGAGCATCTCTCCGGCACCATCAAGCTCTGGCCCGGAGTGGCCGAGGAGCTGCTGGCGGGCAAGGCCTACCTGGTGCGGGCCGGCGTGTTCAAGGAGGCGGACGCCGTGCTCTTCAGCCACGTGGGAGACAACTTCGACACCTCGTGGGGCGAGGCGTACGGCACCGGTCTCGTCTCGGTACTCTACTCGTTCCGCGGCCGGGCGGCGCACGCCGCGGGCGCTCCCTGGGCCGGTCGCAGCGCCCTCGACGCGGCGGAACTGATGGACATCGGCTGGAACTTCCGGCGCGAACACCTCCGACTGGCCCAGCGTTCCCACTCCGTCATCCGTGACGGCGGCGATCAGCCCAATGTCGTTCCTTCAAACGCCACCACCTGGTACTACCTGCGCGAACTGGATTACGACCACATCAAGGGCCTCTGGGCCGTGGCCGATTCGGTGGCGATGGGCGCGGCGCTCATGACGGGCACCACCCTGCTGCCGACGCGAATCGTGGGCTCCGCCTGGCCCCGCTATTTCGATCGCCCGCTGGCCGAGGCGGTCTCCGCAAACATCAAGCGCGTGGGCCTGCCGACGTGGACCGCCGAGGACCAGCGGCTGGCCCGTGCGGTACAATCCGAGGTCGGTGCGGACACGTCGGGACTCGCCACCAGGCTGGACTCCCTGCAGGGGCCGGCGGAGGACAACCAGGGCGGCCCGTCGGACGATATCGGTGACGTGGCGTGGAGCGTCCCGACGGCCATCCTGTATTATCCGGCCAACATTCCCAATCTCCCGGGTCATCACTGGGCGGACGCCATTGCCATGGCGACGCCCATCGCACACAAGGGTTCGACCGCCGGCGCCAAGGTCGTCGCCATGACCCTGCTCGACCTGCTCCTCCGCCCCGCGCTGGTGGACAGCGCCCGCACCTGGTTCGACAGCGTGCAGACGAAGGACACGAAGTACCAGTCGTTCCTCCGTGCCGGCGATGCGCCGGCCACGGAGTTCAACCAGGCCACCATGGCCCGGTTCCGCGACTCGATGCGGAAGTTCTACTACGACCCGGCGAAGTACCCGACCTATCTCGCCCAGCTGGGCATCAAGTACCCGACCCTCCGCGGCGACGCGGGAAGCGGCTGCGGTACGGGAAGCGAGGCCCATTGAGCCAGCTCGCGGAGTTTCGCCGCCTCTTCCGCTACGAGGCCTGGGCTAACGCCGAATCGCTGACCTCGGCGGTGCACATGTCGGTGCCGCCCGTTCAGGTGATCAAGTGGCTGGGACATCTGGCCGGAACGAGCGCGGAGTGGCGGGCCCGCCTGACGGGCACTGCCAGCCGGCTCGCCGTGTGGCCGGGCCTTTCGCTGAGGGATTGTGCGGTGGAGTTCCGCCGCGAGCAGACGGAGTGGGAGAACTATCTCTCGGGACTGAAGGAGTCGGCGCTGGCGGATACGATCGATTACCGGAACACCAAGGGAGAGCTCTGGAGCAGTACCGTGTCGGATGTGCTGACTCACGTCCTCCTGCACGGCAGCTATCACCGCGGCCAGATCGCCTCGGCGGTCCGCGCCGCGGGCGGCAGTCCGGCCTATACCGACTTTATTCACGCCTCGCGTCAGCGCCTGATCGTCTGATCCAGCCGACCACCAGTCCGTCTAACCGTCCAGCCGTCCAGCCGTCTATCTCACCAGGCTCATCGCCCCCAGTGCCCCGGCAATCCCGAGGGCCGCGCCGGCGAAGACGTCGCTGGCGTGGTGCACCTTGAGGGTCACCCGCGAGGCGGACACCGCGATCGCCAGGCCCAGCGCCAGTGGTGCCAGCCACGGCCACGCGATCGCAATCGGCACCGCCACCGCGAACGAGGCCGCAGAGTGGCCCGAGGGGAACGAAAAGGGATCCGGCAGCTCCACGAGCGCGAGCGGCCGTCCCCACGCGTCACAGGGGCGGGGGCGGGCCACCGTCCGCTTGAGGACCTGCACCACCCCGTGACTCGCCGCGTTGGCCAGCAGCGCCGCCAGCCCCACCGACCGGGCTTCCCCCTCGAAGCCGCAGAGGACGAGGGGTAGCCCCAGGGTAAACCGGGCACCGCCGAGGTGGGTCAGGCGCTTCATCACGAGGCCACCCTCGCCGCCAGCGGCAGCTCGGTGTGCCGCGGCAGGAATGCCTCGGTGATGGCTCGGCCTTCGTATTCCGGAGGAACCGGGAGATCGAGTGCCGCGAGCACCGTCGGCGGCACATCGAGGAGCGACACATCCCGGTGGATCACCAGGCGGCGGCGCACCTGCTCCCCCGCGAGGATCAGCGGGATCCGTTCGTTGAGCGGATGTTCGATGTCGTGATCCTTCGCGTGTACGCCGCCGCCGCCATGATCGGACACCACCAGCAGGGTCGAATCTCCCAGCCGCCCCGTCAGCATGCCCACCGCCGCATCCACCCGCCGCACCGCCGCCAGGTACCCCTCGGACATCCAGCCGTGTTCGTGCCCGGCGCGGTCGCAGTCCGAGAGGTAGACGAAGAGCAGCTCGTCGGCCGGGCGGGTCAGCTGGGCGGCCGCGGCCTCCGCCACCACGCCTGCCTCGGGATCCGTCGTGATCATCCTCCCCACCCCGGCACAGGAGCAGAGCGCCCGCCCGATGTGGCGGGCCGCGACGCCCGCGACTCCGGCCACCACAGTCGTCTGGAAGCCGTGCCGGCTGAGCTCGCCGGGCAGCGGCTTGAGGCGGCCGAGTCCGCTCAGGAACCCGAGACCCGGCTGCACGAGTCCGTGGGTTTCTGGGCCGACACCGGTCGCCAGCGAAGCCAGCGCGGCGACCGTCACGCTGGGCCTGATCGTGTTGGCGCGCATGGCCCGGGCGTAGTCGTCACCCAGGGCGCAGAGGGTGGGCGCCAGGCTCCGGCTGATCGCGTCGGGCCTGAGTCCATCGGTGAGCACCACGACACAGCGGGTCATGCGGCCTCCGTGACCGGTGGGCGGATGAGCGACTGGTACTGGGCGAGCAGCTCGCGGTCCTCCCGGGCGGAATCGCGGGGCAGCACCGCGCGACGGGCGCCTTCGGCGAGCACCTGGCGGTAGTTCCGGCGCAGCGCCAGTTCCACGATGCCCGCCGCCAGTGCGCCCGCATCGTCCGGGCGGACCAGCAGTCCCGTACCGCGGGAGACCACGCTCTCGCGCAGCCCGCCGGCGTCGGCGGCGACCACCGGCAGGCCCGAGGCCATCGATTCGAGCGCCACGAGACCGCAGGTCTCGCTGGTCGAGGGCAGGACGCAGAGGTCGGCATTGGCGTAGAGATGGGCCAGCGCTTCTCGGCCGAGGAAGCCGAGCTGGCGGGCCCAGGGCATCTCGTGGCGGAGCCGGCCCTCTTCCGGGCCTTCGCCGGCGAACATGAAGTGGGCGCGGCCCGCAAAGGCCTCGTGCACCAGCTTCCACGCTTCGGACAGGACGCCGAGGTTCTTTTCCGGCGCCAGGCGTCCGACGTGGAGGATCAGCACATCGTCGGGCGCGAGTCCGACCGCTGCCCGCCAGGCGGGATCGCGCCGGTTGGGGCGGAAGAAGGTCGTGTCCACTCCGCGACCCCAGACGGTCGCCTGCGTGACACCCCGTGATCGCAGCGCCTCGCAGGCTTCATCGCCCGGGGTGTGGACCAGGTCGGCGGCGCGGTGGAACCAGGTAATCCAGCGCCAGACCGCGGGCTCGAGCTGCGGCACGCCGTAGTCCGCGCAGTAGCGGGGGAAGTGGGTGTGGTAGGAGGTGACCAGCGGCAGCCCGTGGCGCAGGGCGTAGCGCCGGCCGCGGAGGCCCAGCGGCCCCTCGGTCACCACATGGACCAGATCCGGGGCCTGGGCATCAAGAAAACGCGCCACCCGTCCAGGTGGCGCGAAACCGAATCGGATGGCGGGGTACGGCGGGAACGGTGCGGATCGCGCTCGCAGTGTCGGCACGTCGTCGGCGGGACTGTCTCCCGGATAGGCGGGAGCGATGACGCTCACCGCCGCCCCGGCTCGTTGCAGCAGCTCGACCTGCCGCCGGACCACGGTGGTCACCCCGTTGACCTGGGGGACATAGGTATCGGTCACCAATGCGATTTTCACGGTTGCAACTTCGGGAGGAGCGGTCAAGAGCCCGCGACGAGGGAACCACGGTCATGTAACGGGCGGGCCAGGCGCGCAGGCGGGCAGTAAGAAAAAAGGACTCTGGCGCTACGCGTAATTCGGCTTATATTCGGCAATAGAAACCGAATAGATACCGAAAATGGTGGCGTCATGTCAGAACATCATGGCAACACTGAGTCGACATTAGACAGTAAAGAGGCTCCAAACACCCGTAGATGGGGCGAAGGTCGGCTGGCGCCGACTACCCTGATCAGGGTCTGCCCCGAGTGCGCCGGCCCGGTCATCCGGAACTCCGGCTGCCTCCATTGCGCCCAGTGCGGGTGGGGGAGGTGTGGCTGATGGGGGGGCCGGGGGGCAGCGGGGCAGTGGCTCCTGACGCCAGGCGGTCTGGGGTTACCCAGGTCCGCCCGCAACTGGACCTGCTGCCCCCCCGCCCCGCTGCCCCGCCGCTGCCCGTCCTGGACCAGCGCCAGCGCGGCACCTCGTTCCACGAGGTTCCGGTCAAGGCCATTCTCAATTCGCCGGCCAGCACCGGGATGGGGTTCTGGTCGCTCAACCCCTACATCGGCTGCGAATTCGGCTGCACGTATTGCTACGCTCGCGACACACACCGTTGGACAGTAGAAAGGCTCGAAGGGGGGGCAGATGGGCAGGGGGGCAGAAAGATGGAAACACTGCCCCCCGGCCCCGCTGCCCACTCTGCCCCGCCTGATTTCGAGCGCCGCATCCTGGTCAAGACCACCGCGGCAGCCGTACTGCAGCGCACCCTCTTTCCGGCCCGGCTGGCGGGATGCACCCTGGTCATCGGCACCGCCACCGATCCCTATCAGCCGGCCGAGCGGCGGTTCGGGCTCACCCGGAGCGTGCTGCAGGCGCTGCTGGGGTGGCGGGGGCTCAAGCTCGCCATCATCACCAAGTCCCCGCTGATTCTCCGGGACCTGGCGCTGCTGCAGCGGCTCTCCGGGCGGCACGAGCTCACGGTCAACCTGTCGCTGGCCTCGCTCGATGCCCCGCTGCTCCGACGGATCGAGATGCGGTCGCCGGCACCGCACGCCCGTCTCCGGGCCCTGAAGGGGCTGACGGCGGGCGGGATTCACGCCGGCATCCTGATTGCCCCGATCCTTCCCGGGATCACCGACGGGCGGGCGGCGCTGGAAGCGGTGATGGCGGCGGGGAAGGCGGCGGGTGCCTGCTACGTCGTCGGGTCGGCGCTCCGACTCGGCCCCGCGGCACGTGCCCGCTTCCTGCCCCACCTCGCCCACGAATTTCCCGAGCTGGCCCGGCGCTACCAGGACCACTACGCTCACCGGGAGCGCACCGACCGGAGCTATACCGACGCGCTCCACCGGCGGCTCGAGCAGCTGCAGCGGGCCTATGGTTTTCCGGTGGGCGAAGGGATGCGGCGGCGACGGCAGCTGGAGGGCCCGGCCTCCGCTCGAGAGACGGAGGACGCCGGAGAGGCGGCGCAGGGGATGCTGCTGTGAGCAGGGAGCAGGGAGCAGGGAGCAGGGAGCAGGGAGCAGGGGATATGGAGTGAAGCATTGAATCGTTGTTCGCTTACGGCTTAAGGCTTATGGCTTATGGCTGTATCACTTTCACCGTCACCAGTTGGAGATCCGATGTCCATCGCCGAATCGCTGCTCCCCGAGTTCGACCACGAAATGGCTTCGACCCGCAAGTATCTCGAGATCACGCCGGCCAGGGCGGCGGAGTGGAAGCCGCACAGCAAGTCGATGGCGCTGGGGGCGCTGGCGGTGCATCTGGTGGAGGTGCCGGAGTGGGCTATCGTAACGCTCACCCAGCCCGAGTTCGACGTGGCCCCGCCCGGAGGCCCGCCCTACGAGCCGACGCCGTTCACGAGCGTGGCGTCGCTGGTGCAGAAGTTCGACGAGGTGGTCGCCCAGGTGCGGCCGACCCTCGCGCGCGTCACCGATGCCGACTTCATGCAGCCCTGGACCTTCAAGGCCGGCGGGGCCGTGATCTTCACCATGCCGAGGATTGCCGTGTACCGGAGCTTCATCATGAATCACCTGATCCATCACCGGGCCCAGTTCACCGTCTATCTCCGGCTGCAGGATGTGCCACTGATCGACCTGTACGGGCCGACGGCGGACTCAACCAACTAGAAGAGAGGAGAGAGGAGAGGGGTGCTCCGCATGCCATTGACCAACGGCGCTCAACGCACAGCTGGTCGAATGCACGGACTTTTCCTCTCTACTCTCTCCGCTCTCCGCAGTCATCTAACGGCAAAGGGCTAACGGCTGATGCTCAAAATCGACTACATCGAAATCCCCGTCCTCGACGTCACCGCCGCCAAGCGGTTCTACGGCCGGGCCTTCGGCTGGACCTTCGAGGACTACGGTCCCGATTACGCCAGCTTCAGCGACGGGAAGACCAATGGCGGCTTCCGGGGAGAAAAGAAGGTCGTCACCGGGGGCGTGCTCGTGGTGCTGTACGCTCAGGACATCGCCGAGGCGGAGAAGAGCGTGGTAGCTGCCGGCGGGAAAATCGTGCGCCCCACCTTCGCCTTTCCCGGCGGACGGCGGTTTCATTTCACCGATCCCAGCGGCAATGAGCTGGCGGTGTGGAGTGAGTGAACTGCAGGAGAGAGGAGAGAGGTGCTCCGCTTGCCGTTGGCTTTCGACTCTCGACTTTCGACTCTCGACTTCCTGCTAACGGCTAATGGCTAACGGCTAACGGCCTTTAGCTTACGGCTTAAGGCTTAAGGCATATGGCTGACATCTATCACGACTTTCCGATCAACGCCCCCCCGGCCAGCGTCTTCGCCGCGGTCAGCACCCCGGCGGGCCTCGACCAGTGGTGGACCCTGCGTTCCGCCGGCCGCGCCGCGCTGGGCGCCGAATATGAGCTCGGGTTCGGGCCGGAGTACGACTGGCGGGCCACGGTCAGCCGCTGCGTGCCCGACCGGGAATTC
>DATEHG010000224.1:0-3277 GCA_035279705.1 Gemmatimonadales bacterium
ACGATTTCGAAGCAGTAACCGCGGAGAAAGCGAAAAGAGAAAGGCGAAAGGCGAAAGGCGAAAAGCGAAACGCGAAAGGCGAACGGGACTGCCCCGTATCTGCAGTCCTTTTCTCTTTTCGCTTTTCGCTTTTCTCCTTGAGTTACGTCTCTCGCCGGCCTCTCGAGGCTATGACCCCGCCAACAACCAGAGCCGTTATTCCGAAGCCAAACCACTGCAGCGCATAGCTCAGATGCGGCCCGTCATCCAGCGCCGGCGGTTCGAGGCGGATCGGGAATCCGTGATGCAGTGAATCCCGCTCGGCGATGAGATAGACGTCGAGGACTGGATAGGGGATTTGCTTCCGCAGGGCGGCCAGATCGAGCCGGCGCCAGGTGGTCAATCCCTCGCTGACCAGCGGTGCGCCGCTGTCCGCCTCGCTCACGATGGTCTTCAGTACCCCCCGCACTTCCCGCTCGCCCGGCTCATCGGTGCTGTCGGTGCTCGGATGGATCGCATCATCCGCGCTGACGAAGCCGCGCAGTACCAGTACCGCGCTGTCGCTCCCGGCCAGCCTGAGCGGCGTGACGATCCGGACCCCAGGCGCCCCCTGGTACACGAAGGCCCGGAGCACGATCTCCTCGCTCCGGTCGAATGTCCCCCTCGCCACCCCCCGCCGCTCCGCCCGTCCAGCGCCCCCCTCCCCCTGATTGAGGTTGAGTTCCGGCAGTGCCGTGGCCGACAGGGTCCTGGCGTTGGCCGCCCGGCGCTCTGCCAGCCGGCTCAACTGCCAGAAACCGAGCCGGGCGCAGACGGCCGCCACCAGGACCGCCGGAATGAGGATAGTGCTCGAACGAGCGGACATCCGCTGTCTTTCCCTGAGGACACTCCCGCCGCGCCGGATCCCGCTCCGCGAGCGTCCAAGTCGTTGAATCAGAAGATCATGCCCGAATGGCCCGGGCTGGCTCGCCGATTGCCTTTTCCCGGGCATCGGCACTTTGCCGGCAACCCCAACATAACCCAGCGTGACGAGGACCCGGGCCATGACCACCACCCAGCGCAGTGCCCTGATGCTGCTAGTCCTGGCAGTCGTTCCGGCGGGCCGCCTTCTGGCCCAGGATGACGACTGCCGGTGCCGCCACACCTCCCAGGATCTCCGCCCCGTGACCGACGATGCCCACCGCTATCCGCAGGGGTGGGCGTCGTTCGCATTCGGCGGCGGCAGCGAGTCCTTCCGCTACAACGGCAGCGATCAGTTCTACAGTACCGCCGTGACCGCTCCGGTGTTCAGCGGATCGATCGGTTCGCGCCTCTCGCCGCTGATCGACGTCGGCGTGGAAGGCTACGGCTGGGTCAACGGCGAGCAGAATGGCACCGTCACGCTGGGTGGGTTCCAGGCCATCGCCCGGCTCCATCCATTGGGCCGCTGGATGTACGTGAAGGGCGGCGCTGGTCTCGCGACCACCAACTACTGGGACCCCTATTACTGCGGCTGCAGCGGCGGCCCGACCTACTTCGGCTTCGCCTACAGCGTGGGCGGCGGACTGGAACTGCCGATGGGCCGAAGCGTCGCCCTCGTGCCCCAGGTGGACATGTTCTTCCAGAAGTACAGCGGCCGCACCTTCCCCTCCTACACCGAGCGAATTCTCCACGTGGGGCTGGGCCTCTCGTTCAGCTTCCGGACCTGATTCGGGGTTGACCCCCTGTGGAGCCGGGGCTAGTTTTTCCGCCCGCGCCCTGGTGGTGGAATTGGTAGACACGCTATCTTGAGGGGGTAGTGCCGAAAGGCATCGCGGTTCGAGTCCGCGCCAGGGCACTCGGTCAGTGCGGTCCGGAGAGCCCCTGGAACACCCGGGGGCTCTCACTGTTTTCTCGCCAGCGTAGCTCAGTGGTAGAGCACCCGATTCGTAATCGGGCGGTCGTCGGTTCAATCCCGACCGCTGGCTTTCTTCCCGTCTGCCCGTCTGCCCGTCTACCTGTCTTATCCGTCCTCACCGTCGCGGCGCTAATTACCACCGCCTGCGGCGCCACGATCGTCTCCACCGCGCCACCAGTCCCCACCCCCGATCCCTCCGCTGTGGAGACGCACCTCTTTCTGATCGGTGATGCGGGAGCCCCTGCGGCTGCGGGGGAACCAGTACTCAAGGCACTGGGTGAGGATCTATCCGTCGACCCGTCTCGCTCGCTCGTCGTCTTCCTCGGTGACAACGCCTATCCCACCGGCATCCCCGATTCCACCGACTCCGGTTACGCCGAGGCGCTGAGGCGTCTCGATGCCCAGATCGACGTCGTGGTACAGCATAAGGTCCGCGGCTATTTCCTCCCAGGCAATCACGACTGGGACCGCTCAGGCGCCAACGGCTATGCCCGGATCCTCCGTCAGGGTGAGCGGGTCAGCCGACGCGGCGCCGGCCTCGTTCGCATGCGGCCGCTGCCCGGGTGCCCCGGTCCGGTCGTGGCGGACGAAGGGGAGTGGCTCCGCCTCGTCATGCTCGACACCCAGTGGTGGCTGCAGTCGCAGGCGCGCGAGGCCTCGGTCAAGGCGGGCTGTGTCACCAGCACCGAGCAGGGCACGATCGATTCCCTCCGCTCGGCCATCACCGGGGCAGGGCTCCGCCGGGTGGTTGTCCTCGGCCACCACCCGCTCCGTTCCGGCGGCGAGCACGGCGGCTTCTTCGACTGGAAGGACCACCTCTTCCCGCTCCGGAACGTGGCCAGCTGGCTCTGGCTGCCGCTGCCGGTCATCGGCTCCGCCTACCCGCTCTCCCGCAACCTCGGCATTTCGAGCCAGGACATGTCGGGCAAAGCGTACAAGCGGATGAAGCAGTCGTTTGCCGAGGCGTTCGACGTTGCGCCGCCGCTGGTGTACGCCGCTGGGCATGATCACGGGCTGCAGGTCATCGAGGGGGGGCCTGCGGGATTCCAGCTGGTGAGCGGTGCCGGCATCTACTCGCACGAGGGGCCGCTCACCGGGATCCAGGGGACCGAGCTCGCACTGCAGGCCGCCGGTTACATGCGGGTGGATGTGCTGCGGGATGGTCGGGTGCGGCTGGGCGTGATCACGGTGGACCAGGACGGCACGCACCGGGAAATCCAGTCACGCTGGCTCACGACCTCGGCGAGCGAGCCCTGATCGATTCCTGATCCGCCCCGCGCAGTTCGTCCCGGCCACACCCTGCCGGCAATTGTGCTATACTCCTGCGGTATACATCCCGACCTCTGATTGGTGATGCCCTCCAGGTGGCGCCCCCAGGCTCCGCTGGCCGGTCCCGATGTCCATCGCCGCTCGTGGGTTCAG
>DATEHG010000225.1:0-3343 GCA_035279705.1 Gemmatimonadales bacterium
GGGTCCGGGGCAAGAAAAAAGCTCCACAACGAAAGTCGTTGCAGAGCTTCATCTTCCACTCATCGGGACGGCGGGATTTGAACCCGCGACCCCCTGAACCCCATTCAGGTGCGCTACCGGACTGCGCTACGTCCCGTCTACCAGATTCCACCTGCAGAATTGCGGCGGAATAGTAGCCCCGGTCGCTATGCCGGGGAAGGGCGGCGCAGAATTGTCGTCTCTAACTCAAGCCCATTCCATTGGTGGCCTCTACAGTCCCAAGTTGACCTTCTTGGGGGGTAGAAAAGCAGGATCCGGGCCACGACATTGGCCTTCATAAATGAAGGCCCCCCATAGACTTACATCGGTGACCTGACGCACTATCCCAGATAGTGTCCCCTGGGTCGGGCACCCTGCCCCCTCCTCTCGCTACTTTCCTTATCCGACATTTCCTTCTCCTCCTGGAGGTCTCGTGCAGCGCCGCCCGTTTCTCCGTTCTTCCGCTCACGCTGCTCTCGGACTCGGCGCACTGAGCCGAGTCCGTTCCCTGTGGAGTCTTGAACCCCTGGCCGACTCCTTCCCTGCCCTGCGCGAAGAATTCTTCCTCTCCGCCCTGGGCCATGCCCCGGTCACCGCGACCTACCTCGGCGGCGGCTCGTACAGCCCGAAGCTCGCCGGCGTCGACGGCCGGCTCCGGGACTGGAGCGACGCCACCCTGCGCGACGAGCGCGCCGAGCTGGCCGGCTTCCTCAACCGGCTGGGCGCCATCGATGCCGTGACGCTCCCCGTCGCCGAGCAGATCGACCACGCGGTGATGGCGGCGCAGATCGGCTACCTGGTCCACCAGTACGAAGTCATCCGCTCCCACGAGCGGGTGATCGACACCTACGTCGCCGAGCCGTTCCGCGGGGTGGACTGGCAGATCCAGGGGATGACGGAAACGGGCAAGAATGAGCGCGGCACGGAAGCGGAGTGGAACCTGGTGATCCAGCGGGTCAAAGGCGTGCCGGAATACCTGGCCCGGGCGCGGACCAACCTCCTCGCTGGCAAGAACAGCGGCAACATGCCGGACCGCCGGATGGTCGAGCGGGACGGGATCAAGGGCAGCCACGACAACGCCGACTACTTCAGCAACGCCCTGCTCGCCTCCGCCAAGGGCTTCCTCGGCTCCCGGAACTTCGCGGCCAAGGCACTGACGGATCTCAACGCCGCCTCGGCGACTGCGGCCAAGGCGTGGCAGGACTTCGCCGCCTTCCTCCAGCAGACCTACGACCTGAAGGAGACGAAGGACCGCTTCGCGGCGGGGGAGACGGAATACGCCTGGCGGCTGGCCCACTGCCTCAAGGAAAGCCGGACCGCGGCGCAGCTCTTCGACTACGGCGCCACCCAGGTGGCCCGCTACGAGAACCAGATCTTCGAGGTGGCGGCGGTCGTGGCGAAGGAGGCCAAGCTCTCGCTCTCGTTCAAGACCGACGCCGAGAAGCGGGCCAGCGTCCGGGAAGTCATGAAGTTCCTGTCCCAGGACAGCCCGAAGAACGATGACGAGCTGCTCCAGTGGTACGTCTCGGCGGGAGAACGCGCCGTGAAGTACGGACGGGAGATGAAGCTGTTCGACGTGCCGGCCGAGTACCGCCTGGAGGTCACGCCGACACCGCCCGTGCTGCGGAGCACCATCGACGCGGCGTACTACCCCGCCCCGCCGTTCAAGAAGTCGGGCGTGGGGCGCTTCTACCTGACGCCGACGGGAAACGACCCTGCCGCTCTCAAGCTCAACAACCGGGCGTCGGTGGCGGACACGGCGGTGCACGAGGGATTCCCCGGCCACGACTGGTACTACAAGTACCAGACGAATCACGGCGCGGGGATCTCGAACATTCGGTGGTTTACCCCGGGGGCCGTCGAGGATTCCTCCTCGATGTGGCAGGACTCGCTGGCTTCGGAGGGGTGGGCGCTGTACAGCGAGGAACTGATGGCGGAGCCGTCGTTCGGCAAGCCGTACGGCTTCTACACCGCCGGCGAGCGGCTCTACGAGCTGCAGGGCCAGCTGCTCCGCGCCGTGCGTGTCCGGGTAGACACGGGCATGCACACGGGGCGGATGAGCTTCGACGACGCCATGGACTACTTCCTGGAGCACGCCAGCTTCGCGCCGGGGGCCAGGACGAAATCAGACGCCGATTCGAAGGCGGAAACGGCGGGTGCACTCCGGGCGATCTACCGCTATTCGAAGTGGCCCACCCAGGCGATCACCTACAACCTGGGCAAGGAAGCGATCATTTCCCTCCGGGAGGCCTGGAAGAAGAAGCGTGACAAGGGATACACCGCCCGGGAGTTCCACGAGAAGTTCATAGGAATGGGCACGATACCCACTGGCTATTTTCGCGACAGTTTCCTGGGGTAGTTCTGGCACGACGTATGCAAATCCATGAGTCCAGCCGCGAGATGGTCTGCGGCCCGCGCCCCAGGCGCAAGGAGGACATATGGAAGCGTACGAGGAAGAAGAAGGACAGAAGCACCCTTGGGAGACGGAAGGCGAACTCCCCTGGCTTCAGTCGGATGAAGCCGAGCCGTGGGCTGCGGAAATTGACGAACCGTGGCTGACGGACGAGGCGGAAGACGCGGAGGCCTGGAAGGAAGAATCGCCCGGGTGGCCGGAAGAGATGGCCGGGCCCGAGTACTGGCTCTACAGGGACGAACTGGAGTAAGCCACGTGGCCTGGGGCGCGTTGTCCCAGGTCCCGTGGCAGAAACACCCCCCGCGCCGCGTTCCACTGCAGCACCCCGCCCATCATCGCTCCCGCCACCACATCGATCACCAGGTGATTGCCGGTATACACCGTGGCGAGCGCGACCAGCATCGCCCCGCTGAGCCAGACCACGCCCCAACCCCACCCCCACCAGCGCCAGACCCCGATCGCCATTGCCACTGAGCCCGCGACGTGACTGCTGGGAAATGCGGTGCCCAGCGAATCGCCATGGGTCCGGAGGCCACCCGTGAGCGTGGTGAAGAACCCGCCGGGAGTCGCCAGGACGGGATGCACTGCCGCGGGACCCATCACCGGGAAGAACAGGTAGACCAGGAAGACCAGCAGGTAGGTCATCAGCAGCCGGAACCGCGCCTCGGTGGCCTCGGCCTCCGAGCGGAAGAAGCCGGCGATGATAAGCGGCAGGAAAGCCAGGAGATAGTAGCCGGCGTAGAACCCGTGCATCAGCTCGCTGAACCAGCCGGCCGGCATGGCGAGGCTCCAGCTGCTCGAGAGATTGGAGGCGAACAGCGTCTGCTCCCACCCCTCGACCAGGACGTCGTGATCGCTGCGGGGCCAGATCCGGTGCAGCACACCCAGCTCATTCCAGCAGACCGACAGGAC
>DATEHG010000226.1:0-15532 GCA_035279705.1 Gemmatimonadales bacterium
TTGAGCGGCGCGCCGGAGCGCGAGGCGCTGCGGAACATCGCCTCCCGGGCCGACGCGATTCTCGTCGAGCCTCGGGTTGGCACGGCGCTGGGGGGGACGGGAACGGCGCTGGCCCTGCACCTGGCGGCGGCGGCCCGGGCCGCGCTGGCCGGATTCCCCATGGTGCTGGCGGGCGGCCTCACGCCGGAGACGGTCGCCTCCGCCATCGAGGCGGCGAAACCCGAGGTCGTGGATGTAAGTTCCGGGGTCGAATCGGCGCCCGGCCTCAAGGATGCCGGGCGCATAACCCGATTTGTGGAGGCGGTCGTTGGGCACCACTCTCCCGCATGAGCGCGCCGTCGGCGGACGATTCGGCCCTTATGGGGGCCGCTACGTTCCCGAGACGCTCATCGCCGCGCTCGATGAACTGGCGGCGCTCTACGACCGGGCCCGGGCCGACGCGTCCTTCTGGGCCGAATACGACCGGTTGCTCCGGGATTTCGTCGGTCGCCCGACGCCGCTGTCCGAGGCGCCGCGGTTCAGCGCCCACGCCCGCTGCCGCGTGCTCCTCAAGCGCGAGGACCTGAATCACACCGGCGCCCACAAGATCAACAACACCATCGGCCAGGCGCTGCTGGCGCTCCGCATGGGCAAGCAGCGGATCATCGCCGAGACCGGGGCGGGGCAGCATGGCGTGGCCACCGCCACGGTGTGCGCCCGCTTCGGTCTCGAGTGCGTGGTGTACATGGGGGCGGAAGACGTGGAGCGCCAGGCGCTCAACGTGTACCGGATGAAGCTGCTGGGAGCCACCGTGGTGCCGGTGGAGTCGGGCACCCGCACGCTGAAGGACGCCACCAACGAGGCGCTGCGCGACTGGGTCACCAACGTGCCCACCACCCACTACATCATCGGCTCGGTGGTGGGCCCCGACCCATACCCGCGGATGGTGCGGGACTTCCAGTCGGTGATCGGCCGCGAGGCCCGCGAGCAGGTGCTGGATCGCACCGGGCGTCTGCCCAACGCGGTTGTGGCGTGCGTCGGCGGCGGTTCGAACGCCATCGGGATGTTCACTGGCTTCCTCGATGATGCGTCGGTGAAGCTGATCGGTGTCGAGGCCGCTGGAGAGGGCCTCGCGACCGGGCATCACAGTGCAACGCTGAGTGCCGGCCGTCCCGGCGTGCTGCACGGGAGCCTGAGCTACCTGCTGCAGGACGCGGACGGCCAGGTGGCGCCGGCGCACTCCGTGTCGGCCGGACTCGACTATCCGGGTGTCGGTCCCGAGCACAGCTGGCTCCGGGACAGCGGCCGGGTGAGCTACGATTCGGTGACCGACGCGGAAGCCCTGGACGCCTTCGAGCGGCTGGCGCGTACCGAGGGTATCATACCGGCCTTGGAAACCGCCCACGCCCTGGCCTGGCTGGCCGACCCCAGCCGCGCCTGGCGGCCCGATGATCTGGTGCTGCTCTGTCTCAGCGGCCGGGGTGACAAGGATGTCGCCCACGTCGCCGCCCTGACCCGACCGAACGCATGACTGCGCCCGCCTCTTCCGAAACCGCGCTGCAGCCGACCGGTCCGGTCGAAGAGCTGCTGCGCGCCATGGTCAAGGGGCTGCGCACCTTCCAGATGTACCTCCCCAACAATCCGATGTACCAGCGGGGCGAAGCTGCCGTGAAGGCCGCCTTCCCGGCGGTGTGGGAACTGACCGAGGAACTGGTGCTGGTCGTCCGGGAGACGGACTTCGTCTGGGAAGACCAGGTGGTGTACCACCAGCCCAACAAGGCGGAGAGCCTGGCCTGGAGCCTGTTCAAGGACGGGATGCGGGTGCTGACCCTGAAGCGCGGCGTGGAGGACGGCGAGATGATCCGCTTCCTCGAGAAGGTGCAGGGGGCGCGCACCCTCTCGACCGACGCGGGGGACGATCTGTACACGCTCCTCTGGGCCGAATCGTTCGAGAACATCCGCTATCACTTCGCCGAGATGTCGACGGACCAGCCGCTGCCCGGGGCGCCCATCGGCACCGAGATGGCGGGCGGTCCCGCGGAGGAGGCGAAGGAGGCCGCCGGCCGCGCGGAAGCGGTCCGCGCCGATTCGGCCGAGGAAGAGGAAACGCCGCGCAAGTCCGGCGTCCTGGACCTCGAGGACTTCGACTCGACGCTGTACTGGCTCGAGGAATCGGAAGTCCGCTACATCACCGACGCGGTGGACCGGGAGTACAAGCAGGATCTCCGGCTCAACGCCCTCTCGATCCTGCTCGACCTGCTCGAATTGGATCTCGGCGAGGGCGTCCGCCTCGAGGTGCTGGGCATCCTCGAGTCGATGATGGTGCACCTGCTCAATACCAGCGATTTCAAGCCCGCGGCGCTGATCCTCCGCGAGCTGCGCGCGGTGCTGGCCCGGACCAGGGATCTCGACAAGGGAGAGCGGGCCAGGTTCGAATCCCTGACTGGGCGGCTGAGCGACCCCGCCGTGCTGAACCAGCTGCTGCAGGCGCTCGATGAGTCGGGGGCCATGGCGGCTGAGACCGACCTGGCCGAACTGTTCCGCGAACTGCGGCCCAACGCGCTGGGCACGCTGCTGGTATGGCTGCCGCGCTTTGCCAACGCCCGCCTCCGGACTCTGCTCGAGCCCTCGGCGGACCGGCTGGCTGAGCAGAATCCACGGGAAATCCTGGCCCTGCTCAAGGAATCGAACGAGGAAAGCCTCACCAGCGCCATCGAGCTCTGCCGCCGTATCAAACTCCACCCCGCCGTGCCGGGTCTGGCCGAAGGGCTCGCCAATCCGGAACCCAAGGTGCGGCTGGCCGCGGTCCAGGCGCTGTGCGCCATCGCCACCCCGGGCGCATTGCAGCATGTGGAGCGGGCGGCCGATGATGTGGACCGGGATGTGCGCCTTGCGGCGGTGCGCGAGCTGGGGCAGCGCGGCTACAAGGGTTTGCTCCGGAGGATCGAGCCGCTGATCCAGGGCAAGGCCGCGCGCGAGATGGACCTCACGGAACGGGTGGCCGTGTTCGAGGCGTACGCGGTCGTGGCCGGGGAAGGGGGGCTGGCCACGCTCAAGGGGTTGCTCAACTCCAGCGGCTTCTTCAAGACCAAGGTCGCGCCGGAAACCCGCGCCGCGGCGGCGCGCGCCATCGGGAAAATCCGGACGCCGGCCGCCCGCGAGGCGCTCGAGGCGCTGCAGAACGACAAGGATCTCCAGGTGCGGACCGCGGTGACGCGGGCCCTGCGTGAGGGTGGGGCGTGATCGACCAGGCCGCCGCCCCGCCGGGCACCGACGACGCCTTCTTCCGCCAGGCCGGACGGAGCCTGCTGCTTGCCATGTACGCGGCACTCCGTTCCCTCAAGCTGTACCCCGTCGAGAATGCGACCGCGCAGAAGTCGCTCGACGATCTGCAGGCCTCGGCCGTGGCGCTGCTGGCCCGGGGTGATGAGGTCGAGGTCCGCCTTTCGGGCGAATTCATCTTCGTCAACGGCACCCGGCTCCGTCTCGAGCTCGACAACTTCGCCTCGTTCAGCCACCTGCACACCGTCCTCAAGACCTGCGAGATCGGCGTGCTGCTGGTGCAGCAGGGGATCGAGCGCAAGGACTGGCAGATCTTTCTCGGCGTGCTGCTCGCCGTCTCGGCACGGACCGACGCGCCCGAGCGCTACGCCGAGGTGCGGGACCGCCTCGACCGCGGCGGGGTAACCAGGATCCTGGTCGAGCCGCCCCTCGAGACCGAAGAACTGAAGGCGGAGGCGGAACACGCCAAGGAAGTGGCCAAGCGGACCTACTCGCACGGCGTGGCGGTCACCAAGGAGGTGATCAACTCCGTGCGGCTGGGGCGGACCACGAGCGTGGCCCGGGTCAAGCGCGCCGTGCAGGCGATCGTGGACCAGGTGCTCAACAACGAGACGTCACTGGTGGGCCTCACTGCCATCCGGGACTACGACGAGTACACGTTCACCCACTCGGTCAACGTCTGCATCCTCTCGGTGGCCCTCGGCAAGAAGCTCGGCCTGACCCGGTTGCAGCTGTACGACCTGGGACTCGCCGGACTGATGCACGACGTGGGCAAGGCGCGGATCCCGATCGATGTGCTCAACAAGAGCAGCGGTCTCGACGAGAACGAGTGGCGCCTGATGCAGACGCACCCCTGGTGCGGGGTGCTGACGCTCTTTGCGATGCGGGGCCACAGCGACGTGCCGTACCGTGCCGTCATCGTGGCCCATGAGCACCACATGAAGACGGACCTCACCGGTTACCCGAAGGCGATCCGCCCGCGGCAGATGGGGATCTATTCCCGGATCTGCGCCGTCGCAGACGGCTACGACGCCGCCACCAGCCGCCGGACCTACCAGACGGTCCCGATCCAGCCCGACGCGGTGCTGCGCGAGATGTGGGAAAACCCGCGGCGCGGCTACGACGCGGTCCTCGTCAAGGCGCTCATCAACCTGATCGGCGTCTATCCGGTCGGCACCTGCGTCATTCTCGACACGTTCGAGGTGGCCATCGTCTCCGGGGCGAGCCAGGACCAGAACAACCTCAACCGCCCCAGGGTCCGGATCTGCATCGACGTGAACGGCGGCATTCTCCCCTCGCCGGGACAGGAAGAGGATCTGGTCGAGAAGGGGCCGGACGGCTCCTACCTCCGGTCGATCGTGAAAGTGACCAACCCCGACCGGTACGGGCTCACTGCCGGCCACTACCTTGTCTGAATCCCGCCTCGAGAGGGCGTGGGCGGCGCTCCGCCATGAGGGCCGCACCGCACTGATTCCCTATCTCACCGCCGGGCACCCCGATCTCGAGCGGAGCGCCGAAATGCTCCGCATCGCCGATGAGACCTGCGATATCCTCGAGGTCGGGGTGCCGTTCAGTGATCCGCTGGCCGACGGTCCCGTGATCCAGCGTTCGACCTTCGAGGCCCTCAATCGCGGGATGACGCTGGCCAGGACGCTCGCGCTGGTTGATCGCGTCTCGCCGAGGCAGCCGGTGGTGATCTTCAGCTATCTCAACCCGATCCTGCAGTACGGAGTCGACCGGTTCCTGGCCGACGCCGATCAGCTTGGCATCGCCGGCATTCTCCTGACCGACCTGCCGGCCGGCGGGGACCCGGCGCTCGAAGGCGCGGTTCGCAGCAGTCCGCTCGACCTGATCCGCCTGGTGGCACCGACCACGACGCCGGCGCGCCTCGCCGAGATCGCCGACGGGGCCCAGGGATTTCTCTACCTGGTGGCACGGCTGGGGGTGACTGGCGCCAGCCGGGAGCTCGCCGCCGACCTCGGCCGACAGGTGGAGCGGGTGCGGGCCGCGAGTCCGCTGCCCGTCGCTGTCGGCTTCGGCATCTCCACGGCGGATCAGGCGGGGGCAGTGGCCCGGATGGCGGATGGAGTCGTGGTCGGCAGCGCGCTGGTGGACACGCTGGACAGGACCGGGGTCACGGGTGCGGCAGCGCTCCTCGCGAGTCTCCGCCAGGCCCTCGATCAGGGGGTGGTGGCGCGATGATCGAAGTCCGCGTCATGCTCGACCGGTACACCCGGGTGCTCGCCTTCGGGGGCGCGGCGCTCTGGGTGGTGACGCTGGCCTGGGATCCGCTTTGGATGCTGCATCCGTGGGCGGTCGGGCTGCTCACCCTCGGCGTGACCGCGCTCCGTGCCGGGCAAATCCCCCTCTCCAAGTATTCCTATCTCACCCAGATCGGGGTGCCGGTGCTGGCGGGCGCCGTCACGGTCGGATCGACGCCGGTGGTGTTCGCGCTCGGCGTCGGGGTGCTGCTGGCGGATTTCGCGCTGATCCGGAAACCCATCTGGGTGGCGCTGATCAATGCCGGCCGCGAGGTGATCGCCTTTGTGTTCGCCTTCGGCATCTACGCCCTCATCCTCAAGCTGACCAACCCGCTGGGGTTCTCCGTCGAGTACCTGCCGGCAGCCTGTTTCCTCGCGGGGATGTATTTCTTCGCGGCCCGTTCCCTCTTCTACTTCACCCTGCTCGTCCGGGACAAGCTGGAGCCCGACGAGCGGCTGATGCTGCTCCGCTACGAGATCCTCGCCTACATCCTCACCCTGATCGCGGTGGTGATCGTCGTGGCGGCCGTGTACACCCTCTCGCCCGAGGGATGGTTTGCCGTGGTCTCGGTGCTGGGGGTGCTGGGCCTGCTCACCAAGAAGATCCTGGAAGAAGCGATCGCCGCCGAGGAGCTGAACAAGATCCATCTGCGCGAGCGGGTGATCACCAGCAACGTGACGCTGCTCGACACCTTCCAGCAGCTCGAGGAAATGGCCCACCGGGTGCTCGACTGGACCGACTTCCGGATCTGCCGGCTCCACGACGACGGGACCGTGTCCGTCGTGTACCGTGGCAAGCATGGCAAGCCCGACCGCGGGGAACCGCCCTCCGACGCCCCGTCGCTCCGGGCGGAGGCCATCCGCGACGGCCGCTCGATCTCGGTGCAGGATGCCCGCACCGACAAGCGGATCCTGAATCCGGAGCCCCATGCGCTGAGCATGCTTGTGGTGCCGCTCCGCTTCGGCGAGGAAACCGTCGGCCTGCTCGAGCTCGACCATCACAAGAACCGCGAATACGGCAACAAGGAGCTGGCCGCGACGCAGACGTTCGCCAGTCAGCTGGCCACGGCCATGCACATCGCCGATCTGCGCGCGCCGCTGGTGGATACCGTCGCCCGGATCGGGGCGCAGGTGCGCGCCTTGGCCGAGACCACCGAAGTGCTGCGGTCCGCGGCGAGCGCGGCCGCGAGCACGGCGCAGGCCATCAAGATCGGCGCGGCCGAGCAGGAGCGCTTTGTGAGCAGCGGGAAGGAGGCGACCGCGGCGCTCAACAAGGCCGCCGGCGGGGTGGCGCTGGACGGCAGCGCCGTAGCCAAGGCCGCGCAGTCCGCCGCGGAAACCGCCGCCAGCAATCGCGACCTGATTCACGACGCCATCGGTCGCCTGGTCGAGCTCAAGCGATTCGTGTCCGAGCGGAGCGCCGAAGTCGGCGAGCTGGACCGGATCAGCGGCCGGCTGGTCGGCTTCATCGGTGCCATCCGCGAGATCGCGGATCTCACCAATCTGATCTCCCTGAATGCCGCCATCGAAGCGGCGCGGGCCGGGCAGCAGGGCAAGGGCTTCAGCGTGGTGGCCACGGAGGTCCGTCAGCTGGCCAGCCAGAGTGCCCAGGCATCGCGGGAAGCCTCCGGACTGGTGTCCACCATCCAGGACCAGGTGGCCTCGATCGCGGCCCAGATGATTCGCGGGGAAGAGGCGGTGAGCGGCGTCGAGAGCCTCTCCGATGCCGCCGCCCGCGCGCTCGACGACATCGTAGTCTCCTCCCACGGTGTGGTGGAAAGCGCCGGACGGATCGCCGCTGCCGCCACGGTGCAGGAACAGGCGGTGGGCCGTCTCTCCGGCCAGATGGCCAGCATCGCCGAAGTGTCCGCCCGGGCGCTGGAGCAGTCGGGCGGAATGGCGGACCGGGCGGTAGAATCCGCCCGAGGGCATGCCGAGCTGGAACGCGCGATCTTCGAGCTGCAGGACGTGGCTGACCGGCTGCAGGGCATCGCCCGCCACTTCGCGACGGAACTGTGAGCGCCGACCTCCACGAACGGGTGTTCATCGCCCTGGGCAGCAACCTCGGCAAGCGCGAGGAGTACCTGGCGCGGGCGGTCGAATCGATCCGCAAGATTCCGCTGACCAAGCTGCTGGCCACCTCGCGGGTGGAAGAGACCGCGCCGCTCGGCGGGAAGGATCAGCCCAAGTACCTGAACCAGATGGTCGTTGCCGCGACGGGCCTCGACCCTTCCCGCTTCCTCAAGGCGCTGCAGAAGATCGAGGAAGAAGCCGGCCGGGTTCGCACCGAGCGCTGGGCACCCCGCACGCTCGACCTCGATATCGTCCGCTTCGGGACCCGGCGCCTGCGGGACCACGATCTCATCCTGCCGCACCCCGAGCTTCCGCACCGGGACTTCTGGCAGCGCGAAATCCAGGAACTGGAGCAGCAGCTGGCCACTCTGGCCGAGAAGGCGTAATGAGCTCGGCCCCCGCGAACGAAGGACGCGCAGTCACCTTTCCTGACCTGGCCGCGAGGAAGCGGGCCGGACAGAGGATCGTGGTGCTCACCTGCTACGACGCGCTGTTCGCCCGGCTGCTCGATGACCTGGTCGACATGCTGCTGGTGGGCGACTCGGTGAACCAGGTGCTGGCGGGACAGGATACCACCCTCTCCGCCACCCTGGACCAGATGATCTATCACGCTTCCGCGGTCAGGCGCGGCAGCAGCCGCGCGCTGGTGGTCGTGGATCTCCCCTTCCTGACGTACCAGGTGACGGTGGCGGACGCGGTGAGAAACGCGGGCCGGGTCATGCAGGAAACCGGCGCCCATGGCGTGAAGATCGAAGGGGGGCGCCACATGGTGTCGACGGTCGAGGCGATCGTCCGCGCCGGCATCCCGGTCACCGGTCACCTCGGACTCACCCCGCAATCGGTGCACGCGCTGGGCGGATACCGGGTGCAGGGCAGGGAGGAGGCGGCCGCCAAGGCGCTGATTGAGGATGCCCGCGCCATCGAAGGGGCCGGGGCACAGGCCCTGGTGTTAGAGCTGATCCCCGCCGCCCTCGCCCAGCGGATCACGGCGGCGGTGGCCATTCCCACCATCGGCATCGGTGCCGGTCCCGAGTGCGATGGCCAGGTGCTCGTGCTGCACGACATGCTCGGGCTGAATCCCGGCTTTACTCCGAAGTTCCTCAAGCACTACGCCCACCTGGCCGACGACGTGCGCCGGGCGGCCACCGAGTACGCCAACGAAGTGCGCAAAGGCGCCTACCCGGGTCCCGGCCACTCCTTCGAATGAACCGAGTCACCAGCATTCCCGACCTCCGGGCCTGGGTCCACGCGGCTCGGCGGGAGGGACACCGCATTGCGCTGGTGCCCACGATGGGGGCGCTGCACGAGGGACACCTGTCGCTGGTCACCGCGGCGCGGAAGCTGGCGCCGCGGGTGATCATGAGCCTGTTCGTCAATCCGCTGCAGTTCGGCCCGGGCGAAGATTTCGAGCGCTACCCGCGCGACGTCGAGCGCGATGCGAAGCTCGCGGAAGCGGCCGGTGTGGACCTCCTGTACCTCCCCACGGTTGCCGCGATGTATCCGCCTGGTGCCGAGATGCGGGTGGTGCCAGGGAGGACGGCGGAGCATTGGGAGGGCGAGGTGCGGCCCGGCCACTTCACCGGGGTGCTCACGGTCGTGGCCAAGTTCTTCAACCAGGTGCAGCCGGACGTCGCGGTCTTCGGCCAGAAGGACATCCAGCAACTCACCCTGATCCGGCGAATGGTCGCCGATCTCGACTTTCCCATCGAGGTGGTGAGCGTTCCAACTGTGCGTGAAACCGACGGATTAGCGTTGAGCAGCCGCAACGCTTATCTCGATCCTGTGGCACGGAAGCACGCCCTGGTGCTGAGCCAGGGGCTCGTCTCCGCCCGGAAAGCATGGGAGGGGGGGGAAAAAAGGGCCGAAAGTCTCCAGAATGTGATTATTGCGGCCTTCAATGCGGTGCCGGAGGCGACCTTACAGTACCTCGCCATCGTGGACCCGCTAACGTTACAATCAGTTGAAACTGCTGAAGTTGGCACGATCATCGCTGTTGCGGCGAGGGTCGGCTCCACACGATTGATTGATAACATTATTCTTGGGTAGAAGCCGGAGTGACTCTTCATGACCTTCTTGACCGCCGCGGCGCGACCGTGACCGCTGGCGCGCGCGATCCCCGCCCCTCCGATCCGGGGCTCCGGCCCACCCTGCCGTCCTGGGCAGTGGTGAGTGCCGAGCGCCTGATGCATGTCCAGCGGGTGGCCGAGGTGGTGGCCCGCTGGGCCGAGGAAATGGGCGTGCCGGACTCGGAGCGCAATCGCTGGCTCCGCGCGGTCTGGCTGCACGACGCGGTGCGGGACGCGAGCCCTGAAGATCTGATCCGCTGGGCGCCTTCGGCCGAGGGGCCGGTCGATCTCCGGCACGGCGCCGCCAGTGCGGCGCTCGCCAAGGCGAGCGGTGAGAATGACCGCGGCGTGCTGGATGCCGTGCGCTACCACTCGATCGGTCTCGCCGAGTGGGACATGGTGGGCCGGGTCCTGTACTGCGCCGACTACCTCGAGCCGGGCCGCAGCCACGACAAGGAGTGGCGCGCCCAGCTCGCCGCCCGCTTCCCGCGCGATCCGGGAGGGGTGCTGCGCGAAGTGGTGCAGGCGCGGGTCGGTCGCCTGATCAAGTCCGGTTGGCCGCTCCCCGAGCCCACGGTGCGCTTTTGGAACAGCCTGTTCTCCCGTCCTGCCGCAGCCGCCGTCCCGGCCTGACCGCCGGACTTCTCTCCATCCTGATCCTGGTTGCTAGCTGCCGGTCTCCCGACCGGGGGCCGGCGCACGCCTATCCGATTCCCTCGGCGGACGAGCGGGTCACCGTCGAAGTGCTGAACGGCGCGGGCACACCCGGCCTCGCGCGGCTGGGTGCGCGGGTGCTGCGGAGCGAAGGACTCGACGTGGTCTTCTTCGGCAATGGGGACACGACCGGGGGAGCGACGACGCGCGTCTATGCCCGTCGCCCCGACCGGCGCCGGGCGGCCGAGCAGGCGCGGGCGGCGCTGGGGGTGGGGGTGGTGAGCGAGCAGATCGATACACTGCGGCGCGTCGACGTGACGGTCATTCTGGGCCGCGATTTCCATCCGGAGTTGCCGTTGCATCCGTAGGGGTCGAGGGTCGCGGGTCGAGGGTCGAGAGTCGCGAGTCCCCAGGCGAGATTGTAGGTTGGCCTGTCCGTCTGTCCGTCTGTCCGTCTGTCCGTCTGTCCGTCATCCGAGGCCTCCATGCCGAAACGCGACCCCCGCGTCGACGCCTACATCAAGAAAGCCCCCGCCTTTGCGCAGCCGATCCTGACCCACATCCGCGCGATCGTGCACGAGGCGTGTCCCGAGGTGGAGGAGACGCTCAAGTGGAGCATGCCGACCTTCATGTACCACGGCATCATGTGCGGCATGGCGTCGTTCAAGGCCCACGCCACCTTCGGCTTCTGGAAGGCCAGCCTGATCCTGGACAAGAACGGCAACAAGGCGGAGGAAGCCCATGGCCAGTTCGGCCGGCTGACTTCGGTGAAGGACCTGCCGCCGAAAGCGGTGATGAAAGGGTATGTGAAGCAGGCGATGAAGCTGAATGCCGAAGGCACCGCGGTCGCCAAGCCCAGGAAGGCGCCGAAGCCGCCGGCGAAAGAACCTGCCTATCTCGTGGCGGCCCTCAAGAAGAACGCCAGGGCGCAGAATGTGTGGGCGGGCTTCGCTCCGAGCCACAAGCGGGAATACATCGACTGGCTCACCGAAGCGAAGACGGACGAGACCCGGCAGCGGCGGCTGGATCAGACCATCGAGTGGGTGGCGGAGGGGAAGCAGCGGAACTGGAAGTACGTGAACTGCTAGGCGTGTTCCCCGCGGTATCCGATCACAATATCCATCACATTCGTTCCCGTCGCTTCGGCGGGGAGCAGGGCTCCCGCTACCTCGAGCGCGTGAAAGGCGTCGTGGCGCGCGAGGTCGACGGAGGGATTTCGCCCCGCTGCCCTGACCCGCCCCCACGTCTCACGGTCCACGACGGCTCCGGCCGCCTCTGTCGGTCCGTCGCGCCCGTCGGTTCCCGCCGACAAGAGACCGGTCAGGGCTGGGGATCCCGCCAGCACCTCCGCCGCGGCCAATGCGAGCTCCTGGTTCCGCCCGCCCAGCCCGTGATCGGCCCCCAGGGTCACGGTCGTCTCCCCGCCCCATATAAGGCAGAATGCATCTTTATGCGGCCCCCCCGGTTGCGCCGGTCGGGATTCGGAATAGTTTATGAG
Source organism: Gemmatimonadales bacterium (assembly GCA_035279705.1). Classification (GTDB taxonomy): domain Bacteria; phylum Gemmatimonadota; class Gemmatimonadetes; order Gemmatimonadales; family GWC2-71-9; genus DATEHG01. Next base: position 11,814 of record DATEHG010000226.1, read on the forward strand.
GTGTTGGGCGAGGCGCCGGCCGGTTGGCGCCGCCTCCCCGGCCAGCGCGGTGTCGACCACCCGAGCTGTCAAACCGAGTTCGATGCCTCGGCGCTGGGCGGCCTCCACGGCCAGCCGGTTGCTGACCACGATCTCGGTTTCGAGGTTCTGGAAGGCCGGGTCTCCCCGCTTGGGCGTTTCGGGAGCCTGGCCCCGCAGGACGGTCTCGAGAGTCTCCCGCACCGACGCGGGTACCTGCTCCCAGAGACCGGCGCTGGCCAGGGCGCCACGCACATCACTGGCACTCGACTCATCCGGTACGCAGGGGCCCGATCCTATGGCCGCCAGGTCGTCACCGATGACGTCGGAGATTGTGAAATTTTTCACACGCGCGGGATGGAGCGCCGCAGCGAGACGGCCGCCTCCCCAGCGAGAAAACCGCTTGCGGATCCGGTTCATCGCGGAGATATCCAGACCGGAGCCGAGCAGCAGATGGTAGAGCTGGATCAGGTCGTCGGGTTCGACCCCGGCGACCGGCGCGCCGATGAGGGAAGTCGTGCCCCCCGAGAGGAGCACCCACACCTCATCTGACGGCGCGATTTGTCCCGCGACTCTGCCCACGGCCTCCGCGGCGGCAAACGAAAGAATCCCGGGAAAGGGATGATTCCCGGGGAGTGATTGCAGGGCGGGATGCGGTGGCGGATCGGCAGCCGGACTGACGATCAGGCCACCCGCGGGGTCGAGTCCCCATTCCCGCAGTCGCTCCACGGCAGCGGTGGCCATCGGATGGGCCGCCTTGCCGAGTGCCAGCAGAAAAATTCGACGCTTGGACTCCGGACGATGGGGGGCCAGGGCTCGACCCAGGGCAGGACCGGGCGCCGCCGCGGTGACGGCAGCGTGATAGAGGTCCTGCAGCAATGCTCTCACTTCAGGGGGCGTTGCGGGAACAGCCACGGTGTTCCGACTCCGGTGGTGAGCGCGGCCTGCAAGATGGCCGTCGACGGTGATTCGCGCGAGAGCCCGGAGCTTTCGCCCACGTTACTCCAGCGCAAAGGATGGCAGCATGCCCGGCCGTAACCACCTCTTTGTTCCCGGCCCCACGAACATTCCTGACCGCGTCCTGCGGGCAATGCACGTTGCCAGCGAGGACCATCGGTCGTCCAGGTTCCCCGAGCTGCCCAACGAGCTCTTCCGGAACCTGAAGAAGGTCTTCAAGACCGAATCGGGGCAGCCTTTCATCTTCCCCGCCACGGGCACCGGCGGCTGGGAAGCCGCACTCGCCAACACCCGCTCTCCGGGCGACAAGGTGCTGGCCTGCCGCTTCGGCCAGTTCTCCCTCCTCTGGATCGACCTGGCCCAGCGCATCGGACTCGATGTCGAAGTCATCGACGCCGAGTGGGGCGAAGGCGCGCCGGTCGAGAAGATCCACGCCCGGCTCCGCGCCGACGCCGGCCACACGATCAAGGGTGTGATGATCGTGCACAACGAGACGGCCACCGGGGTGACCAGCGATGTCGGGGCCGTTCGCAGGGCGATGGATGCCACGGGCCATCCGGCGCTGCTCTACGTCGACTCGGTCAGCGGACTCGGCAGTATCGACTTCCGCTTCGACGAGTGGCAGGTGGACGTGGCAGTCACCGGATCGCAGAAGGGGCTCCAGCTCCCCGCCGGCCTCGGCATCGTGTGCGTCAGCCAGAAAGCGCTGGCCGAGCGGGAAAAGGCCAAGTGCGCCCGGGTGTTCTTCGATTTCGGCGACATGATCAAGGCCAATGCCACCGGGTATTTCCCCTACACACCGGCGCTGCCGATGCTGTACGGGTTGCGCGAGTCGCTGGCGATCCTGCTCGAGGAGGGGCTGGAGAACGTCTACGCCCGGCATCACCGGCTGGCCGAGGGCACCCGTCGCGCGGTGAAGGCCTGGGGACTCGAGCTCTGCGCCCGCCAGCCGAATTGGTACTCCGATACGGTGAGCGCCATCATGGTGCCCGCCGGGTTCAACGGCGCCGACGTTATCGACGTGGCCTACCGGCGCTACAACCTGGCGCTCGGCGCCGGGCTCAACAAAGTCGCGGGCAAACTCTTCCGCATCGGCCACCTGGGTGATCTCAACGAGCTGATGCTGGTGAGCGGCCTGGCCGGCGCCGAAATGGCGATGCGCGATGTGGGCATCCCGATCACGCCCGGGAGCGGCGTGGCGGCGGCGACGGAATACTGGCGCACCACCGCGCCCGCCATTCCGGGGCGGCCGGTCGTGCCCATCAAGGAGGCCGCGAAGCCGGCCGAGGGACGGACCCCGGCCGGGGCGGCGCGGTGAGTCACCAGCGCTATGAACCCGCCCGGCTCCGCCTGCAGCGGAGCGAACTCGCCGTGCCCGGCACCAACCCGGCACTCTTTGCCAAGGCACTGGAGAGCGAGGCGGACTACGTCTTCCTCGACCTGGAAGACGCGGTCGCGCCGGGGGACAAGGAGCAGGCCCGGATCAACGTGATCAAGGGCCTGCTGGAGCACGACTGGCGCGGCCGCGGCAAGACCATCTGTGTGCGCGTCAACGGCATCGACACCCACTACTTCTACCGGGACATGGTGGATGTCATCGAACAGGCGGGCCACCGCCTGGACGTCGTGCTGGTGCCCAAGGTCGGCACGCCCTCCGACGTCTACCTCACCGACGCCCTGCTCACCCAGATCGAAGAGGCCAAGGGCATCAAGCAGAAGATCGGGATCGATGTCCTGATCGAGACCGCCCTGGGCATGGCCAACGTCGAGACGATCGCGCAATCGAGCCGCCGCCTCGAGGCCATGCACTTCGGCGTGGCCGACTACGCCGCAAGCATGCGGGCGCGCACGGTGTCCATCGGCGGGCTCAACCCCGACTATCCGGGCGATCAGTGGCATGCCAGCCTCACCCGCATGATCGTGGCCTGTCGGGCCTACGGCCTGCGGCCGATCGACGGCCCCTTCGGCGACTTCAAGGACCCGGAGGGCTTCCGTGCCGCGGCCAGGCGTGGCGCGGCACTCGGCATCGAAGGGAAGTGGGCCATTCATCCGAGCCAGATCGAGCTCGCCAACGAGGTCTTCACTCCGCCGCCCGCGGAAATCGAGAAGGCCAAACGCATTCTGGTGGCGCTCGAGGAGGCAGCCAAGGCGGGCAGAGGCGCCGCACAGCTTGATGGCCGGATGATCGACGCAGCTTCGGCGCGGATGGCGGAGAATGTGGTGCGGATGGCAGCGGTGATCGGGGAGAAGTCGAGAGTCTAGAGTCGAGAGTCGCGAGTCTGCCCGGTGCGGACTCGCGACTCGTGACTCTCGACCGTCCGCTTTCGAACGCCAAAGGAGTTTCGTCTCATGGACATCCACGAATACCAGGCCAAGGAAATGCTTACCGGCTTCGGCGTCTCGGTGCCGAAGGGCGGTGTGGCCTACAGCGCCGACCAGGCGGTCTACCGTGCTTCGGAAATCGGCGGCAGCAAGTGGGCCGTCAAGGCGCAGATCCACTCAGGCGCGCGCGGCAAAGCGGGCGGCATCAAGATCTGCAGTACCGAGGACGAAGTCCGCAATGCCGCCAAGGAGCTCCTCGGCAAGAAGCTGGTCACGCACCAGACGGGACCGGAGGGGCGTGTGGTGCACCGCCTCTACATCGAGGGCGCCGTGCAGATCGAGAAGGAGCTCTACCTCGGCTTCGTGCTCGACCGGAAGAGCCAGCGCATCATGGTCGTGGCGGCCAAAGAGGGCGGCATGGA
>DATEHG010000227.1:0-17838 GCA_035279705.1 Gemmatimonadales bacterium
GTGCAGGGTGGCGGAGACATGGGCGCCATCCCGAATCGCCTCGTCGGCTTCCAGGACTGGACCACCGATCCCGAGGTCAAGGCCAAGTTCGAAAAGGCGTGGGGTGTCACGCTCAAGCCGACCTACGGCAAGAACGTCACCGAGATGTTCGAGGCCATGGAGCACCGTGAGCTCCGGGCCCTCTACGCCATCGGCGAGAACCCGGCACAGGCGGAGGCGGACGCCACCAGGGCCGAGATGCTGCTGCAGGGTCTCGACCACCTGGTGGTGCAGGACATCTTCCTCACCCGGACGGGTCAGCTGGCCCACGTCGTCCTCCCCGCCACCTCGAGCTGGTGCGAGGCGGAGGGGACGGTCACCAACAGCGAGCGGCGGGTGCAGCGGGTGCGGCCGGCTCTCAAGCCGCCGGGCAACGCCCGCGACGACATGTGGATCATTTCGGATATCGCCCGCCGGCTGGGTGCCGGCTGGGGCCAGCCCACCGCGGAGGAGACCTGGAACGAGGTGAGGAGGCTGGCGCCGATCATGGCGGGGATGAGCTATGCGCGGCTGGAGAAGGAGAACGGGCTCCACTGGCCGTGCTACGACGAGAATCACCCCGGCGAGCTGTTCCTGCACAGCCGCCTCTGGAAGGACCCCGTCGAGGGCCGGCCCGCGCCGTTCTCGGTGGTGGAGCACAGTCCGCCGGTCGAGATGCCGGACGCCGAATTCCCGTTCCAGCTCACCACGGGGCGGCGGCTGGACAGCTACAACACGGGGGTCCAGACGGGCGGGTTCAGCTCACCGCTGCGCCGCGGCGAGACGCTGGACATGTCCCCTGAGGATGCCGACAAGCTGGGCCTCATGGACGGCGACCAGGTGCGGGTCTCCTCGCGCCGCGGCAGCGTGGTGGCGCCGGTCCACATCGACCGGAGCCTCCGGGCGGGCCTCGTCTTCATGACTTTCCACTTCCAGGATGAAGTGAAGGTGAACCTGCTCACCATCGACGCCACCGATCCGCGCTCCGGCACGGCCGAGTTCAAGGCCTGCGCCGTGCGGGTCGAGCCGGTGCGGGCCAGCCGCCCGGTGGCCGTCGCCCGGGCTCCCCAGGCCAAACCCTGACCGAGGACTGATCGTTGGATCTGCATCTCCTCAACGCCGAGCCCACCGACGAAGAACGGGAAGCGCTCGACCTGTTTCTCGGCACGCCTGAATCGGGGTGGGAAGGCGGTACCCGTGATCTCCGGCGCGATCCCCACACCGCCAGCGGCGGTCACGCCGCGCGCCAGCAGCGCCACCTCCTGCTTCCGGCGCTGCACGCGATCCAGTCGCGGGTGGGCTGGATCAGCGAAGGCGGGCTCAATTACATCTGCCAGCGGCTCACCATTCCGCCGGCGGATGCCTACGGTGTCGCCACCTTCTACGCGCTGCTCTCGACCGTGCCCCGGCCCCGCCGGGTGCTCCATGTCTGCGACGATATCGCCTGCCGCTGCAAAGGCGCCGAGCAGCTCTGTGCCGAGCTGGAAAAGAGCGTGGGTCCCGCGTGGCATCACGGTCCGGACGGGGATGCCCACCAGGTTCCCGACGATGGCGCAGTGTGGCTCAGGAGCCCCTGCCTGGGGCTCTGCGATCAGGCGCCCGCGGCACTGCTCACCGTGGCAGGGCAGCAGCCGGTGGAGCGGCTCTTCGGCGGCGTGACGGCTTCAGTCGCCAAGGCCGTGCTCGGGGGAGACCTGGCTGCCTCCCGCGCGCCGCATCCTCGCCTCGAGCAGGCGGGGGACACTTCACTCCGTCTGCTCCGTCGGGTGGACGTTGTCGACCCCGCCAGCCTGGACGACTACCGCGCCCACGGCGGATATGAAGGGCTTCGGCGGGCGCTGGAACTCGGCCCCGAAGGCGTCATCCGCGAAGTGACGGACAGCAAGCTGATGGGGCGGGGCGGGGCGGCCTTTCCCACCGGCCGCAAATGGGACGCCGTCGCCCGCCAGCCGATCCGGCCGCACTACCTGATCTGCAACGGCGACGAATCGGAGCCCGGCACCTTCAAGGACCGGGCGATCATGGAGGGCGATCCCTTCGCCCTGGTGGAAGCGATGACGATCGCCGCCTATGCCACCGGCTGCGAGATCGGCTTCCTCTACGTGCGCGGGGAATATCCGCTGGCGATCGAGCGGCTGCAGCACGCCATCGATACCGCCGGCGCCCGCGGCCTGCTCGGCCAGGACATCATGGGGGCGGGATTCTCCTTCGACCTGGAGATCCGCAAAGGCGCCGGGGCCTACATCTGCGGCGAGGAGACCGCGATCTTCAATTCGATCGAGGGTTTCCGCGGCGAACCCCGGAACAAGCCCCCCTTCCCGGTCAATTCCGGCGTCTTCGCCAAGCCGACCGTGATCAACAACGTCGAAACGCTGGTCAATGTGCTCGAGATCATGCGGATCGGAGGACCGGCCTACGCGAAGATCGGCACCGAAGGCTCGACGGGCCCCCGGCTCTTCTGCCTTTCCGGCCACGTGGCGAAGCCCGGGGTCTACGAGGTGGACTTTGGATCCACCCTGCGGGACCTGCTCAGTCTCGCCGGCGGAGTCGCCGGCAGCGGCCGGATCAAGGCGATCCTGCTCGGCGGCGCGGCCGGCGGGTTCGTCGGCCCCGATGAACTCGACATTCCCCTCACATTCGAGGGGGTCCGGGCCGCCGGTACCACGCTCGGTTCCGGCGTGATCATGGTGTTCGATGATACGGTGGACATGACCGACATCCTGCGCCGGATCGCCGCCTTCTTCCGCGACGAGTCGTGCGGCCAGTGCGTGCCCTGCCGGGTGGGCACGGTGCGCCAGGAGGAGGCGCTGCACCGGATCCTGGTCGGGAAGCCACGCGGCGGGGTCGGCGGTGAGCTGGCGCTGCTCGAGGAGATCGGAGTCGCGATGAAAGACGCCAGCATCTGCGGCCTGGGGCAGACCGCCTACAGCGCGGTCGAATCCGCCATCAAGCGGCTGCACCTTCTCGATGGAGCCCCCCGGTGACCCCGCTCGTCCAGCTGGAGCGCGCCCGCCGGATGGTGGAACTCACCATCGACGGGGACAAGGTGCAGGTGCCCGAAGGCACCACGATCTACGGCGCCTGCGCGGCACGCGGGCAGGAAATCCCGACGCTCTGCTATCTCGAGACCCTGCATCCGGTCAATGTCTGCCGGGTGTGCGTCGTGGAGGTCGAGGGCTCGCGGGTGCTGGTGCCGTCCTGCTCCCGCAAGGTCGAGGCCGGCATGGTGGTCAAGACCGACACTCCGCGAGTGCGCCACAGCCGCAAGATGGTGCTGGAGTTCCTCGCCAGTTCGGTGGATCTCTCCACCACACCTGATGTCGATCGCTGGATCAGCGACTACTCCGCCGATCCGGCGCGCTACGGCCCGCCGGCGCCCGAACTCCCGGCCGGTGAACGGGACAGCTACCAGCCGGGTCACCATGCCCCGCCCGATGCGGCGTACGCGGCCCGGGTGGCGCAGCCGACGAAGGTGGATAACGAGCTCTATGTCCGTGACTATGGCAAGTGCATCCTCTGCTACAAGTGCGTCGAGGCCTGCGGCAAGGATTTCCAGAACACCTATGCGCTCACGGTGGCGGGGCGGGGCTTCGATGCCCGGATTTCCACCGAGTTTGCCGTGGAGCTGCCTCACTCGGCGTGCGTCTACTGCGGCAACTGCATCGCAGTCTGTCCGACCGGCGCGCTGATGTTCAAGTCGGAGTTCGACAAGCGGGCGGACGGCACCTGGGACGAGAAGGCGCAGACGGTCACCGATACCATCTGTCCGTACTGCGGAGTGGGCTGCACCCTGCAGCTGCACGTGCAGGACAACGAAATCGTGAAGGTCACGAGCCCCTTCGATCACGACGTGACTCAGGGCAATCTCTGCATCAAGGGGCGGTTCGGCTGGCGCTACGTGCAGAACCGCGCCCCCAACGGCGAGGCACCGCGGGGTTCGCAGTAGGAAAGAGATTGAGGGATTGCAGGACTGAGGGGCGGTGTGACGTTCGGGCCCGCCTGCCCGCCTGCCCGCCTGCCCGCCTGCCCGCCTGCCCGCCTGCCCTACGCCGTAATCCTTCCCGGGTGGGTGTACACTGTCAGCCGATCCCCACGGGCAAATCCCACCAGGGTCAGTCCCGCCTCGTTGGCCACCCGCACCGCCAGCCCGGTTGGCCCCGAGATCGCAGCGAGGAGCGGCGCCCCCAGCACCGTGGTCTTCTGCACCATTTCGAAGCTGGCCCGGCTGGTGACCAGCACGAATCCGGTCGCGGGGTCGATGCCCCGCCTGACCACCGCGCCCACCAGCTTGTCGAGGGCGTTGTGGCGCCCCACGTCCTCGCGCACCAGCTCGACCCGCCCCTCCGCGGTGGCCCACGCGGCCGCGTGGACGGCGCCGCTTTCGATGTTGATCACCTGCTCAGGGGTCAGCCCAGACACCGCCTCCTCGATGGCGCCCGCCCGGATCGGCTGGCCCGCGGGTACCCGCCGGATCGGCCGCAGGACGGCGTCGACGCTGTCCGCCCCGCAGATGCCGCATCCGGTCCTGCCGGTGAGTTTGCGGTTCCGCTCGGCGATCACCGCATCGCGCTCCGGCGCCACCGCCACCTGCAGTTCGATGCCCCGGCTGTAGCGGATCACATCGACGCCGCGGAACTGGTCCGGCCGCTCCACCAGCTCCTCGGTGAGAGTGAACCCGAGGGCAAAGTCCTCGAGGTCGGCGGGGGTGGCCATCATGACCACATGGGCCTGGCCGTTGTACGCGATGGCGACCGGCACCTCCTCGACGATCCGCTCGACCCGCGATTCCGCCTTGCCCCCCTGCCAGCGGACCGCCGCCTGGTCCCGCAATGCCTCGGCCGCGCCCAGCCGATTGAGGCCCAGGGCATCCTTCATCTGGGAAAGATCGGGAGCCACGAGGCTTTACTCCGGCTTTCCCGGGGCGTTTTCGTCCTGGCCGACCTGGACGAGGAGGGCGTAGCGCACCAGGCCAAGCTCGGAATCGATCCCGAGAGACTGCCGGATCCGCTTGCGGTGAAACGCCACGGTATTGAGGCTCAAATTGAGCTGCTCCGCGATTTCGGCCGAGGAGCGGCCATCGCCGATCAGGCGGACGACCTCCTGCTGGCGTGGAGTCAGGCGGTTGAGCCCGAGCTGTTTCGGCCCGGTGCCCGTCCGGCTGGTCCGGCGCGCGACGAGGCCCGAGAGGAACCGCCGCCCCGACATGACTTCGGAGATGGCCACCTTGAGCTCATCCATTCCGGCATCCTTGGGCACGAAACCCTGGGCGCCGGCGTTCAGCGTGGCGTCCGCCCAGACCCGCTCCGTCTGCATGGTGACGATGAGGATGCGGCACTGGGGCACCTCGGCCCGGAGCTCGCCGATCAGCTCGAGGCCGCTGCGCCCAGGGAGATTCAGGTCGAGCAGGATGAGATCCGGGAGGTGCTCCCGGGCCGCGGCCAGGACTTTCGAGCCGTGGTCAACGCTGGCGACTACCTCCACCGCATCGGCGAGCAGGGTGAACATCCCTTCCGCCACGAGGTGGTGGTCCTCCACCAGCATGACACGGGGTTTTTCGGTCACACATCCCCTCTCAGCCTGGGAAATCGGGCCTGAACCACCGTGCCGCCATCGGCGCGCGAGGCGACGGTGCATGTTCCCTGCGCCAGAAATGCCCGCTCGCTCATGGCGACCAGGCCCAGGCCGGCCTCGCGGCGGGGGGCCCGGACGTCGAATCCGCGCCCCTTGTCGGAGATGGTCAGCACGTAGCTCTCCCTCGCTTCGTCGAGATCGAGTTCGGCCTCCGGCACGCTGGCATGCTTGCCGACGTTGCGGAGCGCTTCCTGGGCGATGCGGTAGATGGCCAGGGCCTGCGGCCCGGTCACCTTCGGCAGTTCCGCCGGCAGGGCGACCTTCACCCTGAGATCATACGTCCGCTCGATTTCACCCGCCAGACTGGTGAGCGCCGCGTTGAGACCGCCCTTGTCGAGCAGCGCCGGGTGGAGCCGGTGGGCCAGGCCGCGCAGGACGACCCCCAGGTCCTTGATCTCGGCGCGGACGGCGCCGACCGGATCGGCCCCTCCCTCCGCCGACCGCGGCAGCGCGGCCGCCAGCCGCTCGCACTCGTGATCGAGCAGGGCGATGCGCTGGAGCGCGTCGTCGTGGACCTCCCGCGCCACCCACGCCCGTTCCTCGTCCTGCCCCGTCAGCAGCTGACTGGCGTAGTCGCGGTGCAAGGCCAGGAAGCGCCGCTGGTAGAGCAGCAGCGCCAGCCCGAACGCTATGAGTATGACGAAGGCCGCGAGGAAGGCGGCAACGAAAACCCACCAGAGGGAAGGGGTTGAGTCGGACACAGGAGGCCTCGGGTGATGATCAGCATGGCGAGCGCTTCGATAAGCGACCTGGCGGTGAGGAGGGTCACGAGCAGATCCATGTCGCCCCTCACCAGAACCCTCGCCAACGGAAAAGTGGCCATCTCGTTGGCCATGTAGAGCACCAGCCCGCCACAGACCCAGAACCAGTCGAACTGGGTGAGGAGCACCCGCTCATCGAGGCTCCGGGAGATCAGGGTGAACAACACCAGTGTCAGAAGCAGGAAGCCGTTCAGGGTACTGGTCACGTGGCTGAAATTGGCGGTGTCCTCAACCGTGGCGATGAGCACCAGGTTGGTCAGGAAGTAGAGCTGAATGAGCAGGCGCAAGGCGAGCGCGGATACAGGCCGCGCCTGCCAGCAGGACAGCACCCAGAGCAGCCAGGCTCCCGCGATGGCCTCGGAGAAGTAGTTGAAAACGAGACTGTTCTCGTGACGGGCACCCAACCAGCGCGTCGCGACGTTCGTGGCGAACAGAAGCAGGCACCACACCGCCACGCCGATCCTGGCCCGGTCCCGGCTTCGGGTGGCCAGGATGGCGATCGGGGGCGCCAGCTCCGCCACGACGCCGGAGTAGGCCAGGAGCGGTGGGGAAATCACAGGTGTTCAACCCGCCAGCGGGCCGGTGGTGGAACAGAACGGCGGGCAGGGAAGCTCCTGCTCGAGAACGGTGCCGGTCGAGAGGTCATCACCCTGGGCGTCTACTGCGACGAGCACGAGATGGCCGGCACCAGCCGTATCTCTGCCGAAATAGACCCGCAGGCCTGCGCACCCCTTCTGCGCCATCAGCTCGTCGAGACCGCCACTGCGCCAGAACATTCCTGCCTTCGGCGTCTTGGTGCCGGGGTTAACCTCACGGAACCGCCGCGTGTGAGCCGCTCCTTCGTCGATCGTGATCCTGTGGTCCCGCGGGGGAGGTGTGGCCATGGGAATCCTCTGTGTGAAAGGTTGCAGCGAGAGACCCCGCCGGATAGCCCCAGGTCCAAACTGGGCATGGGCGGCGTGGCTGACACAATGGCGCTTCTTCTTTGCGTGCCGCTGTGACTGCGGGAAGGCGCGTTGGCGAAAACGCGCTCAAGGGTGGGGGTTCTGGTGCAGAGGCGCAACTACCAGCGGTGGTAGGGCTCCCTCTTCAGCGGGTCTCTTTCGATTGAATCTGGTGTTCGAGGGTCCGCCGTATCCGGCGCCGGATCCGGCGGAACGGTGAGGACAGCCACCCCGCTTCCCGCCGTCCCTCTTCCTCGGCCACGATGGCCCAGGCCCCGGTGATCGCGGCCCGATCCAGCAGCCCGATGGGGTAACCGGGCCGCTCCCGCAGCACGACGGGAAGGCGGCCCACACCTCGCGAAACCATCCTGACCACGGCGGTCTCCAGCAGCTCGTCCGGGTAGGCAACCAGTGGATCCGGCGTGGCGATCTCGCGCAGCAATGGCGGGGCATCGTGCGCCCGGCTCTGCGCCCGCACCAGGTCTCCCCGGGTCAGGATGCCGCAAAGGCGACCCTCCCCATCGAGTACGGGCCAGGAGTGCCGGTGCGCCAGGACCGGATCGCCGAGCGCGATCCCGTCGAGCAACGCCTGGAGCGGCAGCGCGCCATTCAGCGTCGGCGCCTCCCGCTCCATGACGTCTTTCACGCGAAGCCTGGCCAGCGGGCTCACGCTGTACTCGCGGGCGACGTGATGACCGCGCCGGGCGACTTTCTCGGTCAGAATCGACCGCTTGAGCACCAGCACGGTTACGAGGGACGCCGCCGAGCAGGCCACGAGCAGCCCCGGCCCGACGGTGAGATCCCCGGTCAGCTCGAGCAGGAACGCCACCGCGGTGAGCGGGGCTCCCATGGTCCCGCCCATCATTGCGGCCATTCCGATCAGGGCCCAGAGTGCCGCGTCCCCCACGGGAATGAATCGCGACGCCGTTGCGCCGAGCGCGCCGCCGATGAGCAGCAGCGGGGCCAGGACGCCGCCTGAGGTTCCCGATCCGAGGGCGACCGCCCAGATCACGGCCTTGACCAGCAGGAACACCAGGACAGCGGTGCCGATCAGGTGGCCATCCAGCATGTCGCGGATGACGTCGTACCCCACGCCGAGGGCACGGGGTTCGATCAATCCGCCGAGGCCGACGACGATGGCCCCGATGGCGGGCCACCACATCCAGTGCAGCGGGAGCCGCGAGAAGGCATCCTCGACCCCGTAGACCAGCAGGGTGACCAGCGTGCCGAGTCCGCCGGCGAGGAGTCCCAGCCCAGCAGCCGCGATCAGCTCGGGTGGAGTAAAGGCCCCGTGCGCCGAAACGGCGAATACCGGACCGGTGCCAAGCAGCGGGGCCCGCACCGCCCACGCGGTGACCGACGCGATGGCGGCCGGAATGAAGCTCCTGGGCTTCCACTCGAACAGCAGCAGCTCGACGGCGAGGAGGAGGGCGGCAAAGGGCGCATTGAAGATGGCCGACATGCCGGCGGCGGCACCGGCGACCAGCAGCGTCTTCCGCTCCGACGAGGTGAGGTGGAACCCCTGGGCAAAGAGCGAACCGAACGCGCCGCCGGTCATGATGATCGGGCCCTCGGCGCCGAACGGGCCGCCGGTGCCGATGGCGATGGCGGAGGCGAGCGGCTTGAGGACCGCGACGCGGACGTCCATCCGGCTCCGCCCGATGAGGATGGCTTCGAGCGCCTCGGGGATCCCATGTCCCCGGATCTTGGACGAGCCGAACCGTGCCATGGCGCCGATGATCAACCCACCGGCTACCGGCACCAGCAGCGCCCAGAGGCCGAGGTGATGCCCCGCGGGAGTCACCGACTCGCCGGACAGCCGGTGGTAGTAGGCGAGGTTGGTGACCAGCGCGATCAGCCGGAGCAGCACCCAGGCGACGCCACCGCTGATCAGCCCGATCACGATGGCCATGGTTCCGGTGACGAGGAGCCGGGTGTCCGCGGTGTAGTCGCCGACGTGTTCCTTCATGATGGTGCGCTGGTCGCCTCGAGCTCGAGGGGCTGCCTGCAGGAGTTGCAGGTGATGTTGCGGGGCACGCGGTACCGGCTCTGCGCCAGCCCGAGGTACTGCTGCTGGTGGCAGAAGGGACAACTTCCCTCGGCCGAGACGAAGATTTCCCCTTCGCCAAGGCGGCGGAAGCCAAGCACGATGCCGATGATGATCGCGAGCGGCGGGCCGATGATGTGGATGATCGGGATCGGGAGCATGATGAGCGCGGCCAGCAACGCCAGGCCGAACGCCCGACCCCCGCGCGCGATCCGTTCCTTCGGGCCGAGGTGGCGGGTGACGGCGGCCACTGCGGTCGGGGGGACGCCAAACCCGCGGAGGCGCAGGGTGCGGGGAATGTCACCTGCGGGGAGCAGGGCCTCAGCCATCGGCAAAGAAGAACCTGGCCTCCAGATCGGAGGCCTCCATGGCGGCGACGATCTGCTCGACGGCCTGGCGGATTTCCTTCACCCGCGCCGCGGGCAACTGGTCCAGGGCGTGACGCAGGCGCCCCTGAGCGGCTTCCGGGGCTTCGGCGGCCAGCGTCCGGCCCCGGGTGGTCAGCAGCAGCTCGACGACCCGCTTGTCCTGGCTGCTGCGCCGGCGCCGGACCAGGCTCCGCGCCTCGAGCCGGTCCACCAGCAGCGACAGGCTGCTCTGGTGCACCGCCAGCTCGGCGGCCAGCCGGCCCACCGGCATCGGGCCCAGGCGCAGCAGGGTCTTGAGGGCCCAGAGCTGCGGGGCCGTGAGGCCGTAATTGCGGTAGATGTCCTGCGAAAAGCTCTGCAGCGCCCGGACCACCCGCCGGAGGCCCTGGACCACGCGATCGGCGTCCGCGGAAGGCGGCGGAACGGGGCGGGGGCGGGGCTCGATTTGCATTGGCATAAATGTTTATATCAATATAAATCGCCGGGACCTCGAAGCCAAGCCGCCAGGGTGCCCGGGCGCGCGCCGATCCCGGCCGGACTTGCAACGGACGGGGCCCCGGCTCCATACATCATGGTGTCAATTCCAGCCCTCTTGCCGGGGGCCCTCCACATCGATCCGGACCGGAGTCCTGTTTCCGGCGGTTCCCGAAGGCGCGAGGCGAGCGGATGCTGATCGAATCGCCGACAATCGAGCGTGCCCGCCTGCCGGGGTACGTCCGGCTGGCCCGCCGGATTGTCTACGAGCGCAAGCGGACGGCGCCCGAGGTGCTCTGGTTCGAAGTTCCCGAGGCCTGTGCCGAGTCGCTCGCGGGCAATGGCGACGGGTGGCTGGTGGCGCTGCTGCCGCTGGCGCTCCGGATGCGGGAACCGCTCCGCCTCGACGCCTCGGTGGATGCCGGGCTGCTCCGCAACACCGATGCCCTGATGAACATCTGGGGGCGCTGGTACCCGGAATATCCAGCGGTGCCGGTCGAGGTCGAGAGCGAGCACACCCCGCCCCCGAACCCGGCGGCCACGACGGGCCTCTTCTTCACCGGCGGGATCGACTCCTTCTATTCGCTGCTGCACTACGACGGCGAGGCGGCCCGCGACCACCGGCGGCCGGTCGAAGACCTGCTCTACATCTGGGGCTACGATCTTCCGCTCGACGATCAGGCCGCCTTCGAGCGAAAAGCCCGGGCCCTTCACGAGGTGGCCGCGCGACTCGACCGGCGCGCCATCCTCCTGGCCACCAATCTCCGGCAGACCCGCCTGTCCGCCCTGGACTGGGCCAAGGTCACCCACGGCGCCGCCCTGGGTGCCGCGGCGCTGATGCTGGAGGGGCGCTTTTCGACCATGCTCCTTTCCGCCGCACTGGCCCGCCAGGACACCGAGAGCTTCGGCGCGCATCCGCTCACCGACCGGCTCATGTCCACCAGCCGGACCACGTTCGTGCATTATGGGGCGGAGGCAACGCGCTTCGAGAAGGCGGAGTTCATCGCAGGATCGGAGGAAGTGCGGCGGTTTCTGCACGTCTGCTGGGAGGATGCCTCCGACCGGAACTGTGGCCGCTGCGAAAAGTGCTTCCGGACCCAGATGACGCTCGAACTGCTCGGCTGCCGCGAGCAGGCGCCCTGCTTCGACGTGGCGGCTTTCTCGCTGGCGCACGCCGACCAGGTCGTGCTCGGGAGCCGGGCCACGGCGAGGTTGATGCAGGATCTGCGCGGTCCCGCCCAGCTCCGGGGGCGGCCCGACGTACTCGCGGCCATCGATGCCTGCCTCGAGTCGGACCGTCGGCGGAACGGGAATGCCGGCCCGGGTCGCTGGCGCCGCCGCGCCCGCCGCTGGCGCGAATCGTTCCGCAAGCGCTGGCTGGCCGGGAGCGCCTCGATCAAGTACTGGCTGGTCACTGCAGCCGTGATCGGCTTCGTGGCGCTGCAGCTCTCCGATTGCTGGTTCGAGCCGGATCTCGCCGCCGGCAGTGAAGCGCCCGGCCACCACGCGGTCTCCGGCGCCTCAGGCCAGAGATCCGCGACTGGTCCAGGCGCAGCTGGCGAGCCCTCCCCGCGCCCCCGGCCGGGGGGATAAGACCGGCGGCCCACCTCCCGGTTCGGCGCCATGCCGGGCCGCGACGCTGCCACCCCCCGAGGCATCTACTCCATGGCATTCCCGCCCACCATGGAGACAAGGCAATGCGGCACATTCTCTTCGTTACGGCACTCTGTGCCGCCACTACGGCCGGGGTTTCTCCGGCCAGCGCCCAGGGACAGGTCAGGGTCTTTGCGTACGGCCGGCCGAGGCTCGGCGTGGTCGTCGATGTCAACGCCGACAGCGCCAAGGACAAGATCGGCGCCCGGATCAAGGAGGTGACTCCCGGCGGCCCCGCGGAAAAGGCCGGCCTCAAGGCGGGGGATATCGTCACCCGGTTCAACGGCACCTCGCTCGCGGGGGTGAAGAGCGAGAGCAGCGACATGTCCGGCCCGGGGCAGCGCCTCATCGATCTGGCGCACGACCTCGACTCGGGAGACACCGTGAAGGTGGAGTACCGCCGGGGCGCCGAGACCAAGTCCGCGACCCTCGTGGCGGCCGAGGTGAGCAGCAACATGGCCAGGGGATGGAGCTCCGACGGACACGGAATGAACGGCTACGCCTTCCGGATGCCGGCCATGGGGGAAATGCCGCGGGTGATGACGTTCGACCGCCCCGGCGGTCCCGATTTCTTCCGGATGCGGATGCGTGATGCCGGACTCGACCTGATCGATCTCAATCCCGACCTCGGCGAGTACTTCGGGACCAAGGAGGGGGTGCTGGTGGTATCGACCCCCGAGGATTCCGTGGTGCCGCTCAAGGCGGGAGACGTGATCCTGGCGCTCGACGGTCGCAAGCCCCGCTCGTCCGGTCATGCGCAGCGGATTCTCGATTCCTACGAGCCCGGCGAGACCATCAAGGCCGATGTCATGCGCAAGCAGAAGCGGGTATCCCTGACCTGGACCTCGCCCAAGGAACGGGATCACATGCGGTGGAAGGTGGAGCGTGATTCCGACGACGACGGCCCGGGCGAAGTGCACATCCGGCCCAACTCGCGCACGGCGCCGAAGACGCCGGCTCCGCCCGCCGGCCGGACCTGAGCAGGGAGGGTTCCGAAAACCAGAAGCCCCGCCTCGAAGAGGCGGGGCTTCTGTCGTTCAGGGCCCTCGGTAATCAGGGAACGAGGTTGGCCTCCATGTCGAAGAAACTGGTCCGGCCCCGGTCCCGCGCCCGCACGGCGATCACGTTGGGCTGACCCGGGAGGAGGTACGCCGCCGGGGCGGTAAAGCTCAAGCTGCCGAGGGTGGCGCAGCCTTCGTGCGTCAGCAGCCCGCTGCCGCCGGCCGGCGCACCCGTGACATCGTGGCCGTTCACGAAGACCTGGATGTCATTGTCGATGGCGACATCGATCTTGAGCGATCCGGCGAAGCCGTTCGGGACCAGCACGGTACGGCGGACGAGCAGGTCCGAGAAGCCCGTTGGAGCCGCCGGCCAGGTGGTGGCCACCGTCGGATCGAGACTGCAGCCGTCCGGCGAGCCGGGGCCGGAACCGAACGCGGCATTGCCGGTGGACCAGCTCGCGTCGCTGTATGCGTTGGTCTCCCATCCCGAGGGAGCAGCGTCGTTGCCGACAATCACGTACCGGTAGTTCGTGGCCTGGTAGGAGAAGGCGGCGGTCGAGATCACCTGGTCGGTAAAGGTCACCGGGCTGCCCTGAACCCCGCTGTTGAGGTGCGGAGCAGCGACCGAGGCGATGACCGAGTCGATCGTCAGGCCGGCGCCCAGGGTCCAGCTGGTGATCCGTGCCACGCCGGTGGCATCGGTAGTTGCCGTGCCACCGGTAATGCTGCCCTGGCTGCCACCGGGGACGGCAAAGCTGACCGGGTAGTTGGTCACCGCCACGTTGGTCGGCGTGTGGACGCTGACCGCCGGCAGATCACCCGATGCGACGGACGAGCTGGCGAGGCCGGTGAGCGAGGTAGGCGAGACCGGCGTCACGAGCAGCAGCGTGTCCACCACGCCGAAGGGGCTGAGCTTGCGGGTCGTGCCGCCGAGGCCCGCACCGCCGAAGGAGGCATAGAGCGGCGTCGGCGCAATCAGCCTGGCCAGCTTGCGGCCGACCGAAGCCAGACCCCAGCGGACGAACTGACCGAGACTCGGGTTGGGACCCAGGCTGAGAGAGGCGTTGGTGCAGTCGAGGAACGGCACCGGCGCCAGGGGGAGGATTTCGATCGTCGTCGGATTTGGATCGGGGACGTTGTGTGCCACCCGGAGCCGGCTCAGGTCCGGCGGTGTGAGGCTGTTGGCAATGCAGACCCCGACGACCGCATTGGCGCCGAACGGCAGTGCGGGGGAGGCGGTGAACTGGTAATACAGCGGGTACTGATCGAGCTGCGTCAGCAGCCGCTGACTGTCCGGCAGCCGGGTCACCGTGATGATGGTCGGCTGGGTCACCGCGCCGGTCGGAACCTGGATCCCGGCGGTGAGGCTGGGAGTCACCACGTTGGTCGTAGGCGAAGTCGGCGTAACCAGAGCCACCGCGCCGTCCGAGCCCAGCGAGCCCGGTGGGATGGTGGGAACCGTGAGGCCCGCCGCGCAATAGGCGGCATTGATCAGGGTTGTGAGCTTGGCCTGGGTGTCCGCTGATTTCCCGCCAGTGAGCTGCCCCGCGTTGTAATACCCCAACGTCCACGCGACGAAGTTGTAGGCCAGTGTCTGCGCCGTCGCGGGCTTGTTGATGGCGACCGCCACCCTGATGGCCAGGAACTTGATTTCGGCGGTCGCCTCGAGGCCGCCGCCCCGAGGGAACAGAATCAGAATTTGCTTCACGACACTGGGATCATTGGGACAGGCGTACTGGGGGACCAGGGCGGCATCGGGACGGATGTCGGAACTCGACGGAGCCGTCCCGGCAGGATCGGAACAGGCGGCGGCCAGCAGGGCCAGGGCGGCGGCGAATCCAAGGCGGCGGTTCATCATCGAGTTCCCGAATAGTAGGGATGCAGGCCCCGAGGGGTCTCTGCGAAGAGGTGCGAATGTGGGTGGGAAGGCGGCCACAAAGTGCAGGGCGCGCCCGATTAGCGCAATTGGCGGACCAGAAATGAGCCACCTTAGCTCGTCGGGTCAAGTCACTGGCTTGTATCAGGATTGGCGCACTTGGGGGACAGCACCACCGAGCAGGCCAATAGCTGGGATGGCCGACATCGGCCCGAAGCTGTGGCCTCGACGCAGCGCTAGCGCCCCGACCCGACAATCTGTCGGAACTGGGGGTTGTCCTGCAGACCCCGGAGCCACCACCCCGGATCCTGGGCAAAGGTCTGTCGTCGGGCCGGATTGGCGACGAGGTAGGCCTTGAGGCTCTTGAGCGCCTCGGTGGTATCCCCGGCCTGGAGCCAGGCAAAGCTGCCGATATAGGACAGGTCGTACTGCGGATCGATGACCGGGTTTTCCCGGCTCCGGGCCAGAAGCCGGCGGGCGCTGTCCCGCTGGCCCGCCCTGGCAAGCACAACGGCCACAATGGTCCGGGACTGCAGGCCGGCAAAGGCGGTATCTCCCTCCGGCGTCATCTTGAGGAGTGTATCCGCCAGTTTCCAGGCGCGGGCGGCGTCGGGCTCCTTCTGCTTGGTGGTCAGGAGCCAGAGCTGACACTCGGTAAACCGGGGGTCCGCCGGGAACCGTTGATGTCCCTGGCGGCACCAGTTCTCCGCGTCGGGAAACTGCCCCAGATCATAGGCCGCGAAGAAGAGGCGGCTCAGGATGACATCCGCATTGCTGAGGTAGGCATCCGCCTCCAGCGCCTGGCGGGCCGCGAGGCTCACATCCACCGAGGATTTCTCGGGCAGGTTGTTGTAGAGGTGGGAAAGCGTCGCAAAGGCGCCGGCCTGCGACGGATTGAGCTGGGTGGCGTGCTCGAGATCCTGCTGGGCGCTGCGGAGCAGCGCCTTGGCCCTGGTGGAATCGGCCTCCAGAGGAAAGAGCCAGCGCCAGTACTTGAGATTTCCCCGGAGCTCGTACCCGTCGGGGCTTTCCTGGTCCAGGGCCAGCACCCGCTCGGCGTGCACCATCCCGGAGTCGACCATGCGGCCGGCCAGCCCGGCGTCGTCCACGGCGCGGCGCGAACGCCAGTAATCCAGGGTCCCGCGGAGCAGCGCCGGGTCGGGCCACTTCGCATCCAGCTTCTCGGCGGCGGCCGCGAGGGAATCGGCCTGCTGGTAGATCTGCTGCCATCCGGTGGCTCCGGCCGCGTACACCGAGTCGCCCCGGCGGCGGGCCTGCTGGGCGCGCTGCTCCAGGGCCCAGGCGTCGGGGCTGGAGGTGCTGCTCCGCTCCTCGCGCAGGCGGATTTCCTGTCCCAGGCGTTTGCGGATCAGCCGCGCCGCTTCCTGTGACAGGGTGTCGGCCAGGAGCAGGAGGTTGGCGTTCGGCTCCTCGAAACTCACCCGGTCGAACTCCGCGCCGCCCGCGTCGGCCAGCCGCACGGTGACGCGCACCTTGTCCCCATCCGGTTCCACGCTGCCGAGCACAAGGGTGCCGACCGACAGCGCGCGGGCAATGCTGTCCCGGCCCACTCCGGAGCCGCGGAACTGCGCCGAGCCCCCGCGGGAGATGACGTTGAGGTTGCGGACCTGGGTAAGCCGGCTGATCAACCCTTCGGTCAGACCATCCGCGAGGTAGCCGAGATCGTGCCTGGGGCTCAGGTCGTCGAAGTAGAGGACTGCAACGTCGCTGGGCCGGACTCCGCCTACTGGATCGATCGGGGTGCGGTGGCCCGTCAGCCGCCAGGCGGCGAGCGCTCCGCCCAGGAGCACGACGGCGGCGAATCCGAGAACGGCGGGCCGGCGCCAGGCAGGGCGTGGCGCGATCGTGGGGATTTCACGGGTGGCGGCCATCCGCTGGGAGGTGACCCGGATCTGCTGGTGCCGGGCACTGCTCAGCCGGGGGACAACCCCGCGCCGGCTCGCGGTGGCGCCCATCGGGGTGCCCAGCATGTCGCAGAACTGCGATGCTGTCTGCGGCCGGTCGGCCGGCACCTTGGCCAGGCAGGCCATGACCGCGTCTTCGACTTCGTCGGGAACAGTATCCCGCACTTCCTGCAGGCTCGGCACCGGAGTCATGGCGTGCCGTGCCATGATCGCGCGGGCGTTGTTCCCGGTGAAGGGCGGATCCCCGGAGAGCATTTCGTACAGCACGCAGCCCAGGCTGTAGAGATCGGCGGTGGGACCCACGTTTTCGCCCACCGACTGCTCGGGGCTCATGTAGAGCGGGGTGCCGATCGCCACGCCGGTCTGGGTCAGCTTCTCGCCCGCCACGCTGGCGGCCCGGGCAATTCCGAAGTCGGCGACCAGGGCGTGACCGCCGGAGAGGAGAATGTTTTCCGGCTTGATGTCCCGGTGCACCACGCCCATGGCATGCGCGTGGCCCAGCGCATCGGCCACTTCGAGCGCAATCTGGACGGCGTCCTCGACCGGCAGCATCTGCTCGCGATTGATCCGGTCCCGGAGCGACTCGCCGATGACATACGGCATGACGTAGTACAGCAGTCCGTCCGCGTCGCCGGAATCGTACAGGCTCAGAATGTGGGGGTGCTGCAGGCTGGCGGCGAGGCGGATTTCGCGGTCGAACCGCTCGGTGCCGATGGAGGCGGCGAGCTCGGGGTGGAGCACCTTGATCGCCACCCGCCTGCCGTGTTTCAGGTCGGCCGCGAGGAACACCGTGGCCATGCCCCCGGCGCCCAGTTCGCGCTCGATGGTATAGCGGTCGGCAAGGGCCGCCTGCAGGCGTTCCAGGGTATCGGTCACGGGCGCGGGTGCGGTATCGAGGAGTAGAGCGGGACTGCTGCGCAAGATAATACGTACCGCGGGGACCAATCACCAGCGGATCGGCTATCTCCGGATCCGCCCGATGATGACGGTGACGTTGTCACTGCCGCCCCGGGCCAGGGCCAGCTCGATGAGCTGGTGGCAGACGCTCTCGGCCGTCTCGCCGGACTCGAGCTGCGCCCGGATTTCGTCATCGCTGACGTGCTTGGTCAAGCCGTCGCTGCAGAGCACCATGTCGTCGCC
>DATEHG010000228.1:0-6282 GCA_035279705.1 Gemmatimonadales bacterium
GCGCATTCGATCGCCAGCGATTTGACCAGCGAGATCATGGCGCCCTTGGTCGCGGCATAGTCCGCGTGCATGCTCTCGCCGCGCTGGCCGGCCGTGCTCCCGACCAGCACCACCCTTCCCCCGGGCCCCATGAGCCGAAGCGCCGCCCGGGTGGTCAGGAAGATGGCGTCGAGATTCGCGGCCATCGTGCGCCGCCACCGGGCGGCATCCATGTCCCGGAGCGGCACTTCCTCGACGGGCCAGATACCCGCATTCCCCACGAAGCAGTCGAGGCCGCCAAGCTCGGTGCGGCAGCGCTCGAAGAGGCGGTCGACGACCGCGGGGTCGGCCAGGTCGCCGCCGACCGCGATGCACCGCCGCCCCAGTTTCTCCACCTCGGCCACCGTGGCCTTGGCCTCGGCTTCGCGGTTCTGGTAGGAGATGACGACGTCCGCGCCGGCCCGCGCAAAGAGGATCGCCGCGGCGCGGCCGATGCCCCGGGAGCCGCCGGTGATGAGGATTCGTTGGTTGAGAAGTGAAATCACGGGCGGAAAGAGTCGAGGGTCGAGGGTCGAGAGTCGAGAGTCGAGAGCTATTCGGCGCGAGCTACCTTCAACTGTTCACTGTTCACCGTTCACTGTTCACTGTTCACTGTTCACGCTTTCCTGTCTTCCGTCCCCCGTCTGCCGTCCCCTATTTCGCCATCGCCAGCTCGACCAACTCAACGATCAGGTGCTCCACGGCCAGGTGGATTTCCTGGATGTGGCTGGTGACTTCCCCTTCCACCACGAACGCTTCATCACACAGCGGCTTGAGGGCACCACCGCCCTTGCCCAGGAATCCGATCACCTGGACCCCTTTCTCCTTCGCGGCCCGGGCCGCGGCCAGGAGATTCGGGCTCTGCCCGCTGCTGGTGTGGAGGATGAGCAGGTCCCCGGGCCGGCAGAGCGCCCGGACCTGGCGGGCAAAGACCTCATCGAAGCCGAGGTCGTTGCCGGCGGCGGTGAGGAGCGAGGTGTCGGTGGTGAGGGCGACGGCCGAGTAGGGCCGGCGGTCCGCCTTGTAGCGCACCACGTACTCGGTGGCCAGGTGCTGCGCGTCGGCGGCGCTGCCGCCGTTGCCCGCGAAGAAGAGGGTGCCCCCGGCCTTCAGCGCCTTGACGTAGCGGGCGGCAATGGCCGCGGCGTGGTCGGCCTGCGCGGCCGTCCGGTCCGCCAGCCGGGCCAGCTCCTTCAATCCGCGGGCGACATGTTCTCCGCTCACAGCTCCTCCGATTCGAAGATCCGGCGGATCCGCTGGATGACCGAGGCGCGCATCCGGATCGGCGGCACCTCTTCCGGGTACTTGTCTTCGAGAATTGCCCTGGGGTTGAGCCGCACCAGCAGATCGGCCTGGGCGTTGCCGCCCTGCGGCTCCAGCGCCTCGTAGGTGGCCGCCACGCTGCGCTCGTCACCGTGGTTGTCGGCCGCCGCGATGTCGGCGAGGCCGTGGTTCACCAGTGCGCGGGCCCGCTCGCCCCGCCCCCGGGCCGCCAGCAGCGTCGTCGCGTCGACCTGCATCAGCGCCCCCGTGCCCTTCCACCACCGCACCGTTTCGGGCGTGCAGCAGGCGTACCGCTCCGGATGGGCCAGGACCGGCACGAAGCCGCGGGTGACCACGTGTCCCAGCGCCTGGTAGACCGACTGCGCCGCCACCATCCGGGAAAACTCGACCAGCAGATACCGGGTGCCGTTGAGCGAGATGCGCCGCAGCAGCGCCTCGGGCTCGGACAGCGGCTTGTCCAGCATCAGTTCGCCACCCCGGTACAGCGCCACCTCGGCCGGCGCCGCCGCCTTGAGCTCGGCAAAGGCGGCTTCGTGCGACTCCGGTACGCCGGCGGCAAGCTTGCTTGCGGTGAAATGCGGCGTGAGGCAGACCCCCGCGATCCCGCGAGCGGCAAAGCTGTTCAACACCCCCACCGATTGCGCCACGGAGCGGGAACCGTCATCCACTCCCGGCAGCAGGTGATTGTGGAGATCGATCACGTCGTGGCCGCCTCGATCCCCCCCGAGCCGGGCCATTCGCCGAGGCTTGCGGGATCGGATTCGGCTTGCGCCAGCAGGGCCAGGGTGATCAGCGCATCGGCGGCGAGCAGGTCGAGCGCGGCGCTGCGATTGCCATGGCCCGCGATGACGGTTTCCAGCGCGCCGCGCCCGGCCTCCGCCAGCGCCCGCGGAAGATCCGTCCGCGACCGGACGGGCGCCGCGAGCGAGCGGATCCGGTCGCGCAACTCACCCGGCGCGCTGCCCAGCCGCGTCTCGAGCCACTCGGCTGCGGTCATCCCTTGAGCCAGTCGGCCACGACGGAGGGGGTGTTTTCGAGCGCCTCGCCAAGGCGGCTCGGATCGCCCGCGCCGGCCGAAGCGAACTGCGGCCGTCCGCCGCCTTTGCCGCCCGAGAGGGCGGCGATCCGGTTGACCAGGTCTCCCGCCTTCCGCCCCGCCTTCACCAGGTCGTCGGTGACGGCCACGTGCACGGCACCACGCCCCTGCTGGCCGAACAGTACCAGCACCGAGTTGGACCGCCCCTGGCGGAACCGGTCGGCCACCTGGCCGATCTCGTCCCGGTCGTCGCTGTCGGTGCGCGCCATGGTGAGCGACACCCCCTGGACATCCAGCACGGTCCCACCGGCATCCTGCGGCGCGGCGCCACTCTTTCGCAACTCGGCCACGCGGCTCTCCAGCTTTTCCCGTTCCTGCACCAGCGCCTCGAGCTTGCGGAGGAGCTGGTCCGGCTGGGCTTTCACCGTTTCGGCGGCGCGTTGCAGCCGCTCCTGCACCGCGCTCATGGCCTGGTACGCCTCGGGGCCGGTGAGCGCCTCTACCCGGCGCACGCCCGCCGCCACACCACCCTGCCCCGCCAGCCGGAAAAGGCCAAGCTGCCCCGTGCTCCGCACGTGCGTACCGCCGCACAGTTCGATCGAGGGCCCCATGGTGACCACGCGGACGCGATCGCCGTACTTCTCGGAGAAAAACGCCATGGCGCCGAGCGCGAGCGCGTCCGGGTAGGGCATCTCCCGGATTTCGACGGGGAAGTTCTCCCAGGCCAGCTCGTTCACTTCCCGCTGGATCGCGTCGAGGTTGGCGGGATCGATCGGGGCGTGATGCGAGAAATCGAAGCGGAGCCGGCCCGGCTCAACCAGCGAACCCTGCTGGCGCACGTGCGTTCCCAGCCGCTGGCGCAGCACATGGTGCAGCAGGTGGGTCGCGCTGTGATTCCGCTCGATATCGCGGCGGCGTGCCACGTCGACCTCGGCCCGGACCGGCAACCCGCGTTCGCCGTGGAACGTCCCCTTGACCACTCGACCCTCGACCACCGGTCCGTCGGGAGTCTTTCTCACCGCATCGACCTGCACTTCCCAGTCCGGCGACACGATGCGCCCCGTGTCGCTCACCTGCCCGCCCGACTCCACGTAGAAGGGACTTTCCCGGAGGCGGATGCGCACGCCCTCGCCCGCCGACTGCGACGATTCGATCGACGTATCGACCGCATCCTCGCCGTAGCCGACAAACTGGCTCTTGCCCGGCAACACGATCCCGACATTGCCGACGCCGCCGACATGCGTGCCCGGGCTCTCGGCCGCCGCCTTGCCCTCGGCCCGCGCTTCCCGCGAGCGCTCCCGCTGCTTCTCGAGCGCCGCCTCGAAGCCCGCCAGGTCCACCGTCCCGCCCCGCTCGGTGGCGATGACCTGGGTCAGGTCCACCGGGAAGCCGAAGGTGTCGTAGAGCTTGAATGCTTCTTCCCCGGAGACGTGATTGAGCCCCGAGTAGAACAGCTCATCCAGCCGCTCGAGGCCTCCCTCGATGGTCTCCAGGAAGCGCTCCTCCTCCTGCTTCGCGACCTCGGCGATGAATCCCCGCTTGGCCACGAGTTCAGGATAGGCCTCTCCCATCAGCTCGATCACGCCTTCGGTGAGCGGCGCCAGCGTCGGCGCCCGCCGGCCGAGCAGCCAGGCGTGGCGCACCGCGCGGCGGAGGATGCGGCGCAGCACGTAGCCGCGCCCCTCGTTGCTGGGATACACCCCGTCGGCCAGCAGGAAGCTCACCGCCCGGGCATGATCGGCCAGCACCCGGAACGGCGCACCGGCCTCACCACGGTCATAGGGCTGGCCGACCAGCTCGCTGGCCTTCTCGATCAGCGGGAGGAACAGATCCGTGTGGAAGTTGCTGTCTTCGCCCTGCAGCACGGCCGCGATCCGCTCGAGGCCCGCCCCGGTATCGACCGAGGGCTTGGGCAGCGGGGTGAGCGTACCATCCGCCGCCCGGTCGAACTGCATGAAGACCAGGTTCCAGATTTCGAGATAGCGGCCCGCCTCGGCGCGGCGCTCGAACTCATCCTGCGGCACGACCTCCGGGCGGTGAAAGGTCCCGGAGACCCTGGCATGACCGCCGCTGGTGCGCGCCGGTGGCGTCTCGGGCACCGCCGCAAAGCGGCCGCTCTCGCGGGCCGTCCGCTGCGGTCCACTGGGCCGCGGAGCCGTCGCGGCGTCGGCCGCATGCTTGGTCGGAGTGTGCGGCTCCCACTCGAGGTCGACGTAGATCTCGCTGCACGGACCGCAGGGGCCGGTGTCCCCCATCTGCCAGAAATTGTCCGCGTCGCCCAGGCCGTAGATCCGGTCCTCCGGGAGGCCAGTGATCTCCTTCCAGAGTTCCCGCGCCTCATGGTCGGTGTGGTGCACCGTGACCCGCAGCCGCTCGGGCGCCAGGCCGAGGTACCCGGGGGAAGTCACGAACTCCCAGGCAAAGGCGATCGCGTCCCGCTTGAAGTAGTCGCCGAACGAGAAGTTGCCCAGCATCTCGAAGAAGGTGTGGTGCCGCCTGGTGTGGCCCACCTGCTCGAGATCGTTGTGCTTGCCGCCGGCCCGCACGCACTTCTGCACGGTGGTGGCGCGCTTGTAGGCGCGCTGGTCCTGGCCCAGGAAGGTCCGCTTGAACTGGACCATGCCGGCGTTGGTGAACAGCAGGGTGGGATCGTCGGCCGGAACGAGCGAGGAGCTGGCCACTTCGGTGTGGCCGCGACGGGTGAAGAAGTCGAGGAAGAGACGGCGGATGGCGGCGGATTTCATGGCGTGCAATATATCCGCGCCCAGAGTGGCGGGCGAACCAATCCGCGCCGCTCAGCCGATCAGCTGATCCACCGCCTGACGCACGGAATGCCCCGAGTAGCCCCGGCGGGCCAGGTAGGCCAGGATCCGCCGCCGGCGGACCGGCTTGGGAAGAGTGCGAAGCTGCTCGGCACGGCGGCGGACCAGGCCCGTGACCGACTGATCGGGATCGGATCCCTCCGGCCACTGCGCGGCGATGGCCGCATCGATCAGCGGCCGCGATACCCCGGAGCGCATCAGATCGCGAATGAGGCGGGCCGGACCGCGTCCCCGCGCGGCGCGGGTTGCCACGAAGTGCTGGGCGTAGGCCGCGTCGTCCACCAGGCCGAGTTCGTCGGCGCGCGCCATGGCACCCACGATGGCGGCCGGCGCGTGGCCCCGCTGCTGCAGCCGCCGCTCCAGGTCCCGCCGGGCAAAGGAGCGCCGCTCGAGGGCCCGGAGCAGGGCGCGCAGCGCCGCGTCGGTATCTGCCGCCTCGTTGAGCAGGGGTTCGAGGCCCTCATCCACCTCGCGGCCGGGGCGCATTCCGTAGGCCTCCGCCTGCCCCGCCGCCAGGGTGCAGTACGGCTGGCCATCCACCTCCAGCCGGACCCGCCCGGGGCGGCGCGGGTCGGGCCGGATGGCGGTAATGGTGCTCACTCCTCCTCGTCCTCCGCTGCTGGAGCGCCGGCGGCGACCGCCCCCGCCTTCATGCCGAGGAAGTCCTTGACCTTGGCCTCGACTTCCGTGAGCAGCGCCGGGTTGTCCTTGAGGAACAGCTTGGCGTTCTCACGCCCCTGGCCGATCCGCTGGTCCCCGTACGAGTACCAGGCGCCCGACTTCTGGATGATGCCCGCCTCCGCGGCGATGTCGACCACCAGCGAGGTGTGGCTGATGCCCTCGTCGAACATCACGTCGAACTCCGCCTGCTTGAACGGCGGGGCCACCTTGTTCTTGACCACCTTGACCCGCACGTGATTGCCGATGACCATCTCGCGTTCCTTGACCGGCCCCACCCGCCGGATGTCGAGCCGCAGCGAAGCGTAGAACTTGAGCGCCTTGCCGCCGGTGGTGGTTTCGGGATTGCCGAACATCACGCCGATCTTCTCGCGCAGCTGGTTGATGAACACCACCGAGCAGTTGGAGCGGGCAATGGCGCCGGCCAGCTTGCGCAGCGCCTGG
>DATEHG010000229.1:0-11243 GCA_035279705.1 Gemmatimonadales bacterium
CATTCTCAACGCCTCCGATGGCGCCGAGCTGGTCGCGGTACGCGAAACAGCGGCGGACGATGCCAGCATCGTTTCCGCGCTGGACAAGCTCTCGGGCCACATCCGGGAGCGGATCGGCGAGTCCCTCAAGACCATCCGCGGTGGCGAGCCGCTGGACCAGGTCACGACGGGATCACTCGAGGCATTGCGCCTCTACACCCAGGGGGCCCGGCTCTGCGAACAGGGCTCCTGCGAGCAGGCGATCCCGGTCCTCAAGCAGGCTATCGCGCTGGATACCGGCTTTGCCATGGCGTGGCGCAAGCTGGCGGTGGCCCTGCAGAACTCGTTCGGCAGCGCCACGGATGCAATCAACGCCACGACGCGGGCCTACCAGCATCGCGATCGGCTTCCCGAACTCGAACGGGAACTCACCACGGCCTACTACTTCAGCTACGTGGACTTTGACCCGGCCAAGGTCGAGTCCGCCTACCGCAGTGTCCTGGCCACCGATCCCGACAACACAGTCGCTGTCAACAACCTGGCCCTCCAGTGGCTTACGTCGGGGCGTCCGGCCGAGGCGGAGTCACTGGCCGCCCCGAATATGCGAGCGGAGGTGACGGTCACCAACCTCACCATCAACGTCATGGCGGCCCAGCTGGGGCAGGGGCACTTTGACCAGGCGCGGGGCACGCTTGAAGAGATGAAGCGTCGCGCGCCGAACTCAGCGCTGTATTTCTGGGGGCGCGCGGCCGTGTACGAGGTCACCGGCGTGCGCGACAGCGCCGAGAGATCCTGGGCCGAACTCGGCCTCCACACCCGGGACCAGGGTTTCCAGACCGCGATGCACGACGCACTCGCCCGGCTGGCTCAGGTCCAGGGCAAGGTCGCCGACGCCGAGCGGCAATACCGGCAGGTCGCCGAGCTGAACGAGCGCAGAGGGTTGCCGGGCAGCGCCCTGGCGCGGACGGCGGCGCTGGCCAAGCAGTATGTGCTCTTCCGCAGCGACACAGCCGGGGCGCTTCGCATCCTGGAGGCGGGGCTCAAGGCGCATCCACTGGAATCGATGCCGGCGCTGGACAGGCCGGGTCCCGAGATCGCTGAGGTGTACGCCCTCGCCGGCCAGCCGGCCAAAGGCCGCCAGGTACTCGCCGCGTTCGAGGCTCAGGTACCCGAGGGCACCCGTCGCGGAGAGTGGGAGTGGTACCGCGCCCGCGGCTGGGTGGCGCTCGCCGAAGGGCACGCCGGCGACGCGGCGACCGCGTTTGCCCAGGGCCGGTATTCTCCCACCTGTCCCGACTGCGGCGACTGGGACGAGGCCGTCGCCTTCGAGCGGGCTCATCAGCCCGACTCGGCGCTGGCCGCCTACACCCGCGCCGTTTCCCCGGCCAGCGCCTGGAAGACCATTGGCGAGGCCTGGGGATTGGCCCCCAGTCTCAAGCGATTAGGAGAAATTTATGAGGAGAAAGGGGATCGGCAGCGATCCCTGCAATACTACGGGCGATTCGTCGAGTTGTGGAAGGATGCCGACCCCGCGCTCCAGCCTGCGGTGCGTGAGGTGAAGGCCCGGATGGCCAGGCTGGCCGGGGAGCCGAAATAGACGGGCGGACGGGCAGACGGACAGACACCAGGTGAGACGAAGATCGGGAACGAGCCCCGCATGGCGCCCTGCCTGCGGCTGCGCATATTACGATCGTCCACCCTGACCCCCGCGCCGCCCCTCCGGAGTCTGCATGCCGAAAGCCGCCAAGTCCGCCGCCCCGAAGACCCCGCGAAAGAAGAAGGCCAAGACCATCACCCCGCGGGGCCTCACGGCTCGCGAGGTCACCAGCACCGCGCCGCCGACCGGCATCCGCCAGCTGGCGGAAAAGATCACGGCCGATGGCGGTGAAGTCCTCGCTTCCTACCGGGACCCGCTCGGCGCCCACTGGCAGCTCTTCGCCGCGCTGCCGATCGAGCTGGTCGAGCCCACCCCCTACCAGCGCGACCTCTCCGAGACTCACGTCGCCAAGCTCGGCGTCGCGATCGACAAGCTGGACCGCTTCCTCGACCCGGTGATCGCGACCCGCACGCTGGAGGGGAAATACTGGACGCCCAACGGGAACCACCGCCTGGCGGCGATGCGGAACCTCGGCGCGCGGAGCATCGTGGTCCTGATCGTGCCCGAGCATGACATCGCGCACCGGATGCTGGTGCTCAACACGGAAAAGGCCCACAACGTCAAGGAGCGGGCACTGGCCGTGGTGCGCCTGGCCACGGGGCTCGCCGATCTCGACGACAGCAACGAAACGGATTTCGAGATGGAGTTCGAGGAGCCCCGGCTGCTCACGCTGGGTTTCTGCTATCAGCAGAACGGCCGCTTCTCCGGCAGCGTCTACAGCTCGGTCATCAAGCCGGTCGAAGCGTTCCTCAAGAAGCCTCTCCCGGCGGCCATTGAAATCCGCCGCCACCGGGCCGACCAGCTCCTCGAGCTCGACGCCCAGGTGGCCGATGTCGTCGCGCGGCTCAAGGCCCGCGGCTTCGAGAGTCCCTACATCAAGAATTTCGTGTTGGCCCGGATCAATCACCTCCGGTTCGTCCGGGGCGACAAGGGGGAATTCGACGAGGCGATCGCGAAGATGCTGGCGGCGGCCAAGCGGTTCGACACCAACAAGGTGAAGGCTGACCAGGTGGCCGCCTCCGGAGGCGCTTCGGAGCCCGAATAGGAACTTCGTAGAAAGAAGATAGGAGATAGGAGATGGGAGATTCGAATTGCAACGAATCTCCCATCTCCTTTCTCCTATCTACTCTCTCCGTTTTTCAGGGGTCTGCGACCATCATCGGGAACAGCGCATCTACCGCCTGACCCCATCACAGGCTCGGCGGCGTGCTCCAGGCGATCGGCCTCACCAAACGCTACGAAGACGGCCTGCTGGCCCTCGACCAGCTCAACCTCAAGGTCGAACCCGGCGAGCTCTTCTGCCTCCTCGGCGCCAACGGCGCCGGCAAGACCACCGCCATCAATCTGTTCCTCAACTTCATCGAGCCCACCGGGGGCCAGGCCCTGGTGGACGCCATCGACGTGGCCACCCGCCCCCTCGAAGCCAAGCAGCGGGTGGCGTACGTCTCCGAGAACGTGATGCTGTACGCCAACTTCACCGCCTGCCAGAACCTCGAGTACTTCGCCCGGCTCGGCGGGCGAGCCGACCTGACCCGCGACGAGTGCTACGCCGCGCTCAAGCGGGTCGGCCTGCAGGAAAAGGCCTGGGAGCAGCGGCTCCGGCAGTTCTCGAAAGGGATGCGCCAGAAGACCGGCATCGCCATCGCCATCCTCAAGCAGGCGCCCAACATCATCCTGGATGAGCCCACCAGCGGCCTCGATCCCAAGGCGGGCGCGGAGTTCATGGAGCTGATCCAGCAGCTCCGCGCCGAGGGGCGCGCGATCCTGATGAGCACGCACGACATCTTCCGCGCCCGCGAGGCGGCGGATCATGTCGGCATCATGCGGGATGGCAGGCTGCTCGCGATCCGTACCCGCGGCGAACTGGCGGCCGGCAATCTCGAGAAGCTCTACCTGGAAACGATGGAAGCGGCACCGGCCGGGGCCGGAGCGTGAGGCGGTTCTTTCTGTCCCGGCTTGTCGCCGCCATGCTCTGCCTCCTTTGGTCGGCGCCGCTCGCCGCCCAGAACTACGGCAACTACAACCCCAGGGACGACCAGTACCGCCTGCTGGGCATGACGCGCGCCCAGACCGAGTACGAAACGGCGCTCAAGGAGTACAACCGCCAGCTGGAGTTGCGACAGCAGAACCTGATCAGCGACGCGGACCTGGAGCAGAGCCGCAACCGGATGGAGGGCGCCCGGGTCAACTACCTGCAGGCGGCGCTGGCCATCGTCTTTGCCACGCCGCACGTCATGATCGACCGGGCGGTCAAGTACCAGAAGGGCGACCAGAAGTTCGTCCGCCTCACCCTGCGCAGCGAAAACCAGTCGGCCGAAGGGGCCAAGCTCTCCGACCTGATCGACTCGACCCTGCTCAAGCAGCTCAAGCCGGAAGAAGTGCCCAACGTGTTCGTCTCGCTCAAGGACGACGCGGCCGCGGGCGCTGCCATCATCTCGCAGCCCTACGAGGCGCGGATTCCGGTGCTCCGCTTCGGCGAGCCGGTCGAGATCACCTTCCGGCTGCTGCGGGACGTGGACGTGGTCACCGTGACGGCGAGCTACGCCAATCAGTCGCAGGACCGGCGGGTGTATCTCGAAAAGGATGCCTCCGCCAACATCGTGGCGATCCAGGCGGCCCAGGTGTCCCAGGAGGGGGACCTGGGCACGGAGGTGCGTTACGAGCTCGACCTCGAGCGCTTCACGTCCGACGCCGACGCGGTGCGACTCGAGGTCGGTGGGCTGCCCCGGGAAATCCGCTACGAATTCCGCGACCCGGTGAGCGGGGCGCGCCTCACCTCGCTCCGCTTTCCCGAGGGCACCACCAGCCAGAAGCTCGTGCTGGCGCTGGCCCTGCCGCAGCGGGATGCCGGCAAGTTCCCCCTCGACCGGCCCCTGGTCTTCTGGGCCCTGGCCCTCGACAACGATGCCAGCCAGCGCTTCGCCGCGTTCGACCGCCAGAGGTTCACCGGGGAGCAGGCCCGCGCCCTGGCGGCCGGCAAGGCGCGCCTCGAGCTCGTGCCGCGCGGGATCGGCCGCCTCGAAGTCCGCGCCCCCAACCTGTACCACACCCTGGTGCGCGGCGACTCCGTCGTCATGGACCTCACGGTCCGCAACACGGGCAGTCGCGCCGTGGACAACGTGCGCATCTCGGCCGATGTGCCGGCGGATTGGCGGGCGCGGGTGAGCCCCGAGCTGATCGGCAACGTCCCGATCGACGGTGAGGCAAGGGTATCGGTCACCATCGTCCCGCCCGCCGATATCGGCGTCGGGGACTACGATGCCCGCATCAAGACCGACGCCCTTTCGGCGGACCGGACGGTGGATACCGAGGACAAGACGGTGCGGGTGCACGTCGACCCGCCGGCCAACGTGCTGGGCACGGTGTTCCTGGTCGGGCTGCTGCTGGCGCTCGTGGTGGGCGTCGTGGTCTTCGGGCTCAAGCTCACCCGGCGATGATCCACAGATGACACGGATGGGAACGGATCGCTCCCAGTTCGTTCAGGATCACAGTTCACGCGCAGTTGTTGTTCATGCGGTTGTTGTTCAACTACTGAACTGACTCGAGGCTGAGAAGGGATAGTCAGCGACAAGCGGGATCATCAGCAGTTGATCCGTGTCATCTGTGGATAGCAGTTGCTGTCATTCAAGGGAGAGGATTGCATGATCAAGGTCATCGCGAAGCGGGAGCTGCTCGATCAGGTCTCGAGCCCCAAGTTCATCTTCCTCTTCCTCGTATCGGCCCTGCTGCTGGTGTTCTCGCTCTACACCGGGAGCGCGGCCTACGTCAGCGCCCGCGACGAGCTCCACGCCACCGACCAGCTGTCCCGCCGCGAGATCGAGAACCGGGCCAACTACCAGGAACTGGCCCAGTTCGGCGTCAAGGTCGGGCGCGCGCCCTCCCCCCTCTCCGCCGTGGCCGCGGGTGTCTCCAGCGCGCTGGGTCGCTCTGCACGCGTGACGCCCGGCCAGCAGCCCGACATCGCGCCGCCGCCGCTTGCCGACCAGCCGGTGGTCGCGGTGCTGGGCGAGCTGGACCTCTCGGTGGTGATCCGGGTGTTCCTGTCGCTGTTCGTGCTGCTGCTCACCTACGACACCATCGCGGGAGAGAAGGAAACCGGCACCCTCAAGGCGGTGCTGGCCAATCCGGTGCCGCGCACCCGCCTGCTGCTGGGCAAGGCACTCGGCCTGTTCGGCACATTCTTCGCGGCTACCGCGATCCCTGCGGTGCTCGGTCTCCTCGTCATGCAGCTCGGCTTTCACATCGAGTTGAGCGGCGCCGAGTGGATGCGGTTGCTCTGCATCGGGGCTGTCGCCGGCCTGTACCTGCTGGCGCTGTTCAGCATGGGCCTCTTCGTTTCCACCGCGACCACCCGGAGCTCGGTGGCGTTCCTGGTGCTGCTCCTCCTGCTGGTGAGCTTCACCGAGATCATCCCCAAGGCGAGCCCGATGCTGGCCCGCCAGTTCCGGCCGGTGCCCGCCTACGCCGAACTGCAGTCGGAGCGGGACCGGCTGCAACGGGAAAACCAGCAGGCCAACTTCAAGGCCATGTCAGCGGCATTCAGCCTCATGCAGGCGCCGGTCAATAGCGAGGCGGAGGCCAACGCGCGGCAGCTCAAGATCGATTCGATCGTCTCGCGGGCGCGGGACTCGCTGAGCCGGGACCTGCGCGAACAGCAGACACGTCTCGATGAGAGCTACCGCAACCGGCAGGATGCCATGACGGGCCTCGCGCTGGCGATCGCCCGTCTCTCTCCCGCAGCCGCGATGAGCCACGCGGTCGAGGTCATGGCCGGCACCGATTTCGACCTGCACCGCCGCTGGCGCGGCGAACTCATCGGCTACCGCTCGGCGCTGGAGGACTGGTTCAAGGCCAAGGGGGTCGAATTCGGTGGCGGGGCGCGCTTTGCGATCCGGATCAACCAGACCACGAGTACCCGGAATGGTGCCTCGCAGACACTCCGGATCGGCGGCCCCAGCAGCGACGATGCCAAGCTCGATCTCAGCACCATGCCGGCCTTCAAGCCCCAGGCGGAGCCGCTGAGTGCCGCCATGAGTCGAGCGGCCCCCGACATGATGATCCTGGGCCTCTGGTCGGTCGCGATGCTGATGCTGGCGTTCTGGAAGTTCCTGAAGTACGACGTGCGATAAGACGGGCAGACGGGCAGACGGGCAGAGCGGCAGGGAGAGTGCTCAGGGCACGATCACCGTTCTGAGTGGTGCGCGGTACTGGTCGAGCTCGTCGAGCACCGCGTTTACGGCCCCGGCTTCAAGCGGGACGGTCCGGACCACGACGTCCGAGAGATCCAGCGCCTTCCGCCGGGCCAGGTCGATCAGCTGCGGCAATTCCGTGAGCAGGTGATCGTTCGCCCCGATCAACTCGGCCTCCGGGCCGATGAGTTCCCGGTAGCTGTCCACAGCCATCTCTGACCGCGATATCCCGGCGATGACCGCGCGGCCGTGGACTCCGCACATCTGCAGTGCCTGGCGCATCGTCGCCGGTGAACCCGCCAGCTCCAGCGCCACATCGACGCCGCGCCCACCAGTCCGCTCCCTGATGGCCTTCACGGGATCCGTGTCCCGGGCTGAAATCGGGATCGCCCCGTAGCGTGCCGCGGCCGCGACCTTCGCCGGGTCGAGATCGATGGCATAAACGGCCGCTGCGCCCAGCGCCCGCGCCAGCTGCACCGCCGAAATGCCCAGGCCGCCGATGCCGATCACGGCGACGGCCTCGCCTGGAGCGAAGCGGCCCCGGCGGAGCGCGTGCAGCGAGGTTGCCGACGAGCACATGAGCACGGCGCCATGTTCGAACGGGATTTCCGGCGGAAACACCACCGCGTTCCGTGCCGGGACCGTAATGAATTCGGCGTAGCCGCCGTCGCGATGATGCCCAATCATCTGCCCCGTGGTACAGAACTGCTCCCGCCCGGCGACACAGTTGGGGCAGTGACCGCAGATCACGAGATAGTGCAGGCAGACCCGGTCGCCCGGGGCGTGGGTCGCAACACCGTCGCCCAGGGCCACCACTTCACCGGCCACCTCGTGGCCGAGTGTGACGGGTGCCCGGAGCGATGCCGAACGCCCTGCCCGGTAGTGGGCATCGGAGTGGCAGATCCCCGCCGCACGCACGCGGACCAGTACTTCACCCGGGCCCGGAACCGGCGCCGGCAGCTCACGCGCGATAATGGGCTGACCGATCGATTCGAGACGGAGGGCACGCATGAGTATTAGAGTATCGCCTGGTGGGTGAGTTCGTCGGACATCTCAACCGATCGATGAAATCGCTCAGCCCTCCTGCCGCGATTTCCGGACCTCGAAATGCGCCGATCTGGCGTCGAATCGCTGCAAGAGCGCGCGGGCGGCCGGGGGGACCACGGCCACCTCGTAGTCGGCTCCGGCGAATCCGCGCACGGCCTCGATCGAGTCGAACCACATGAGGGTCACGAATTCGACGGCGTCATCGACCGGCCGTCGCAGCAGCTCGATGCCATGGTAGCCCGCGATCCCGCGCCTCGCGATGCCCTGGAAGATTTCCGAGCGCAGCAGGGCCTCATAGGCGTCGGCGTTTGCCGGGGTTGTCCAGCCATGCCAGATCCGGCAGATCATGGGGCCTCTATCCCTTCCTGTCACTGTCCGATAATTTCGGTCCGCCTGCGACCGAGCGGCCTTGGGGCGCGGCTGTTTGCGCCCCCGCCGCGAGGAAGTCCTTTAGGGCCCGCCTGCCCGCCTGCCCGCCTGCCCGCCTGCCCGCCTACCCGTCTGGCCCCGCACTCCGCTCCACGCTGGCGACCTGGCTGATCACTTCGTCCGCGTTGGCCAAGCCAGTGCGCACCCTGAGCAGCTGGAGCCGGATGTGCTCCAGCCCGCGGATCAGGGTCTGCCTGCGCTCCGCCACCTGTCTCCGGGTCTGGGCCAGTTCATCCAGGATAGCGGTCCGCGTCGGATCCTCTCCTTCCGCCAGGCCGGAAACACTCACCGTTTCCGCTTCGCGCAGCGCCCGGGCCAGCTCCCCCTCCCGTGACCCCAGCGCCTCCACCTCGGCCTCGATCTTCTCGATTCGCCCTTTCACTCCGGCCAGCGCCTTCTTCGAAACCGGTGGCAGCTCCTCGAACGCGGTGAGGGGACCGCGCGCGGTATGCGCGCCACTGGAAACGACGCTCGCCCCCACCTCCGACGCCGGCATCCGCCATGCGGCCAGGCGGAAGAGCCAGCGGCCCGGCGCCCCGCCGAAGACCTTGGTGTCCAGCAGTTCGAACGGCGAGCGGCGCAGCGGACTCGTGGCCACCGCCACGAAGGACAACGCCATCAGTACCACCGAGGCGATGATGGTGATGAGACCGGGGCGGGATACCATGTACCCGCCGCCGGGACGCGGAATCCGGTGGGTCATGGCATTGTAGAAGGTGGAGGCGCCGAGCACGCCCATTGCGATGCCACTGAAGAACACCTGGCGCCACCGCTTGTATTCCGCCGGCACGGCGCGGATCTGGGCGCGGGTCGCATCACTCTCCGCCGCGATGGCCAGGAAGCCCGCCCGCACGTCGGCGTAGGTGAAGCCCTGCCGGAGGAGATAGCGGGTCCTGGCCATCACCTGGATGAAGAATCCGAGCATGAAGGCGCACACCATGACGGTGAACACCAGACGGTCCAGCTCGGCGCCGTGCGGAAAGACGGCGATGAGCAGGAAGCTGAGGATGAGGACCGCCCGCATCGACTGGTTGACCCGCTCGCGATAGACCCGGATGGCGGGCGCAACCTCGGGCTGCGCCAGGCGCAGGGCGCCGAGCGCGTCGGCCAGCGCCTCACCGGACGGGAAACGATCGCCGGGCTGCTTGGCCAGCAGCCGGTCGATGGCGCCGGCCAGCGGTGCCGGCAGATCGGGGCGCAGGGCCATGATCGCGGGCGGCGCCTTGGTGAGCTGCATGGCCAGCAGCGCCTGGGTCGAATCGGCCTCGAACGGGAGCCGGCCGGTCACCGCGAAGAAGGCGACGATGCCGAGGGAATAGAGATCGCTCCGGCCGTCGAGCGGCTCGCCGGCGGCCTGTTCGGGACTCATGAACTGCGGGGTGCCGACGACCTCGCCGACCTGGGTGAGTCCCGACGGCGTCGTGGTGCGCGCGATACCGAAGTCGGTCACCAGCGCGCGCCCCGTGGCCCGTTCCAGCAGGATGTTGTCGGGCTTGATGTCGCGGTGCACCACGCCACGCCCGTGCGCGTAGCTCAGGGCCCAGGCCACCTCCTGCAGCAGCCGGACGGCGTCCGCCGGTCCCAGGGGTCCGGTGCGGCGCACCCGCTGGGTCAGCGTTTCCCCCTCGACGTACGCCATGACGAAGCAGAGGAGGGTGCCCCGCTCCTCCACCGCATGCACCGAGACGATGTTCGGATGGGAAAAGCCGGCGGCGGTCTGCGTCTCCCGCAGGAAGCGCTCGCGCAGCTCGGGGCGCGCCGCCATTTCGGGCGGCAGCACCTTGATGGCCACCGGCCGCTGCAGCGCCAGGTCGCGGGCCAGCAGCACGGTTCCCATGCCGCCTTTGCCGAGTTCGCGCTCGATCGCGTAGCGGTCGGAGAGGGCCTGTCGGATGTCGTCGAGCATCAGCGCGCCAGAGTCGAGTTGAGGTACGCCGTTTCGCCGGTCACTTCACGTTCCAGCACCGGAGTCAGCCAGTCGGGAATGGTTACCGGAGTTTCCGCCGTCGGAATCTCCACTTCGGCCAGCACCAGATCCCGGTCGAGGAACTCGTCCACCTCCCAGTGGAGCGCCCCGTCCGGAATCACGTGCCGCCGCTTGACGATCCGGCGGCCCTCGGTGAGCGGCCACATCGCGTCGAACACCGCTGCGCTCGTCTGGTCCTCGAATTCCTGCCGGCTCAGCCCCTGGCCGAGCTTCACGGTCCGGTAGTGCCGTACCGCCGAGCCCTCGCACACCCGGCGGAGACGCTCACGGACATTCAGTCCCGGGATGTACCCCTGGTCCATTTCCAGTGTGCGCCGTCCCGCGGACTCCGGCAGTGCGGGCATCCCGCGGAGCAGGTACTTGTGCTCGATCTCGAGATTCGACTCTGCGGCGATGCCCGGCAGCAGCAGGTGCGTCAGTCCATCGGCCGACTCCAGCAGCCGGCGGTTCCGCTCTCCCAGCCAGTCGGCCGCCAGCACCTTGTAGTGCCCCTCCTTCGCCGCGTGCACCACCGACGCCAGCGCCAGCAGCCCCGAGGTCGGATCGCGGGGCGCCCGTGCGCCAGGTGCCGAATTGCCGCGCCTGACCGCCTTCGAGGCCCGGCGCCCCCGCGCCACACTCACCTTCTTCACGGCCCGCGCGATGCTGCCGGACAGCAGCTCGGCGTCGTGCATGGCGCCCAGCAGATCCTGCAGCTGCCCCAGTTCAGCGCCGAGCGCGCGCACCTCCGGGCGATACTCCGCCACCGGCTCGAGTGCGTAGCGCAGCCGCTTCGCGGCAATCCGGGCCCGGTGCGCCTCGGCCTGGTGATCCACCGAGCGGACTCCGTCGAGCGAGGCGGCGAGCCGCGCCGCCAGGGCCGGGACCAGCGCTCCCACCGCCGCGCCGAGGGTTTCGTCGCCTGAAAGCGGGGCAGTGGTCCGCATGGCCAGGCGTTCGCGCAGCGCCGGCTCCA
>DATEHG010000230.1:0-3444 GCA_035279705.1 Gemmatimonadales bacterium
GGTGGAGCTCGTCCGGTAACCCGGATGGAAACCTCCCGCTCGGCGAGACTTCGCGTGGTGCCGTTCCGCCCCGAGCTGGCGCCGCACTTTTCCCGGCTCAACCGGGAGTGGATCGAGCGGCTGTTCGCGATCGAAGCGGCGGACCAGGCACTGCTGGACGACCCGGGCGGCACGATCGTGGACCAGGGCGGGATGATCTTCTTCGCGCTCGAGGGCGAAGAGGTGCAGGGCACCTGCGCCGCGATGCGACTCGACGCCGGCCGGTTCGAGCTGGCCAAGATGGGCGTCACCCCGGCGGCCCAGGGCAAAGGCATCGGACGGCGGCTGGGCCTCGCGGCCATCGAATTCGCCCGCCAGGCCGGCGCCCGGGAAATCGTGCTGCACACCAGCAGCAGGCTTGCCCCTGCGTTGCATCTCTACGACCAGCTCGGCTTCGTCAAGCAGCCGATGCCGCCCGGCGGCGATTACATCCGCAGCGACATCTACATGGTCCGGCCGCTCAACGACTGAGTGGCCCCGCCTTGGGGCGTGTCGCTTCATGTTTTCTCCACAGATGACACAGACCAGGCGGATGGCGCCCGAGTTCAATACTGACCGCGACTCGCTACGCCAAGAACAGCTTTGTTGGTTGACTGCAACAGCAGCAGCACCCGCTCCTCAATTTGCGCTTGGGAGAACATCCCACGGATGCAACTGTTGTTGCTGTCTACTAAACAACCCGAACTCAGTGGAGCGAGGCGAACTCGGGAATACGGATCGGAGGCATCTGCCTCATCCGTGTCATCTGTGGTAAGAAGTAAAAAGGCATCTCTCAGCAACGAAGCGACATGACTCGACCGAAAGGATGGACCGTGCCCGCACTCCGCTGTTCGATCTCCTTTGCCCTCACCGTGCTGGTCGCGTTGGCGGAACCCGCCGCGGCCCAGTCGCCGCTCGACTCGCTGCCACCGATGTCGGACACGAGCGTCATGCTCCCGGTCCGGGACGGTACGCATCTCAACACCCGGATCTTCATTCCGAAGACGCACGACGCGCCGCTGCCAATCATCATGATGCGGACGCCCTACGGCATCGCCAGCGCGCAGAACAATTTCCGCTCCTATCTCCGGGATCTGGCCCTCGAGGGCTACATCTTCGTGTTCCAGGACATCCGGGGGCGGAACGGCTCGGAGGGGCAGTTCCTTATGAACCGCCCGCTGCATGATCCAGCCGATTCGAAGGGTGTCGACGAGTCCACCGACACCTGGGACACGATCGACTGGCTGGTGAAGAACATTCCCGGCAACAACGGCAAGGTGGGAGTCCTGGGCATTTCCTACCCGGGGTGGCTGGCCGGCGAAGCGGCCATTCATCCGCACCCCGCGCTCAAGGCAGTCTCGCCGCAGGCCCCGATGACCGACACCTGGATGGGAGACGACTTCTTCCACCATGGTGCCTTCCGCCTGGGCTACGGCTTCGAGTACAGCTCCAACATGGAATTGTCCAAGGACAACTCGATTCCCCCGCCGATCCCGAGTTACGACACCTTCGAGTGGTACCTGCACCTCGGCGGCCTGCGCTACGTGGATGACTCGGTGTTCCACGGCCAGGTGCCCACCTGGAAGAACTTCGTGGCGCATCCCGCCTATGACGCGTTCTGGCAGTCGCGCGCGCTGCAGCGGATTCTGACGGCGCCCACCGTGCCGACCATGGATGTGGCGGGATTCTGGGACCAGGAGGACATGGCCGGTCCCGAGCTGCTCTTTGCCGCCATGGAGCCGCGGGACACGGGCGGGCTCAACTTCTTCGTCGGCGGCCCCTGGAATCACGGCGGCTGGGCCCGCTCCGACGGCAAGAGCCTCGGCAACATCGATTTCGGCAGTGCCACCAGCCAGTACTTCCGCCAGCAGATCCAGGCGCCGTGGTTTGCCTACTGGCTCAAAGGCAAAGGCGCGCTGCCGTTCAAGAAGGCGATGGTGTTCGAATCGGGCTCGAACCAATGGCGCGCCTACGATCACTGGCCGCCGGCACAGGCCAAGCTCACCAAGCTGTACTTCCACGCCAACGGCAAACTCTCGTTCGACCGGCCACCGGCGTCCACCGCCCTGCTGCGCGATCAGTACGTCGCCGATCCCGCTCACCCCGTGCCATATCGTCACCGGCCGACCCAGTGGGCCTACGACCGCGGATCCGCCTGGTACACGTGGCTCACCGAGGACCAGCGGCTGGTCGATCTCCGCCCCGATGTGCTGAGCTGGCAGACGGATGTCCTGGACCACGACGTGACCATCGCCGGCGACGTCTTTGCCGACATCTTTGCCGCCACCACCGGGCAGGATGCCGACTGGGTGGTCAAACTCATCGACGTCTACCCCGATTCGGTGGAGCGGGACGCGAAGCTGGGCGGCTACCAGCTCATGGTCTCCGACGAGATCTTCCGCGGCCGTTATCGCCGCAGCTTCGAACGCCCGGAGCCGATCCCCTCCCACACGATTCTCGAATACCGCTTCTCGCTGCGGCAGCAGGCCTACTGCTTCCAGAAGGGGCACCGGATCATGGTGCAGGTGCAGAGCAGCTGGTTCCCGGCGTACGACCTCAATCCGCAGACCTGGGTCCCGAACATCTTCAAGGCGGGCCCCTCGGCCTTCAAGGCGCAGACCCACTCGATCTACCGGACGGCGCGGTATCCGTCGGCGGTGGAGATTCCCGTTGTCAATTCGGGGAATTAGCCGCATGGCGGAGAGTCCCCGGTCCCCGGTCCCCGGTGGATGCCAGCAGAGATCGACACGCCGAGCGGCA
Organism: Gemmatimonadales bacterium; assembly: GCA_035279705.1. Taxonomy (GTDB): domain Bacteria; phylum Gemmatimonadota; class Gemmatimonadetes; order Gemmatimonadales; family GWC2-71-9; genus DATEHG01. Next base: position 2,779 of record DATEHG010000230.1, read on the forward strand.
GTTCGATCGATGCCGAGTCCGAGGACGGGGGACAGGGGACAGGGGACCGCGAACCGCTCCGTCGTGGAAGCCAGTCTGTGATCATCGAATCGATAATCACCACCCTCGACGCGAATGGCGTGATCAACTGCGCGCCGATGGGCGTCGAGTGGGGCGACCCGGAAATCGTGGTCAAGCCGTTCCTCGAGACCACCACCTTCCGGAACCTCAGCGCCACCAGAGCGGCCGTGGTGAATCTCACCGATGACGTCCGTCTCTTTGCCAGGGGAGCCACCGAGACCGTCGAATTCCCCACGGTGCCGGCACAGGTGGTCAAGGGCCGCGTGCTCGAAGCCGCCTGCGCCTGGCGCGAGCTCGAGGTGGTCAGCATCGACGCCACGCCGCCCCGCTCCCGCATCGTCACCCGCGTGGTCCACCGCGGCTTCAGCCGCGAGTTCCTCGGCTTCAATCGCGCCCGGCACGCCGTCCTCGAGGCCGCCATCCTCGCCACCCGGCTGCATCTCATCCCGGCGGCCGAGATTCGCACCGACTTTGCCCGGCTGCAGGTGATCGTGGAGAAAACCGCCGGTCCCGACGAGCGCGAGGCGATGGATTATCTGCAGAGATGGGTCGGGACCCGGCTTGATGGGCGGGCAGGCGGGCAGGCGGGCAGAACTGACGAGACGG
>DATEHG010000231.1:0-51303 GCA_035279705.1 Gemmatimonadales bacterium
CTAGGCGCTGGAGCGTCACGGATATTTCTGGCAAGGTCATGCTCCCCAAGGGCTGGATGCCGTGCTGGGTCAGCCCTGGGACTTCGTGATCACCGTTTGCGATCGGGCGAAGGAGAGCTGCCCGCTCTTCCCCGGCCAGCCGGTGACAGCCCATTGGGGGATGCCGGATCCGGCGGAAGTTCTCGGGACCGATCTCGAGCGCCAGCGTGCATTCGATGACGCGCTGCTCCTCATGCAGCGCCGCCTGGATCTCTTCCTGGCACTGCCGATGGACAAGCTGGAGAAGCTGGCGCTCCAGACCAGGGTCGGGGAGATCGGAGGGGCCGGCATGACGCCGCTGGCCGTCAGTGCCGTCTAGTGGCTGACGGTCTGGACGAACAGGGGGTGGATTCGGGGCAATGGCGTCGCGCCCTCGCCGAGGGGATCGGGACCTACTTTCTCGTCCTGATCGGGCCCGGCGCCGTCATGGTCGATGCGTACACTCATGGGGCGCTCGGTGTAACCGGGATCGCGCTCGCCTTTGCGTTCGTCATTGCGGCGATGGTTTACGCCCTGGGACCGCTCTCCGGCTGCCACATCAACCCGGCGGTGACGCTCACTTTCTGGTCGCTGCGGCGCTTCCCGGCGCGCGACGTGGCTCCCTACCTCGCAGCGCAATGCACGGGCGCCATCCTTGCCTCGCTGACAATGCGCACGGTGCTCGGCCCGATCGGCGAGCTTGGCGCCACCCTGCCCCACGTCGGGCTCGCCGGCTCGTTGGCCGTCGAGTGGATCTTCTCGTTCGGCCTCATGCTCGTCATCATGAGCGTGGCGACCGGCAGCCGAGTCGACGATGGGTTTGCCGGCTTGGCAGTGGGGCTCACGGTGGGTTTCTGCGCGCTGCTCGGCCCGCTGACTGGTGCCAGCATGAATCCGGCGCGCTCTTTCGGTCCGGCACTGGTGGGAGGACTCTGGACCGGCCACTGGATCTACTGGATCGCTCCAATCACCGGGATGATGTGTGGCGGCCGGGTCTACACTTACCTGCGCCAAGGCAGGACAACGTCCATCAAATGAAAACGGCCCCGCCAGCTGGCGGGGCCGTTTGTCAATTCCGATCGGGCTGTCAGGTCAGACCTTCTTGCCACCCTCGTAGTGGGCCTCGTAGCGCGAGCCGCACTTGGCCAGCAGCGTGGTGGCCCGGAACACCCCGTCACGTCCCAGCCGGCCCTCGACGACGACTTCTATTTCCTGCTTGTCCGTGAAGGTATCGGGAGCGAGGCCGCGGTAGGTGACCGGGATGATCTGGGTTCCGTCGGTGACCTTGAAATCGATGGTCTGGGCCGCGGTGTTCCGCTGGACCGAGCCGGGCACCACCTTGGCGCTCAGCTTGAGTCCGACGTCGTAGAACGTCGGGTCCGCCTGGGTCCGGGCCGCCAGCTCGGTCGGAGTAAAGGAGTACTGACCGAACTCCTTTACTCCCTGGGCCATGAGCAGCGCGACGGAGGCGACGATCACTCCGGCGCCGATGAGGAACTTGGTTCTCGGTTTCATGGCCTGCCCGCCCCCGGTTCAGTGCTTCCTTAATATATCCCGGAATCAGCCCCCGCGTCGGGGGCGCTCCGACCGCTCCAGGCCCGCGAAGGCTGCCCGAATGTGCGCCAGTGCTAGGCGCTTCGAACCGCCGCCGCCACCTCGGGCGCGAGGTCCCGCGCGCCCAGGGCCACGCCGATCTGCCTGAGGAACTCGTTGGGTGGAGTCCCGCCCGCAAAGATCCAGACAAAGTCGTTGGGCACTTCGCGCATCCGGCCAGCGACCTCGAGCAGCACGGACTCGCGCCGGATCTCGGTGATCCTCGAGTTGAGCACGATCTCGATTGAGCCCTTTCTCCGGCACTCCTCCAGCCGCACCGTGTTGCGCTCCTTGATCCGGCCGAAGGCACCCTGGCGGTAGCTGAGCAGGACCCGGTTCCCTTTCTGGCAGGCCAGTCCCATCGCGGCTTCGACCGCGCTGTCTCCCCCGCCCACCACCACGATCCGCTGCCCGGTGTACGCCTCGGCCTCGAGCAGCGAGTACATCACCTTGGGAAGGTTCTCCCCCGGCACGTCGAGCTTCCTCGGGGTGCCGCGGCGCCCGAGCGCCAGGATGACCGTCCGGGCCCGGTAGCTCCCCTTGGCCGTCTCGATCTCGAAGGTGCCATCCACCGCGCGGCGGACCTGGTCCACCTTTTCGAACGTGTTGATCCGGAGTTTCGCCTGTTGGGCCACCTCCTGCCAGAACGCGAGCAGCTTCTCCTTGGACAGCTCGAGCTTCTTGAACCTGCCATAGAGGGGAAATTCGACGGGGCTGGTCATGACCAGCTTCTGCCGCGGATACTGGGCCACGGTGCCTCCCAAGCTCCCCTGTTCGAAGGTGAGATAGGAGAGCTTCTTCTCGATAGCCCGGAGCGACGCGGAGAGACCCCCTGGGCCCGCACCCACCACCGCGACATCGACCAGGCCCGGCACGGGCCGGCGCGGCGTCCGGGCCAGCTGCCTGACGATGCCGTCCACACAGTCCCGCCCCTGGTTCACCGCGTTCTTGATCAGCGCCAGTCCGCCGAGTTCACCGATGACGTACATCCCGGGGACGCTGGTTTCATACTCCGCCGAAAGCGCAGGAAGGTCGGCGCTCGCCGAAGGGGGGGCCATGACAATTTCGATTGCGCCCACGGGACAGGCATCCGCGCAGAGGCCGTGACCGATGCACTTGTGGCCGTTCACGATCGCCGCCTTGCCACCGATCACGGCAAGCACGTCCCCCTCCGGGCAGACGGTCGTGCAGGCACCACAGCCGATGCAGTGACTGACATCGATGTGCGGATGCTGGGCCTTCGGCCCATCGGTGGAGAGCTGGCCGCGGCGCGTGGCCTCCAGCGCCCTTCGTTCTCGAGCGCGGATTTTCCGCGTGTGAGAGAGGACGGGGATGATGAGAAAGAGCGCGAATACGAGATAGAGGAGCATCTGTCACCGCACGTGCCACGGAGCGATCCAGCTGCAACGAAACGACTCAGGTGATCAAACGTGAGACGGCGTTCATGATTTCCATCTCGTAACCCGGCAACCACTTGGAGAATTGTCGGGATCACGATCTGACGGTGCCGTCCTTGCAAGGCAGGAAGCGTACCTTGCCGAGTCGTTGATCCAATGAGAGCCCTTCCGCGCAACGAGACCACTGGCGGTGCGAAAGTGGAGCGGCGCACCAGCGGCCCCACCGCAGTTGCCGCCATCGGACGCACCTGGTCGACCGCTACACCCGAACGCCGCCGCAATCCTCCGCCCCCGCCGAAGCCGCAGAGGGGCATCCGGATCGTCTACGTCATCTCGGCGCTCCTGGCCGCCATCAACGTCATGGCTGCGCCGTACTACCTGCTCTCCCGGGCGGACCGGGTGCGCTCGCCGCTCCACTCCTGGCTCAAGCCCTCGGGCTACATCGGCCAGAGCGCCGGTCTCCTCGCGCTCGGCATCTTTGCCTTTCTCTGGCTCTATCCGGTCCGCAAGAAGTTCCGATCCCTGGCGTGGACCGGCACGATTGCCCGCTGGCTCGATGTCCATGTCCTGCTGGCCCTGGCCCTTCCGCTCCTCGTGGCCATCCACGCCAGCTGGCATTTCACCGGTGTCATCGGCCTGGGCTTCTGGGCGATGATGATCGTCTGGGCCAGCGGAGTCGTCGGCCGGTACATCTACACCCGGATTCCCCGAGGCAAGGCGGGAATCGAACTCTCCCTCGAGGAGATCGCCGGGCACCGGGGGGAATTGCTGCGGGAGATTGCCGCCAGGACGGGCCTTCCGGTCGGGGAGGTGGAAGACGCCCTGGCCACTGATGCAGGTCCGACCAGCGGACTCGGCCTCCTCGGCACCCTGCGGCGGATGGTGCGCGACGACCTTGCCCGCCGCCGCGCGGCCCGGGAACTCCGCCGCCGGTTCCGGGAGGCAGGGCCGCGTCGGCGCAAGGATGACCGGGAGAACCTGGCCGAAGCGGTACGACTGGCGAGCCGGGAGATGGCGCTCACCCAGCAGGCGCGGATGCTGGATGCAACCCACGACCTCTTCCGGTTCTGGCACGTGGCGCACCGCCCCGTGGCCGTGGCCGCCCTGGCCGCGGTCGTCATCCACGTCGCCGTGGTCGTGTCGCTCGGCGCGACCTGGCTCTGGTGAGCCCGGCCGGCCGTGGCTGCGACCCTCCCGGTACCGCGCCGATGCGCCCTCGGTGGATCGCGACGCTCCTCGTGCTCGCGGGTGCGCTCGTGAGTCCCCGCCTCGAGGGGCAGATCTCGCCCGGGCCCCTGGCGCGGGCGCACGCCTCGCTGGAGGGCTCCCTCCAGTGCACCCAGTGCCATGGCACCCGGAAGGAGGCGCTGCCCGGCCAGTGCGTGGCCTGCCACCGGGAAATCGCCTGGTTGCGGCAGCAGGGGCGCGGGCTTCACGCGCCCGCCTCGATGGCCGCCTGCGCCAGCTGCCATCCCGAGCACGCCGGCAGTGACTTCGCGCTGGTGTCCTGGACTGCCGACTCGCTGCGGCGCTTCGATCATGCCCGTACCGGCTGGAAACTCGAGGGCGCGCATGCCACGCTCGAATGCGGCAAGTGTCACCAGTCGCGGTTCCAGAACTCGCCGGGCTGGAAGCTGCTTCCCGGCACCAGGACCTCGACTGGATGGCTGGGATTGGAGCGGGACTGCGCCGGCTGCCACCGCGATCCGCACGGCGGCGCGCTGGGCAAGGATTGCACTTCGTGCCACGGCGCCGAGAAGTGGAAGCCCGTTCCCGGATTCGATCACGCCAGGACGTCCTATCCGCTGACTGGTGCGCATGTCGACGTCGCGTGCGCCAAGTGCCACGCCGATCCCCGCATGGCCACCCGGAAGGACTCGACTGGCGCGCCGGTTCCCGTCTACAAGCCGCTGCCGCATGCGCAGTGCTCCGCCTGCCACAACGATCCCCACGCGGGGAAGTTCGGCGCCGTCTGCAGCCAGTGCCACCAGACCAGGAGCTTCACGGCGATCGACAGCGCCGGGTTCAACCATTCGCGGACCAGGTACCCGCTGCAGGGGCGCCACGCGGCAGTGGCGTGCGCCAGGTGCCACGAGCGCGGCGGAGTCAAGGTGAAGGATCCGGCCTTTGCCGCCTGCGGCAGTTGTCACGGCGATGCCCACGCCGGCCTGGCCCTCATCGACAACCGGCCGGCGGATTGTGCCGCCTGCCACACGACCCAGGGATTTGCCGTCGCGTCGTTCACGCTGGCGCAGCACGCTGCCACACGATACCCGCTCGAGGGGAAGCACCAGACCGTCGAGTGCGAAAGCTGCCATGCACGGCAGACCGGCACCGCGGCCCGGTCCCTGGGGACCTCGGGCATCGTGATGCGACCGGCCTCGACCCGCTGCACCAGCTGCCACGGACAGGACCACGGAATGCAGCTGGCCAATCGGCGCGACAATGGCGAGTGCAGCACCTGTCACACGGTCGCGGGCTGGACGCCGAGCCGGTTCGGTCTGACCGAGCATGCCGAGCTCAGGCTGACGCTCACGGGGCGGCACGCGGAGATCGCTTGTGCGGCCTGTCACGGCCCCGACCGCCAGGGGCTGCCACCAGTTGCCGCGAGTCCGACAGTCGGGCGGGCCCGGGTACTGCTGGCGATCGGTGATGTGGCGTGCACCGTCTGCCACGCCGATCCGCATGGCGGGCAGCTCAAGTCGCAGCAGGCGGGAGGGGCAGCGGGCGGGTGCCCGGCCTGTCACAATGCCGTGCATTTCCGGCCTTCGGTCATCGACGTGGCCGCCCACCGGAACTACGGCTTCATCCTGGACGGCGCCCACGCCGCGACTCCCTGCACCGCCTGTCACGAAACGCTGGGGCGCCCGCGACCCGCCGCGACGCTCGTCGGCAACCGGTCGGTCGTGGCGCCGTGGCTCTTTCCCGTCAAAGGCACGACCTGCACCTCGTGCCACACCACGCCGCATGGGCCCCAGTTCGATGATCGGGCCGATCATGGGCGCTGCGAGGCCTGCCACGACACGGGCGGGTTCCGTCCTGCGGCCCGGTTCGACCACGGCCGGGACACCTCGTTCCCCCTGAGCGGCGGCCACGCCGGCGTGGCTTGCAGCCGTTGTCATCGAGTCGACCCCGCCCGCGCCGGAGACGGGCCGCGCTATCGGGGCCTTTCATCCAGATGCGAGAGCTGCCATGCCGGCGGCACCCCGCCAGCGAGGCCCTCGTGACCGCGTTCCGTGACACCTGCCGCGGGCTGGCGATCACCCTCGGACTGGCTGGCTCGACGGCGGGCATTCTCGCCGCCCAGAGCCAGGTCACGAACCCGCATGGCAAGCTGGCCATCGAGTGCAGCACCTGCCATGCGGCCGAGGGCTGGACCCCGGTGCGGATCTCGGCGGGATTCGACCACTCCACGAGCGGGTTCTTGCTCGCCGGAGCCCACGCCAAGGCGGGCTGCCGGAGCTGTCACCAGACCCTGGACTTCAAGGGCACGCCGGCTACCTGCGCGTCCTGTCACCAGGATGTCCATCATGGGGAACTGGGCTCCGAGTGTGGCCAGTGCCATACGCCGCGGAGCTTCATCGACCAGAGCATGATGGTGCGGGCCCACCAGCAGACCCGCTTCCCCCTGCGCGGCGCGCATGCCACGGTGGATTGCCGCGCCTGCCACCAGCCGACCGCCCAGTCGCAGATCCGCTTCGTCAACCGGAGCACCGTCTGCGTCGACTGCCACCTGCCGCAGTATCGCGCCACCCGGGACCCCGATCATGCGGCCGGGGGCTTTCCGACCAACTGCGAGCAGTGCCATGCCACGACCGTCTGGCAGGACGCCCGGTTCAATCACGACCAGAGCGGCTTTTCGCTCACCGGCGCCCACCGGGCCGCCTTCTGCCGGCAGTGCCATGCCGACGGGGTTTATCACGGCAAGCCGGCGACCTGCGTGAGCTGTCACCAGACCGACTACGACGGCGTGGCCGACCCCAACCACCGCCAGGCCCGGTTTGCCGCCGACTGCACCCAGTGCCACACCACCATGGCGTGGAATCCCGCGTCGTTCAGCCACAGCGGTACGGCGTTTCCCCTCACCGGGGCCCACGTTCCCCTTCCCTGCCGCGCCTGTCATGGCGACGGGGTGTATGCAGGCAAGCCGGCGACCTGCGTGTCCTGCCATCAGAAGGACTACGACCTGACCGCGGACCCCAATCACAAGGGCGCCGGCTTCCCGACGGACTGCACCTCCTGCCACAACACCATCGGGTGGACGGGAGCCAACTTCAACCACACCCAGTTCTTTCCGATCAACGGCAATCACTCCGCGCCCTGCGCGACCTGCCACAACGTGCCCAGCGACTACTCGCAGATGACCTGCCTGGCCTGTCATGAACACAGCAGGACGAACATGGACAGTCATCACAGCGGGGTCAGGAACTACTCGTACAGCAGTTCGGCGTGCTACAGCTGCCATCCACGGGGGAACAATTGACTGTCCGCCAGTGCCTCGTTGCCGCACTGCTCGGCGGCTGGTGCCCGCCCGTCCTGGCCCAGGCGCCGCCCGGCCGTTCGACGGTCGTGTACCTGTCGGGTCAGTCCGTGTACATCGCGGCGGGCAGCCAGGACGGTCTCCACGCCGGCGACTCGGTACGGGTGGTGCGGCAGGACAGCGTCATCGCCCTCCTGGCGGTGGCCTATCTGTCCTCGCACCAGTCGTCCTGCACACTCCTTTCCAGCACGGCGGATCCCGTCGTCGGCGACAGCGTCACCTTCCAGCCCCATGCGGAGGCGGCGCCCGCCACCTCGGTCGCCACAGCGCCGGCTGCCGCAAACGGGACGAGCGCCGAGACCACCGACTGGCGTGACGCGCCCCGGTTGCGGGGCCGCATCGGCGCGCGGTACCTCGCCGTGCAGCAGCAGGACGGCAGCTCGGCCAGCTACGCCCAGCCCGGTCTCGACCTCCGACTCGACGGGCAGAATCTCGGCGGGACACCCATCGGACTCACCATCGACGTCAGGTCGCGGCGGACCATCGCCTCGAACGTGGACGGCACCTCGCACGCCGACGGCAGCGCCCGGGTGTACCAGGCCGTGATCTTTGCCGGGCACATCGGGGCGCGGCAGCGGCTGGTGCTGGGCCGGCAGTATTCACCGGCGCTGGCCCCGATCAGCCTGTTCGACGGCGTGCTCGGCGAACTGAACCGCTCGCGCTGGAGCGCCGGCGTCTTCGCCGGCACCGAACCCGGGCTGGTTGACCTTTCCTTCGACACCCGGCTCAAGGAGTTCGGCGCCTACGGGCAGCTCCACCAGCGCCCTGAGGGGTCCCGTGCGTGGTCGCTGACGCTGGGCCTGGTGGATTCATACGATGGAGCCCACGCCGACCGCGAATTCGGCTTCCTGCAGGCGGCGCTGACTGCCGAGCGGTGGGGGTTCTATCTGGCGCAGGAAGTGGACTACTACACGCCCGCCAAGGTGCAGGCCGGAGAGTCCTCCTCCATCTCACCGACCAGCTCCTACGGCAGCGCCTTTGTCCGGCTGGGCTCTGTGGTGGATCTGAATGCCGGCTTCGACAACCGGCGCAACGTCCGGCTGTTCCGCGACGTGGTCAACCCGGTCACCCAGTTCGACGATGCCTTCCGCCAGGGCGCGTGGGGCAGCATCGGAGTGCGGCTGGGAAGGAAGGGCCGCGCTGCGCTGGATGTGCGGACCCGGTCGGGGGGCGTGGCCGGCAAGGCCGATGCGTACACCGGCTCGCTGACCTGGTTCGGCCTCACCAGGGCCGGCCTGTTCCTCTCGGCCCGGGGCACGCGCTATACCGGCGATCAATCGGACGGGACGCTGTACTCCGGCGTGGCCGGCCTCGACCTGCTGCGCCAGTTGCGGCTGGAGCTGAACGGCGGTTACCGCCGGGAACAGCTGCTGCTCGGCTTCAGCGGACCGTCACGCAACGATCTCTGGTGGGCGGGTGCCGACCTGGAGTACGGATTGACCAGCGCCTGGTTCCTGCAGCTCTCGCTGGTCCGGGAAAAGGGGGACGCGCAGAACGACACGCAGCTGTACGGTGGCCTGAGCTTCCGCTTCTGAGTCGGATCGGGATGAACAGGAGGGCAGCATGAGCGAGCCTACGGCGGGTCGCAGCGGCTACGGGAGGACCTCGATCGAATGGGTGCCGCTCGATGACGCGGAACACCACGTCATTGCGCGGTTTACCCTGGAAGAAATGGCCAGGAAGGTCGGGGCCAGCCCCGAAAGACTGCTGCAGGCGCGCCGGCGCGGGACTGACTCGACGCCGCTCATTCTCAGGCCCGAAGACGTGGAAACAATGGCCGAAATCGGTGGCGTCGCGACTCTGACGGCGCCGGAGGGTAAGACAATCGTCGTGGCACGGATCGGCCGGACCAGCCTGATCGCCTTTGCTCCGCCTTCAGGCCCGGGCCTGGAAGTCACGGCAGTGGACGTCAGGATAGCATCGGAGAGCGCAGCCTAGACCGGAACCGAGCCGGCTTGCGGCTGCGCCGAGCTCCCTGGTTCAGCTTCCTTCCGAGGCCACCAGCTCGGCGGGGGGTTTCCCGATCGCACGCCAGGCCGGCGTGGCGGCTCCGGCCAGCGCCGCCCCCATCAGGAGCAGGGCGTACCGCAGCTGAACCCCGGCGTCCCAGGCCGGTGCACCGGGAAGCAGCTCGCGCAGTCCGTTCCACAGCGCCGGTCCGAACCAGAATCCCACACCGATCCCCGCCAGGCCAACCACGCAGGTGCGGCCCAGCACGAGCAGCACCATCCGCCGGCGCGAAGCGCCCACGGCCATCCTGATTCCCAGCTCGCTCTTCAGGCTGTCGACCCAGAGACGCATGAGCTCGAAGAGAGCCCCGGCCGCCAGGGCGAACATTCCCCACCCCAGAATCGCAAAGCGATCCGCCACCCACGAGATCGGCGCGATTTCTGCCCGCAGGAGATCGCTCACCCGGATGGGATGGACCGCCGCGGCTGCAGCGCCGAGGGTGGCGGCCATCGCGGAAGCGACGGTCGCCTGGTTGGCCGGCGCCGTCATCAACTCGACCGTGCGGGCCGGCTGCTGCAGCACGCTCAGATACACGGTGAACTGCGGCTGCAATGAGGCCCCAAGCCCCTGGCGGGCCGGATCGTCGACGACACCGACGACCGTGTACCACTGGTCGGGGTCGTCCCCAACCTTGAGCTGGCGGCCGAGCGGTTTGCCGTACTGGAAGTGTTTGAGCGCAACGTTGCGGTTGATCACCACCACCTTCTCGCTGCCCATCCGGTCGGCGTTGGTCAGCAGGCGCCCCTCGATCAGCTTCACGTTGAGCGCCTTGAACGTGTCCGGACTCACGATGAGGTGCGTGGTGTAGAACTCGTGGAACTTGAGCCGGAGGTTTCCCTCCCGGCAGTCGCCGCAGTCGCTGGTGACCACGTCAACCGGACCGAGCCCCATCAGCACCCCGGAGGCGCTGAGGCTCGCCGCAGCACCACTGACCTCGAGACGGTCAAGCAACCGGGCGTATTCCGCGCCCCGATCGGCCGGCCCCGATTCCGCTGATGCGAGCTGGTACACCAGCGCACCGGGGTCCGGAGAAACGACGGAGCCCGCACGCGCGAGAGCGTGGCGGGCTACCAGTGTCCCTGAGGTCAGCACGACGAGGCTGAGACCGAGCTGCGTCGCGGGAATGGCGAGGGGCAATGGACGGGCCACTCCTTCCACCACTCGTCGCCGTCGCGCGAAGAGTACCGGCACCGCCGCCCCGAAGACGATTCCGCCGGCGATGGCCAGGAGCGCCTGGAAGCTGGGTGTGATGTCTCCGGGAGAAAGCAGCCCGGGCCAGTGCCGCGCCGCGCTGGACGAAAGCAGTGCGCCGGCCGGACCGCCGAAACCGGCCACAAGGAGAATCAGCGCTACCGCCTCGATGAGCACCGCCACGAGCAGCAGCCGGCGGGAGGCACCGACCGCCCGGCGGACGGCGATTTCGACCTCGCGCTCCCGCTCGCGCGCGGCCGAAACGGTCAGAATGGTGAGGCCGATGACGGCGAAGGCACTCCCAGCGCCCATGAGCAGCGAGACGAACAGCTGAGTTACGGCGGCCTGCCGGGTCGCCGCGATGCTCAGCATGTCGACGCTGAACGGCAGTCCGGTCATCACTCCGAAGGCCGGCGCCGGCTGCATCCGCCCTGCCCCGCTCCACCCATCGAGGCCCACAAAGCTGGTGATGGTGAGCAGCATGGCGAGACCGGTGCCCGCCGCCAGCACCAGGAGCAGCGCGGTGCGCCAGTAGGTCCGGACGGTGCCCGACACCGTCGCTCCGAGCGGGCGAAGCTTCTGCGTCATGCGAGCCTCGACATTGAAAGGTGCGCGTTCCTCAGGCGGCGATCCGCTTCATCGCGGCGACGCAGCGATGGACATCGTCGTCGGTCGTGGCCCAGCAGGAGACGCTGATCCGCATCGCGGTGCGCCCCTGCCAGACGGTGCGGCCGGCCCAGAATGTACCCTCGGACTGCAGTTCGGTAATGACCCGCTCGGTCTTTTCGGGCGCACCGAAGGAGACCAGCACCTGGTTGAGCACCACGTCGTTGAGAATCTCGAATCCCGCTCCCGTGAGTTCGCTGGCGAACAGTCGGGCCTGCCTGCAGCCCTGCTCGATCATGTCCGAGAGGCCCTGGCGCCCGAGGCTCTTGAGGGCCGCCCACACATCCACTCCGCGCGCGCGGCGCGAGAGCTCGGGCGTAAAGTCCGACGGGATCCGGTCTCCCTCATCCGTCGGCAGGTACTCGGCGGTGATGGCCATGGCGGAGCGAAGGGGCGAAGCATCCTTCACGAATGCGATGCCGCTGTCGTACGGCACGTTCAGCCACTTGTGCGCGTCGGTGGCCCAGCTGTCCGCCTTCTCGAGCCCTGTCACGAGGTGCGACAATTCGCGGCTGGCCCGGGCCCAGAGGCCGAACGCCCCGTCCACATGAACCCACGTGCCGGTGCCGGCCACCCGGTCGCAGATGGCGTTGATGTCGTCGAACGAGCCGGTGTTCACATTGCCGGCCTGGGTCAGGAGGATCGTGGGACCGGTGATCTTCGGCAGCTCCGTGTGCCGCATCCGCCCCTGGGTGTCGACGGGAATCGTGACGACCCGGTTTCGGCCCAGGCCGAGGATGCCGAGGGTCTTGCGGACGCTGGGGTGAACCTCGCCGCCGACGATGACGGAGACAGGCGGCGCGCCATACAATCCGTCCGCCTCGACGTTCCATCCTGCGCGCCGGAGCACCGCATGCCGCGCCGCCGCCAGCGCGGTCATGTTGGCCACGGTCGCGCCGGTGACGAAGGACCCTGCAGTGCCCTTGGGGAGCCCGAGCACGTCCACCATCCACTCCAGGGCGATCGCCTCGAGCGTGGCCGTCCCCGGTGTGGGGCTGAACAGTCCGGTATTCTGGTCCCATGCGCTGGCCAGCCAGTTGGCGGCCAGCGGCGCCGGGAGTGCTCCGCCGATCACGAACCCGAAGAAGCGCGGCCCTGCCATGGCCATCGTGGCCGGAGAGCCCAGGCGGTCCAGCAGCTCGATGACCTTGGCGGGATCGGTGGGGCGCTCGGGCATCGGCTCATGGAAGCCCTGCAGTGCGGCGACGGCGGCGGGGGTAGGCTGCACCGGACGACTGTCCAGGCCATCCAGGTACCGGATGGCACGCTCGGCCGTGTCTCGCAGCAGGGTGGGAACCGGGGTCTCGGGCATCGTCAGTCCAGGTGTCGGGTCTGCCTGTGCAATCGGAAACATGCGCGAATCCCCGTCAGCCGGGGCCCACAGGCCGGGGAAGAATCAGGAAGAAGATAGGGGTATACCGCTTCCGGCTCCCTCCGGTCTCGAGGGTCAAAGCCGCTAGATGATTCGGGGTCGAAGTTCAACCACTGGCCCCATTTGCGGGGTCTGGCGCAGGCTAACGGGAACCCGTACCTTGGCGCTGAGAGCAGCCGGAATCGGCCATCGGCTCCACACCTCCGCGCATCGCGCCAACCTGACCGGGAGCACAGTCGTGCGTCATCCCCTCGTTTCCAGCCTCACTCTCACCGCCATCATGCTGACCGCCTGCGGCCCCAAGGCCCGGCCGGCCCTGCCACCTCCGGAAGTGGCGGTGATGACCGTGACGCCACAGACCATCACGGCGAGCTACCAGTTCGTCGGGCAGGCGGAGGCGTCCAAGCGAGTCGAAGTCCGGTCCCAGCTCAACGGCGTGATCATCGAGCGGCCATACACCGAGGGCACCGACGTGCCCAAGGGCGAGCTGCTGTTCCGGATCGACCCCACCACCTACGAGGCGGTCTATCGGAGTTCGCAGGCCCGGCTGGATAACAGCCAGGCCCGGCTGGACAACGCCACGCGGAACCTCAACCGCCTCCGTCCGCTGCTCACGGAACACGCCGTGTCGCAGAAGGACGTGGACGACGCCGAGACCGAATATGCCTCGTCCAAGGCGGATGTGGCGGATGCCAAGGCGGCGCTGGACAAGGCGAAGAAGGATTACGACGACACCTGGGTCCGCGCCGAGATTCCCGGCCGGGTGGGCCGGGCCCAGCTGGTCCTCGGCGCGCGGGTAACCGGCCCCGGCGACCTGCTCACGACTATCGATCAGATCAATCCGATCTACGTCGACTTCAGCCCTTCGGACCAGCAACTGCTCCGCTGGCGCAACGACCTGGCGTCCAAGAAGATCGTGGTGCCTTCCGGCAAGCAGGAGGTCGAAGTCACCCTGGCCGACGGCAGCGTGTTCCTTCACAAGGGCCAGATCAACTTCGCCGACATCACGATCCAGCCCGGTACGGGGACGCTGCAGCTCCGGGCGGAGTTTGCCAACCCGCAGCGGATCCTGCTCCCCGGCCAGTTCGTGCGGGTGAGCCTGCTCGGCGTCAAGCGCAACGGCGCGATCCTCGTACCCCAGAGGGCGGTGCTGCAGGGCCAGGGCGGCGCCTTCGTCTACGTCGTGGACAGCTCGGGCACCGCCACCGCGCGGGACATCAAGACCTCCTCCTCCCAGGGTGATGACTGGATCGTCGAATCGGGCCTCGCGGCGGGCGAGCGGGTGATCGTGGACGGCGTCCAGAAAGTCGTCTCGGGCAAGCCGGTCAAGATCGGTGAGGCCCCCGCCACCACCAGCCCGTCGGAAGCGGCGCCGGCCAAGTCGGGAGCCAACTGATGGCGCACGGTCCCGAGGGCGAGGCCGGCGCGCCCCCCGAAATCAAGAACTTCTTCATCCGGCGGCCGATCTTCTCGTCGGTCATCTCGATCGTCATCGTGCTGCTGGGCGCCTCCGCGATCCTCAAGCTGCCGATCGCGCTGTACCCGAAGCTCACCCCGCCCAGCGTGCAGGTCACCGCGGTCTATCCCGGCGCCACCTCCGAAGACGTGGCGCAGGCGGTTGCCGCCCCGATCGAGCAGCAGCTCTCGGGCATGCAGGGCCTGCTCTACTTCCAGTCGTCGAACGGCAGCGACGGGACCATGAACCTGTCGGCCTATTTCGACATCTCCCGCGACCAGGACCTGGCCGCGGTGGACGTGCAGAACCAGGTCAAGCTCGCCGAGCCGCAGCTCCCCGAGGAAGTCCGGCGCCAGGGGATCACGGTCAAGAAGGCGCAGAAGGACATCCTGCTCATGATCGCGATCACCTCGGATGATCCGAGGTTCGACGCCGAATACCTGAGCAACTATTCCAAGATCAATCT
This sequence comes from Gemmatimonadales bacterium, assembly GCA_035279705.1. GTDB lineage: Bacteria > Gemmatimonadota > Gemmatimonadetes > Gemmatimonadales > GWC2-71-9 > DATEHG01. The sequence goes on from DATEHG010000231.1 coordinate 14,710, forward strand.
CGAGGACGAGGTCAAGCGCATCACCGGCGTGGGCGACGCCTACACCTACGGGCAGCTCGAGTTTTCCATGCTGCTGCAGCTCGATCCCGACCGCCTGGCCCAGCTGGGCTTAAGCGTCACCGACGTCTCCAACGCGATCAAGGAACAGAACGCCACCAACCCCGGCGGCCGCGTCGGCCGTGAACCGGCGCCTCCGGGCACGGACATGACGCTGCCCGTCACGACCCAGGGACGGCTCAAGACGCAGGAGGAATTCGAGAAGGTCATCCTGCGGGCCAATCCCGACGGTTCACTGGTCCGGATCGCGGATGTAGGCCAGGTAGTCCTCGGAGCCCGCAACTACGACCTGTTCGGCCGGCTCAACGGGAAGCCCACCGCCCTGCTGCTCACCTATCTCCGCGCCGGGGCCAACGCCCTCGACGTGAAGAAGGCCATCCTGGCGAAGATGGACGAGTTGTCCCGCAGCTTCCCGCCCGGCGTCCGCTACGAGGTGTCCTACGATACCACGCCGTTCATCACCGCCTCGATCGAGGAAGTGCTGCATACCCTGCTCGAGGCGATGCTCCTGGTGACCCTGGTGGTGTTCATCTTCCTCCAGGACTGGCGCACCACCCTGATTCCGCTGCTCGCGGTGCCGGTGTCCATCGTCGGCACCTTCTTCGGCATGTCGATGATGGGCTTCTCGATCAACCTGCTCACCCTGTTCGGGCTGGTGCTCGCCATCGGCATCGTGGTGGACGACGCCATTGTGGTGATCGAGAACGTCGAACGCATCATGGCCGAAACCCACAAGGCGCCGGGGCCGGCCGCGGACCAGGCCATGGGCGAGGTCAGCGGCGCGCTGGTGGCCATCGTGCTGGTGCTCTCCGCCGTATTCATCCCCGTCGCGGCGATGGCCGGCATCACGGGGGCAATGTTCAAGCAGTTCGCCATCACCATCGTGGTGTCGGTGATCCTCTCGGGCATCGTCGCGCTGACGCTGACGCCGGCGCTCTGCGCCATCCTGGTCAAGCCGCACGTGCCCGGCGCCAAGAAGTGGATCTTCTTCGAGAAGTTCAACCAGGTCTTCGACAAGCTGACCCAGAAGTACCTGGGCGGCGTCCAGGGCGTGGTGGGGCGGCCCAAGACATTCACCATGTGCTTCCTGGTGATGCTGATCCTGATCGGCGCGCTGTTCAAGTACCTGCCGACCGGCTTCATCCCGACGGAGGACAAGGGCTACTTCGCGCTCGCGGCCAACCTGCCCGAGGGCGCGTCGCGGCAGCGCACCGATTCGGCCGTGACGCTGATCGAGCAGATCCTGCTCAAGCAGCCCGGTGTCAAGAACGTGATCTCGCTGGTCGGCCTCGACTTCATCCAGAACGCCAACCAGACCAACTCGGCCACGATGTTCGTGATGCTCGAGCCGTGGGACAAGCGGAAGGACAAGGCGACGAACATCAACACGATCATCGCCGCCGTGAACCAGAAGATGTACGGCCTCAAGGACGTGGCCGCCTTCGCCTTCAACATGCCCGAGATCCCGGGCCTCGGCACGACTGCCGGCCTCGAACTCAACCTGCAGGACCGCGGCATCAACGACGTGAAGCGGTTCGCCGGCGTGGTCAACGAATTCGTGGGCGACGCGCGCAACTCCCCGATGCTGGCCGGCCCGCGGACTACGATCCGGGTCAGCATGCCGCAGGTCTACATCACAGTGGACCGGGAGAAGGTCAAGTCGCTGGGTGTCCAGCTGACGGACGTCTTCCAGACCCTGCAGGCCATGCTCTCGTCGATCTACATCAACGACTTCAACCTGTTCGGGCGGACCTACCGGGTGCAGGCGGAGGCCCAGCCGAAGTACCGCACTTCGGTCGAGGACATCGGCAAGCTGTACGTGCGCGGGCCCCACGGGATGATTCCGATCTCGGCGCTGACCTCCACGACCCTCAAGGGCGGCCCCTCGGTCGTGGCCCGGTTCAACGGCTTCACCTCCGCCCTGGTCACGGCGGAGCCCGGTCCCGGCAAGAGCACCGGCCAGATGATGGACGAGGTGGAACAGCTGGCCAGTCAGTACTCGAGCAAGGGCGTCGGCTACGCCTACAGCGGCCAGTCCTACCAGGAAAAGCTGGCGTCCGGCCAGGGTAACTCGGTGTTCATCCTGGGCATCGTGCTCGTGTTCCTCGTACTCGCGGCACAGTATGAGAGCTGGTCCATTCCCTTTGCCGTCATGCTGGGCGTGCCGTTCGGTGTCGTGGGCGCCTTGCTGGGCCTCGTGATGCGGGGTCTTCCCAACGACGTGTACTTCCAGATCGGCATGGTGACGGTCATCGGACTCGCGGCCAAGAACGCCATCCTGATTGTCGAGTTCGGCAATCACCTCATGTCGCAGGGCATGAAGCTGCACGAGGCGACCATGCTGGCGGCCAAGGACCGCTTCCGGCCGATTCTCATGACCTCGTTCGCCTTCATCCTCGGCGTGGTGCCGCTGGTCATCGCCAGCGGTGCCGGCGCCCAGAGCCGCCACTCCCTCGGTACCGGCGTCTTTGCCGGGATGCTGATCGGCACCGCGCTGGGTGTCTTCTTCATTCCGCTCTTCTTCAATCTCATCCGCGGTCTTTCGGTGCCCAAGGCGGAACGGGGCAAGGTGGCCGCCCCGGCGCCGGCCGCGGAAGGGGGGCATTGAGATGCGCCGCCTCCTCCTGATCGGCACGGCCGCCACGGTCGCCGCGTGCGCCGTCGGCCCGTCCTACAAGCGCCCGCCGGAGGTCGCTCCCGCGCCCGCGTGGCGCGAACCCGGCGGCGCCTACGACTCGACCCGTTCGTTCTTCGATTCGGTGCGGGTGGTGGCGGATTCGACCGCCAAAGCGACCGGTGACAGCTCGGTCACCAGGCCCTACGCCGAGAAGATCACCCTGCCCGACTCGGCGCAGACGATGGCGTGGTTCGACCTGCTGCGGGACACCACCCTGCAGCGGCTGATCACGATCGCCCTGAACGAGAACAAGGATGTCCAGATTGCCGTGGCCTCGGTCGCGGAATTCCGCGCGCAGTACGGGGTAGCCAAGGGAGACTTCTATCCCCAGCTCACCGCCAACGGCACGGTGGGCACCAACAAGGTGCTGGTACCGACGGTGGGTGCGGTGGCGGGCGGGAGTGCGGCATTCGACGTCTGGCGAGCGACGGCCGACCTGTCGTGGGAGCTCGACTTCTGGGGCCGGATCCGCCGCTCCAGCCAGGCCTCCAAGGCGGACTTCCTGTCGCAGGAGGAGGCGCAGCGGGCCATCGTCCTGACCCTCGTCAGCGACGTGGCGACCGCGTACCTGGAATTGCGGGAGCTGGACGAGAACCTCGCCATCTCGCGGCGCACCCTCGATACCCGGCGCGAATCCCTCAAGCTGGCGCAGCACCGCTACAAGCAGGGGCTGATCTCGGAGCTCGACGTCGCCCAGTTCGAGTCCGACGTCGCCCAGCCGGCCGAACAGGTCGCCGCTTTTACCCGGGCGGTGGCCCTCAAGGAAAACCAGCTCAGCGTGCTGCTGGGCCGGAATCCCGCCGCTGTTCCCCGTGGCCGGCCGCTGACCGAGACGCTCGCGCTCATCGAGATCCCGACCTCGGTGCCCTCGGACCTGCTCGAGCGGCGTCCGGACGTGCGCCAGGCCGAGCAGGCGCTCGCAGCCTCGACTGCCCGGATCGGGATCACGATCGGCGACAGGCTGCCCAAGTTCCTCATCACCGGGTCGTACGGCACCCAGAGCCCGAACATCGACAACCTGTTCACCAGCAACAGTGAGATCTATTCGATCCTGGGCGGAGTCTCGATTCCGCTGTTTACCGGCGGCAGGCTGTCGAAGGACGTGGACATTGCCCGGGCGCGGGCAGACCAGGCCCGCTTCGCCTACGAGCGCACGGTGATCAACGCCGTGCAGGAGGCGGAGAACGCGCTCGCCGCCGTCCGCACCGCGCGGGACCAGCTGGTGGCCACGGCGCAGCAGGTCAATGCGCTGCGCCGCGCCGTCCGGCTGGTCAACCTGCGCTATGACAACGGGATTTCGAATTACCTGGAAGTGCTGGACGCCCAGCGCGGGCTGTTCTCCGCCGAGCTCAACCTGACCCAGGCCCAGCGGTTCGAGCTGGTGAGCACCGTGCAGCTGTACAAGGCCCTGGGCGGCGGATGGCCGGTATCGCCGGCCGACAGTGTGAGCCTGCCGGAAACCAAGCTGCCGGGCCAGTGAGGCCCGGCTAGCGGACGAACCCCTCCGTCCGCGCCGTGTAGATCTCGCAGACGCTGCCGAAGTCCACGTTTCGGCAGACCGGGAAGAAAAGACGGCTGCCGTCCCGGCTCCACTTCGGGGCGGTGGCCCTCCCCTCCGTGTTCGCGACCAGCCTGACGTCGCTGCCATCCGCCTTCATCACGAAAATTTGGTAGCTCGAATTGCGGTTGGACGCGAAGGCGATCCGGCTGCCGTCGGGCGACCATGCCGGCCAGCCGTCGAAGGCGGGGTGGTTGGTGATGTTGTGAGGGTTCTTCCCGTCGCCATCGGCCACCCACACTTCCGAATTGATCACGTCCACCATCTTCCGGAAGGCGAGATGCTTCCCGTCCGGTGACCACGACGGGTAGGTGTTGACGCCGCCGCTGATGAGGGTGGTGATTTTTCCTGTTGCCACCTCCACGACCTGGACATCGGCGTCATTCTTCCGCGGCGGGGCCAGGTCGTCGTCGGTGCAGTAGACCAGTTTCATCCCGTCGGGAGACCACTCGGGGTGGATAGTCTTCACGTTGTTCGGCGTGAGCCGACGGAACTCCCCGGTGCCATCGGCGTTCATGACCGAGATGACCTCGCCCCCGTCCTTCAGGTAGACGAAGGCGATCTGCTTCCCGTCGGGTGACCAGGCGGGATCCTCGTGGTCGGCGTCGTCATGGGTGAGCTGGCGCCGGTCGCTGCCATCTACCTTCATCGTGAACAGCTGCTCCCGTCCCTCGAGCAGCGTGATGTACACCAGGCGCCTGCCGTCCGGTGAGGGCGAGGGATCATAGTTCTGGGAATAGGTGAGCTGGTAGGCGAGGGCGGCGGTGCCGCGCTGGGCCGCCGCGTCGGTCGCCGGCACCGCGAGGAGAATGACGGCCATCAGGCTGCCGGACCTGCGAGCGGGAATCGGCACAATCACCTCGAATGCGGAAGGGGCGAGCCCGGAGAATCGGCTCGCCCCTTTCCTACGTCGCTGCATCGACCTGGATTCGCTCAGTGCACATTGTCCGGGCGGGCGCACCCCTGAATCGGGCCTGGAGTGAGTGAGTCGATCATGGCCCCCAGGAGGGGAAGTAGGCGTTCAGGCCCGACTGGCTGACATCGATCTCCCCGCTGCCATCGGCCTGGATCCGGTGGACCTGCGGTCCGCTCGGACCGGTCGGCCCTATTGTCGAGTACTGGAAGAGAAGGGCCGATCCGTCGGGTGACCACCGGGGCCGGCTGGCCCGCGCCGCCCCCGCGTATGACGTGACCGGGGTGAGCTCCGTCCCATCGGTCCGCACGGTAAACAGATCGCCATTCGCGAACGCCAGCCGGGTACCATCGGGAGACCAGGAGCACTGGCTCCCCGCGATGCCCGGCGCCGCGATTTCATGAGGATTGGTGCCGTCGGCCTGCATGATGGCCAGCTTCCCATCCTTGCTGTAGGCGATCTGACTGCCATCCGGAGACCAGCAGGGAGTCTGGTCGTCGGAGGTCGAGCTGCCGCTCAGGTCGACCGCCGCGCTGCCATTCGTGTCGGCGACCCAGACATGCCCTCCGCCACCAGAGTTCCCGCCTGCCACGAACACCAGCCGACCGGTTGAGGACCAGTTCGGCTCGACGGGAACCAGCAGCGGATCGAGCGGCATCCGGTGAGGATTGCGGCCGTCCCAATCCATGCTGCGCATCTCGGCGCCGTTGGTCCCGACGTAGCGGATCGACTGGCCGTCCGGCGCCACACTGGGAAAGCCGTAGAACTCGGCCGGGTCCAGGGTGATCTGCTCGCGACCCGATCCATCGGGATTGGCCGACCAGAGGAACGCCCCGCCACCGGGCAGCGAAGGCTTGTCCTCTCCAAAGAGGACCCGCCCGGCCAGCGAACCGAGACAGCGCGCCTCGACCACGATCCGAGTCGTGGCAGGATAGCCGATCGTGACGGGAACCTGGGAGGTAAAGGCACAGTTGCTGGCCGCGCCGGCCGCCGCAATGCTGTGGGCACCCTGGGTCACGCCGGGAAAGGTGATCGAATCGTTCACGCCGACCGGAACGGCGGTACCCCCATCGATGGCCACGGTATAACCGTCGGCGTCGAGATTGCGGCCCGTCGTGTGCACCACGACCTGCAGCGGACCAGTGACCGTCGTGCATGTCACGGACAGCACCGCACGAGTCTCGGTGTTGAGGGTCAGGGAGACCGTGCGGGGATTGTCACCGGCCAGGGTACAATTGGCGGCAATCCCTTCCAGGCGGAGCTGCTGATTTCCGCTGGGCATTGGGGCAAAGCGGATCGAATCGTTCGAGGCAAGCGGATACGACAGCGTGTTGAGATAGAAAGTGTATCCGTCGGCGTCCGGCTGGCTGCCCGTCGTGACGACGACGACCTTGAGCGCGCTGGTGTACAGACCATGACTGTAGGACAGACTCGCCGAAGTATCTGCATTGCCCGCCGCATCGAGCGCGACGGCCCTCCAGGCATAGTTGCCGACGTCGAATCCGTCGCTGTTCCAGTGAAGAATCCAGGGCGGAGTTGTCAACTCCGCATACAGCGATCCGTTGACCAGGAATCGGACTGCCGTCACGGCGACGTTGTCCGTGGCAGTCGCTGTCAGATCCACCACCCCGGCGACTCCACCGGGCGGCGGACCGGCCAGTGACACGGTGGGCGGCGTATGATCCCTTTCCGGTGGTTCGCTTGGCGACTCGCCGGAGCAGGCGGCTGAGAGCACGAGTGCGGCGGAAAACAGGGTTGCACTGCAAATCCTGGTCATCGACAAATCCGGTTTTGGCGCCGAGGCATCGCGGCGACCCTGCGGCAACGAACCGGCAGACTCTCGCGGGTCCGGAGGACGCCATGACAATCGCTGGCCAGGGAGGTTGAACGGATGAACGTTTGAACGGGGGTGAAGCTATCCGCCCGAGGCGGCGAGGCACAACTACCCGTAAGGGTGGTGGCCGGATTTCAGGCTGAGCTCAGCCGCCCCGCGCCCAGGCCAGCGCCGCCTGCACCGCCCGGTCCCAACCCACCCTCACTCGCTTCCGCTCGGCCGCTGGCATGGCAGGCTCGAATCGCCGAAAGGTTCGGGCGGCCGTGAATTCCTCCGTCGTCTTCCAGATGCCGAGGGCCAACCCGGCGAGCGCGCCCGCTCCCATCGCGGTCGATTCGACCATCTCCGGCCGTTCGACCGGCACGCCGAGCACGTCCGCCTGGAACTGCATCAGCCAGTCGTTGGCGGAGCCGCCGCCATCCACCCGCAGCACGGAGAGTGCCGACCCGCTGTCCTGCTCCATCGCTTCGAGCAGTTCGGCGCTGCTGAACGCCATCGCCTCCAGCGCCGCGCGCACCAGGTGCGCGCGCTTGCTGCCTCGGGTCAGCCCGGTAATCGTGCCCCTCGCCTCCGCCTCCCAGTGCGGGGCGCCCAGACCCGCAAAGGCGGGAACGAACGACACTCCGCCGGTGTCCTCCACGCTCCGGGCCAGCGCCTCGCTCTCGGCTGCCGCCGTGATGACCCCGAGCCCGTCCCGCAGCCACTGCATCGCGGCCCCGGCGATCAGCACGCTGCCCTCGAGCGCAAAGGCGGGCTCGCCGCGGGGTCCGCAGGCCGCGGTGGTGAGCAATCCGTGGGTCGACGGTACCGCAGTATCGCCGGTGTGGGAGAGGAGGAAGGCCCCGGTGCCGTAGGTGTTCTTCGCGGCGCCCCGGGTGACGCATCCCTGGCCGAACAGCGCGGCCTGCTGGTCCCCGGCAATGCCGGCGATCGGGAGCGCGGCGCCGAACAGATCGGGATCGGACTCCGCCACGACGCCACTGGAAGAGACGATGGAAGGCAGGATCGCCGCGGGCACCCCGAACAGTTCGAGCAACTCGGATTCGAAGGTGCGGCTCTTCAAGGCATAAAGGAGTGTGCGGCTGGCATTGGTGTGATCCGTAACGTGGGCCCGGCCGCTGGTGAGTCGGGCGATCAGCCAGGTATCCACCGTGCCGAAGGCGAGCTCACCCGACTCCGCCCGGCGGCGGAGCCGGGGATCCTTGAGCAGCCATTCGAGCTTGGTTCCGGAAAAGTAGGGATCCAGCACCAGCCCGGTCAGTTCGCGGATCCGAGGCTCCAGCCCCGCAGATTTGAGCTCGCGGCAGCGATCGGCCGTGCGCCGGTCCTGCCACACAATCGCGGGCGCCACGGGCTGCAGGGTGCGGCGGTCCCAGAGCAGCGTAGTCTCGCGCTGGTTGGTGATTCCGATGCCGGCCGGTCGCTCACCTGAGGCAGCCATGGCGTCCCGCGCCGCCCCGACAATCGCAGCCAGGATCTCGAGGGGATCGTGCTCCACCCATCCGGGCCGAGGAAAGTGCTGCGGCAGCTCACGGGTCGCTCGGCCGGTAACCTGGCCGTCGTCGCGAATCATCAGCGCCGTGGCACCGGTCGTTCCGGAGTCGAGGGCCAGGATGGAGGGCATGACGAAAGGTGGGGTGAGATTCGAGGTTGGGAAAGGGAGACGGGAGACGGGAGACGGGAGACGGGAGACGGGAGACGGGAGACGGGAGACGCGAACGTCGTCGAGGGCGCTATTGTCGGTCAAGTCGTGGCACTACTTGTCCGCCTTGTCCGCCCTGACCGTCCTGTCCGTCCTGTCCGCCCTGCCCGCCTCCCTCCGCCGCGCCAGCAGCACGCCACTCACGATCAGGGCGGCGCCGGTGAGCTGGATCGGCTGGGGCTTTTCGCCGAGCATCGGCCACGCCAGCAGCAGTCCGCCCAGCGGTATGCCTGCGCTGAAGATCGAAGTGCGGGCGCTGCCTACCAGGCGGATGCTCACATTCCAGATGTGATACGCCAGGACCAGGGAGACGAGGGTGGTGTACGCGATGGCCAGCCACCCGCGCTGCGACACGGCCCCCCACTGCACCTCTCCCAGCTGCCGGGCGCCGAGGATGATCAGCAAGGGTGTCCCGGTGAGGGCGGTGGCGGCGGTGATCCAGAGCGTCGACACCTGGTCCGAGATGGTGCGCACCCCGAGGGTGTAGACCGCCCAGCCCAGCGAGGCGGTCAGCACCGCCAGATCGCCGATGAGCGAGGTCGCCGAAAACTCCGGGCCCTTCACGCTGACGACTAGGGCAATGCCGCCGAAGGCGAGCGCAATCCCCAGCACGACCGTGCGAGTCAGCCGTTCGATGCCGGTGAGCCAGGCCAGCAGCGCCACCTGCACCGGCGCGCTGCCGACAAGAAGCGCGATGTTGCCGACCCGGGTGTGGGTCAGGCCTACCATGAAGAGCGCCTGGTAGACGCTGTTCCCCGCGACGCCGAGGAGGCAGAGCCGCCATCCGGTTCCCGCCGGAAGCCGCGGCGGACCCTCGAGGCGCCAGGCCAGCGCGCAGAGGATGAGGGAGGAGATGGAAAAGCGGAGGGCGGAAAAGGCGAACGGGGGAAAATCATCCAGCGCCCACTTCATGACCGCGATGTTGGCGCTCCAGATGAGCACCACCAGCACCAGCCCCAGTTCGGCCCGATGCAGTCTGCGGGCGTCGGCTGCCGGGGCCGGACTGGTCACGCCCTGCGCCAGCCGGACAAGCCTCCCGGAGAGAGCAGGCCGCGATCGGTGATGAAGCCGGTGATCAGCTCCACGGGAGTGACGTCGAACGCCGGATTCCACGCCGCGGCACTGGCGGGGGCCGTGGCCACCCCGGCCAGCGACAGGACTTCCTGCGCGTGGCGTTCCTCGATCGGTATAGCCGCCCCGTCCGGCGTGGCGGGATCGAAGGTGCTTACCGGGGCCGCGATATAAAAGGGAACGCCGTGGGCGCGGGCCGCCAGCGCCAGGCCGTAGGTGCCGATCTTGTTCGCGGTATCGCCATTGGCGGCGATGCGATCGGCACCGACGATGACAGCAGTGATTCCGCCCCGGCGCAGCCGAGAAGCCGCCATGCCGTCCGCCATCACGGTGCAGCGGATGCCGACCTTGCCCAGTTCCCACGCGGTGAGCCGGCTACCCTGCAGCAGGGGCCGCGTTTCATCGGCCAGCACTTCGACGCGGCGCCCCCGCTCGAAGGCGGTGTAGACGGGCGCCAAGGCGGTACCGCGCCCACCGGTCGCCAGCGCGCCGGCGTTGCAATGGGTGTAGATCGTGGCCCCATCGGGGACGAGTGGCAGCCCCGCTTCGCCGATCGCGTCACACATCGCCCGGTCCTCGGCCCAGATGGCGTCGGCCTCTGCGCGCACGGCCGCCCGGATTGCGTCCGCGTCGCCGATCACACTCTCTGCGCGTCGCAGCACCCGGTCCAGCGCCCAGGCAAGATTGACTGCAGTGGGTCGCGTGGCCTTGAGCACCGCGGCTTCGCGCCGCAGCGCGCCGAGCACCTCTGCCCCGCTGCCCCCCTGCCCCCCCAGCGAAAGCCCCATCGCGCCGGCCACACCAATCAGCGGCGCGCCCCGCACCCGCAGGACACGAATGGCTTCGGCCATCCCGTCGATGGTGTGGAGATCGAGATACTGCTCTGCGGTGGGCAGCCGGGTCTGATCGAGGATCCTGACTCCGTGGCCGGGGAGCCAGGCAATCTGGGTCCATGCGGGGAGAGACATGGCCCCAAAATACGCTGGCCGGGTTTCAGCCGCTGGCCCACTCCCGCGCCAGCCGCTGGGCCCGGGCCACGCTTCCCACGGCCACCAGGCGCCGCTCGGCGTGAACGAAGAAGCCATGACCTTCCTGCTCGCGCCCCAGGGCCTTGAGCGAGAGGGCACAGGCCGCCGCACAATCGGCTTCGAGGAGCGCGTGCGATTGCAGGCCCGCGGCGCCCCACGCGCGGAGGGCGAGTTCGTAACTCTCCCCGGCGTTGCCGCGCGCCAGCGCCACTCGCGCCGCGACCCGATCCACCTCGGCCAGCGCCGGGACATCCGAGCCCTGCCCGGCCCTGATGCGCGCTTCGTCCAGGTCTGCGTCGGCGCCGGCCAGGTCGCCTCTGGCCAGCCGGCCTTCGGCGCGCCCCGCAAGCACGAGGGCGATGAGGCCATCGTCACCGGTCTTGCGGGCGTACATGATCGCGGCCTCCGAGGCCTGCGTGGCCTGCTCGTGCCGCCCGAGCTCCCGTTCGACCAGGGCGATGTTGTGCCAGGTCTCGGCCGCGCCGGAAGCGAGGTAGCGGCGGCGATAGACCGCGAGTGCCCGGGCGTAGTGCTGCAGTGCCTCGGTGGTGCGGCCCGCGAGGTGCGCGAGCGAGGCCAGGTTGTTGGCGGTTTTGGCGGCCTGCAGTTCGTCGCCCATCGATTCCGCGAGGCGAATCGCCTCTTCAAAGTGGGTTTCGGCGTCGGCCAGGCGGCCGCGCTCGAACGCAAAGGCGCCGAGCAGGTGGGCGCTCCGCATGGTGCCCTCGCGATCGGCACCAACGGCGCACTCCGAATGCGCCTCGGCGGCGAGCATCACGCCGAGATCGATTTCACCGAGGTGGCCGGCGGCGGTCGCCGCGAGCAGGCGATCGTCGACCGACGGCGCCGGCTGCCGGGCAGTGCCGGACTGGTAGTGCTGCAGCGCGTCCCGGAACCGCCCGGCGGTAACCAGGGCTTCGAGTGCCGCGGTGGCAGGCATCAGTCCCGTCCTGCGCTGGCCCCAACCGACCGTTCGAAGGCCTCGAAGACGGTGGGCCGCCACCAGTGGCGACTCTCCTGCATCCGCTCCATCGCCTCCCCATGCGACATGGCCGGCCGGTAGCTGCGAGTCGTGGTCAGCGCATCGTAGACGTCCACGATGCAGATGATCTGGGCCGGGAGCGGGATCTCGTCGCCCCGGAGGCGATCGGGATAGCCGGACCCGTCGTACTTCTCGTGGTGCCAGCGAATGATCGGCTTGATGTCCCAGGGAAACTCGATCGCGGCCAGCATCTCGATGCCCCAGACCGGATGCTGCTTCATGATGGCGAATTCTTCGGCGGTGAGCGCACCGGGCTTGTTCAGGATTTCATGCGGCACCTTGACCTTGCCCAGGTCGTGCAGGTAGGCGCCCAGCCGGATTGTGGTCTGCTCTTCATCGGAGAGGCTGAGCTCCCGCGCAACGTCGATGGCGTAGCCGGCGACCCGCTCGCAGTGCCCGTGGGTGTAGCCATCCGCTGATTCCAGTGATTGACCCCAGTCCCGCACCACCGCGAGGTACGTACGCTCGAGGTCAGCCGCCTTGGCGCCGACGTCGACCAGATCCACCCGCGCATCCAGCCGGCCGAACAGGCGGTGGGCCGCGTTGAGCAGGGTCAGGGCTTCCTGGTTGCGCCCCATGTCCTGGTAGAGGCGGCCCAGCTCGCGGGAAGCCTCCGCCTCGCTCAGGACGGAGTCATTGCTCCGGGCCAGTTCGATGGCGGCCTTGAGGCGGGACTCGGACAGGGCGGAGCGGCCGGTTTCCCGGTACACCATCCCGAGTACGCGATAGGTGTCAGCCTTGTCGAGGCGGGCGTCGAGCTGGTTGAAGATCGCGAGCGCATCCTCTGCACTCTGCCGGGCCGACTCGTACGCCTGCCGCGCCATGTACACCTCGGCGTGGTTGAGGCGGCAGAGGCCCTGGAGGTGTACGGCGCCGACCTCGAGGGCGAGGGCGTGGCTCCTGCTGTAGTGCTCGTCGGCCTCGTTCCACCGTCCCTGGTCCGCGCTGATCATGCCCAGGTTGTGGTAGGCGATCGCGCAGCCATGCCGGTCGTCGGCCTTGAGGCAGGCGTCGAGCGAAGCGGAGTAGTGCGCCAGGGCGCCGTCGAGATCGCCCTGGATGTTGGCCAGGATGCCGAGGTTCTGTTCGATCCGGGCGCGGAGCGCGGGGAGATCCCCCCCGAGGCGCAGAGCGCGGTCATAGATAGCGCGGGCGTCTTCCATCGCCCCCCGCTCGAAGGCCAGGATCCCCATCACGTTGAGCGACTCCGCGGCCATCGTGCGGTAGCCCGCGGCGAGGGCGAGGTCGAGGCTGAGCGACACGGTGGCGCCGGCCAGGTCCCCTTCGTTGCGGTGATGGTGGACGACACTCAGGCGGCGCAGCGCCTCGATGCGGCTGGGAAGGTCGCCCGCATCGATGGCGGCAGCGATGGCGGCCTGGTAGGCCGCTGCCGCATCCGCCAGGCGGCCGGCCTGGTCGTGACTGCGCGCCTCGGCCAGCCGCTCGGCGGCAGCCGGGGCGCGCAGGCCTCCGGTGGGAGTGGGAACGACCGCGGTCACGTTACCAGGCCACGGCGTACCGGGAGAAGTGCTGCAGCGGCGCCGACACCCTGAGCAGCAGGAGGTTGTCCAGCGACGGCAGGAGGTTCAGGATGCGCAGCTGTTCATTGGTGTAGGCGACGTGCTTGAGCAGCTGGAGCCGGCCCAGCGGGCAGCTCGAGTAGTCGAGGGTGACGGTCGGCAGGTGGCCGGCGTTGAACTGCAGGCCCTCGGGCGAGAACCGCACCGAGCTCACCTCATCCGACGGCGACTCCGCGGTGATCGTGACCTGGCGACTCAGCGCGCCCGCGGGAATGACCAGCATGTGCTTGCCCACGCGGATGGTGCCGCCCGCCGGGCCGACCACCTGCGTGGTGCTGGCATAGGGCTGCGGCGTACAAGCGAGCAGGCCATTGAGCAGCCCGCCCGTGAGCCCGCCAATCAGGCTCGTATTCATCGGAACGGACGCCGCGGGCGCCGAATGTGGGGTCGACGAAGGGCTGGTCGGGCCATCGGCGCCGCAGCTCGCGGTGAGGAGCAGGGCGGCGGCCAGTGCGAGGCCGCGGAACGGTCGCCAGGACGTCATCGGAATCTCCAGATCTCTGGGTCGGGACCAGCGGCGAGGATCGCCACCGGCGTCACGGGCTAACAGAGGCAACCGCTGTGCCCCGGATCTGTGAAATCGTTGAATTATTAGGCAGTTAGTGCACTCACAACAACTCAATTCATTCCAGACAAAAGAATTAAGCCATCTTCATGGTCATTCTGGCAGTTGATTACCTATACAGTAGTGACGGTCATTCCAGCCCGATTTTCGACCAGCGCAGCACCTTTTGTGGGCCAGATCACGACCCCGAATCCCACACCTGCGGACCACGAGCCACAACCCTGAAGCCATCTCGAACCGACTAGATTGCAGTCGGTTGCGGCGTCTCTTCTCCCCCCCAGACCACGTGATTTCCAATGACCTTCGACACCCTGCTCTTCGCGGTCCAGGATGGGGTGGCCACCGTATCGATCAACCGGCCCGACAAACTCAACGCGCTCAATGACGCCGTCTTCCGCGAGCTGGCGGAGGTTGTGGGTCGCGCCGAGTCGGACTCGTCTATTCGTGGAGTGATTCTCACCGGCTCCGGACCCAAGGCCTTTGCCGCGGGGGCCGATATTTCGGAACTGGCAAACCAGACCCCGCACGAGGCGAAGTCGCGCGCCCTGGCCGGCCAGGGCGTCATGGGGCGGATCGAACGCCTGGGGAAACCAGTGATTGCGGCGGTGAACGGGTTCTGTCTTGGGGGCGGCTGTGAGCTCGCCATGGCCTGCCACATCCGGTTGGCCTCGGAGAACGCCCGCTTCGGACAGCCCGAAGTGAATCTCGGGATCGGGCCGGGGTACGGCGGTACCGTCCGGCTGCCAAGGCTGGTCGGACGGGGCCGGGCGCTCGAACTGCTCATGACGGCGCAGGTCATCGACGCCCAGGAGGCGTTCCGGATCGGCCTGGTGAATCGGGTCTATCCCCAGGACCAGCTCATGGCCGAGGCGGAAAAGATGGTGCGGCTGATCCTGGCCAAGGGACCGCTCGCGGTCCGGCTGGTGATCGAATCGGTCATCGCCGGTGCCGACATGGCGGAGGAGGACCACCTCCTGCTCGAGGCGAACCACTTCGGCCTGCTCTCGGCCAGCGCGGACATGCGCGAGGGAATGGCCGCGTTCCTGGCCAAGCGGCCCCCCCGGTTCCGGGGCGAATAACCCGGGATCCGGGACTCCAAATCACCCCCTTCGGCGGCTAAATTTCCGTGATATTTCGAGCGCCCTTTCGACCTGCCCTGCTCGCCCTGTGGGCCGGTCTGGCGCTGGGAGTGGCCGGGGCCGGATGCGCAGAACGGGAACGTCTCACATTCCCGCCGCAGCCGGATACCAAGCCAACCAGCCGGATCACCGTGCCGTCGACCGATGTCACGGTGACCGCGGGCCCCTTGCTCACCATGATCGGCGTGTTCGAAGCGCCGCTCGGGCTGGACACGATCTATGTCGAGACGGATGCCGGGAGCCCGACCTTTCCGCCGGTGGTCGACGCCCAGTCACCGGCCACCATCGGCTTCCCGTTCCCGACGAACGGCCGGGCCGGCGATACGATCGTGCTCCGGGTCTTCGCCACTGACTTGACGGGCCAGCGGAGCGACACCGCTACCCGCCTCGTCGTGCTCCAGTAGTGCAGCTGCTGAGCCTGGAAACGGTCGGGTTCCGCAACCTGGCCGACGGGAGACTGGAATTCCCTGCCCGCGGCGTGGTTCTCACGGGCGCCAATGGCCAGGGAAAGACCAACCTCCTCGAGGCCGCCGGGTATCCGGTGCTGTTTCGTTCGCTGCGCGGCGCGGCCGACGCCGAGCTGGTCCGGTTCGAAAGTGCGGGGTTCCGGGTCGCTGTCCGGTTCGCGAGCCAGGGCAGGGAGCGGGAAGCCGCCGCTTCGTTTTCCCAGCTCGGGCGGAAGAAGCGCCTCTGGGTGGACGGCGCGGAGTCGCTGCGGCTGCTCGATGCCGCCGGGGCATGGCTCACGGTGGGATTCCAGCCGGCCGACGTGGCGCTGGCCTCGGGACCGGCGGCCCTGCGGCGGCAGTACCTCGACCGGGTGTTAGCCTTGGCGGACCGGCCCTACCTGCTGGCACTGGCCCGCTATCGCAAGGCGCTGGCCCAGCGCAACGCGGCGCTCCGCCAGCAGCGCAGCGACCTGGCCGGCGCGTTCGATGGGCCGCTCGCCGCGGCGGGGGCCCGTCTCGTCGCGACGCGGATCGAGTGGGTCAGCCGCCAGCGCGAGCCCTTCTGCGCCGAGCTGGTCGCGCTGGGTGAGCTGGGGGAGATGGGGCTCGAGTATTCCGGCGATCCGGCGCTGGCCGATGCCGCGGCGTGGCCCGCGGCGCTGGCGCAGGCGGCCGACCGGGACCGGCATCGCGGCATGACGACGCTGGGACCCCACCGGGATGACCTGGTGCTGCGCCTCGAGGGCCGCCGGTTGCGGGACTATGGCTCGACCGGCCAGCAGCGCAGCGCGGCAATCGGCCTCCGGCTCCTCGAGTGGAATACGCTCGCCGAGTCCCGCGGCGCACCGCCGGCGCTGCTGCTGGACGATGCCTTTGCCGAACTCGACGGGGAGCGCCAGCGGCGGCTCTCCGCCCGGCTGCTGGGGCGCACGGGGTCGGGAGGCCAGGTCCTGCTCACGGCGCCGCGCCTCGATGAGCTTCCGCCCGGACTCGATCTGCCGGTGTGGACGGTGCAGAGAGGGCGGGTGGAACAGGCATGAGCGACGAATCTCGGCGGCGCGGGGCCACCCCGTCGGCCGACGCGATCACCAGCTACCTGGCCAGCTCCGGGCTCAAGCCCCGGATCGAGCAGGCCGAGGTGCTGGCGCGCTGGGCCGAGCTGGTGGGGCCGCAGATCGCCCAGGTCACCACACCGGAGTCGATCACCCCGGACGGGATGCTCCGGGTGCAGGTGACCACCGCGCAGTGGGCCAATGAGCTTCACCTGATGACGCCGACGATCCTGGCCCGGATCAACGCCGGCAAGCAGGGCCGAATCAACGGTATCCGCTGGCTGGCCGGCTCCTCCGGCGGCGCGGGCGCCGATTCACAGCAACGACAGGTCTCATGGCGAAAGAACCGGTAGGCAACAACGGCGGCGGGCAGTACGGGGCGGACTCGATCCAGGTCCTGAAGGGGCTGGAGGCCGTCCGCAAGCGGCCGGGCATGTACATCGGCTCGACCAGCGAGAACGGGTTGCACCACCTGGTCTACGAGGTGGTGGACAACTCGATCGACGAGGCGCTGGCCGGCTTCTGCGACACCATCGGCGTCAGCATCCACGCCGACAACTCCATCACCGTGAGCGACAACGGCCGGGGCATTCCGGTGGACATCCATCCCACCGAGAAGATCCCCGGCGTCGAGCTGGCGCTGACCGTGCTGCACGCGGGCGGCAAGTTCGACAAGAACACCTACAAGGTGTCCGGCGGCCTCCACGGCGTCGGCGTGTCGGTGGTGAACGCGCTGTCGGAGCGGCTCGAGGTGGTGGTGGACCGGGACGGCAGCCGCCACCGGATGGGCTTCGTGCGCGGGCACACGGTGAAGAAGCTCGAAGTGCTGGGCAAGGCGCGGGGCACCGGCACGACGGTCCGCTTCAAGCCGGATCCCGAGATCTTCACGGTGCTCGAGTTCAACTACAACACCCTGGCCGACCGGCTGCGGCAGCTCGCCTTCCTGAACAAGGGCATCACGATCAACCTCAAGGACGAGCGCGAGGAGCCGGCCAAGGAGGAGACCTTCTACGCCAAGGGCGGCCTGGTGCAGTTCGTCGAGTGGCTCAACCGGAACAAGAAGGCGGTCCATCCCAAGCCGGTGCATTTCACGGTGACCAAGGACGACGTCGAAGTGGACCTGGCCCTGCAGTACGAGGACGGGTACAACGAGAACACCTTCACCTTCGTCAACAACATCAATACCCACGAGGGCGGCACGCACCTGACCGGCCTCAAGTCGGCGCTGACCCGGACCATCAACGACATCGCCAAGAAGAGCAACGCGCTGAAGAAGGACGGTTTCACGCTGTCCGGCGAGGATGTGCGCGAAGGGCTCACCTGCGTCCTGCACGTCAAGATCCGGGAGCCGCAGTTCGAAGGCCAGACCAAGACCAAGCTGGGCAACAGCGAGGTCGAGGGCATCGTCAAGGCCGTGGTCAACGAGCACCTGGGGAGCTTCCTCGAGGAGCATCCGCCGGTGGGCCGGGCCATCGTGGAAAAGGCGGCCAGCGCGGCCCGGGCCCGGGAAGCCGCCCGCAAGGCGCGGGACCTGGTGCGCAAGAAATCGGGCCTCGAAGGCGCGGTGCTGCCGGGCAAGCTGGCCGACTGCTCGCTCAGCGACCCCGCGCTGTGCGAGATCTACCTCGTCGAGGGCGATTCGGCCGGCGGCTCGGCCAAGCAGGGCCGGGACCGCTCCTTCCAGGCCATCCTGCCGCTCCGCGGCAAGATCCTCAACGTCGAAAAGGCGCGGATCGACAAGATCCTCTCCAACGAGGAAATCCGGGCCATCATCACGGCCATCGGCGCCGGAGTGAAGGACGAGTTCGATCTCGAGGGGAGCCGGTACCACAAGATCATCCTGATGACCGACGCCGATGTGGACGGCGCCCACATCCGGACGCTGCTGCTCACCTTCTTCTTCCGCCAGATGAAGGAGCTGATCGAGGCGGGCTACGTGTACATCGCGCAGCCGCCGCTCTACCGGGTGGCCAAGGGCAAGGACGACGAGTTCTACGCCTACAACGAGAATGAGCGCGACGAGTACGCCAAGCGGCTGTCGGGGGGCAAGGGCAACGTGAACATCCAGCGCTACAAGGGGCTGGGCGAGATGAACCCCGATCAGCTGTGGAAGACCACGATGGACCCGAGCACCCGCACGATCCTGCAGGTGACGCTGGAAGACGCGGTCGAGGCCTCCAACCTCTTCGAGCGGCTGATGGGTGACGAGGTCGAGCCGCGGCGGCTGTTCATCGAGCAGAATGCGAAGTATGTGAGCAATCTGGACGTCTGAACTACAGGAGAAGGGAGAAGGGCAGTTCCTTTCTTCTTTCTCCTTTCCTCTTTCTACGCAGTTCCAGTGCCCGGCCCCCAGTCGTCGCCCGCTTCATCGTCCTCCGGGGGCGCCAGTCTTCCCTGCACCTCCCGCTCCGCCGCCTCGAGCGCGGCGTGATCGATCGGCTCCACTCTGTCCTCGCCCTCCCACGCCTCGCGGGTCGGTTTCTCACCCGGCCGCCGGAGCCAGGCGCCAAGGGCGAGGACGATGACGGCCGCGGCCGCGAGAAGCAGCAATCGCACAGTTGGTCCCTTCTCCTTTCTCCCTGCGCCGGGAACCTAAGTCGCAATCCGTTCGATAATCAGCGGCAGCGACTCCGCCGGGCCGTCGCCGATCACGACGGCGCGGCCCAGCGCCTCCATGCCGATGGCGATC
Source organism: Gemmatimonadales bacterium (assembly GCA_035279705.1). GTDB lineage: Bacteria > Gemmatimonadota > Gemmatimonadetes > Gemmatimonadales > GWC2-71-9 > DATEHG01. The sequence continues at coordinate 34,066 of DATEHG010000231.1, forward strand.
CCCGCCGTGTCGCGGGCAAAGACTGACGCGAGCGGTTGCCCCTTGCTCACCCGGTCTCCCGGTCTCGGGGTGATCACGAAACCAACCGAGGGGTCGATCATCTCCCCGAGAGCCCGGCGGCCGCCGCCCATGGCGACGATGGCTTCCCCGATGGCGCGGGGCTCCACCCGCTGCACCACGCCGGCACCCGGCGCGGCGAAAATCTCCACCTCCGCGGCCTGGGGCAGCGACCCGGGATCCTCGACGATCCCCGCGTTGCCCCCCTGCGCCTCGATGACCCGTCCCATCAGCTCGCGGGCCCGGCCGCTGCTCAAGGCCTGCTCGAGGAGCACCCGGGCCCTGGCGCCGTCGGACTCGATGCCGGCGAGCAACACCATCTCGACCCCGAGTGCCAGGGTGACTCCGACCAGGTCCGGAGGCCCCTCCCCGGACAGAGTCGCAATCGCTTCTTCGACTTCCAGCGAGTTGCCGCAGGCGCGGCCCAGCGGGCGGTCCATCGCCGTCAGCAGCGCGACCGTCGGACAACCGTGACCGGCGCCGAGCGCCACCATGGTCCGGGCCAGCCCACGGGCCTGCTCGAGCGCAGGCAGAAACGCCCCGCTCCCCACCTTTACATCGAGCACCAGCCCCGAGAGGCCTTCGGCCAACTTCTTGGACATGATGCTGGCGGCGATGAGGGGAATGGACGGGACCGTGCCCGTCACATCGCGCAGGGCATACAGCCGGCCATCGGCCGGCGCGATCTCGGCGGTTTGACGGAATAGCGCGCAGCCCAGCCGCTCGAGCTGCGCCTCCGCCTCGGCGAGCGAGAGCCCGGTGCGGAAGCCGGGAATGGCCTCGAGCTTGTCGACCGTTCCGCCGGTGTGCCCCAGGCCGCGTCCCGACATCATCGGCACCCGGACACCACAGCTCGCCACGAGTGGCGCCAGCACCAGGGATACCTTGTCCCCCACCCCGCCGGTCGAGTGTTTGTCGATCCTTCCGGGGGACTGTGGCAGGCGGGCGCCGCTGCCCAGCATGATCTCGGTGAGCGCTTCAAGCTCCTCCGCCGTGAGACCCCGCCAGGTCACCGCCATGAGCAGCGCCGCCATCTGGTAGTCGGGGACCTGACCATCCAGCAGGCCCAGGACCGCGGCCCGCCACTCCTCGCGGGAAAGCGCGCCACCATCGCGCTTGCGCTCGATGAGCGTTTGGATCACCATTCCGGTTGCCTTGCCCCCTGCGGCCATCGCTCTTCCTCCGACCGGAGTCCGCCATGCGCTGGAACAGACGCCCGCTGGTGCTGGGACTGGCCCTGATCGCCGTGCCCGCGCTGCTGCCGGCCCAGACCGCGGCCGAGCATGTGGCCATGGGCATCGAGGAGTTGACCCAGAAGTTCGATCCCAAGGCGGCGCTGGCCCATTACGATGCCGCGCTGGCAATCGACTCGATGGATCTCAATGCCAACTGGCGCGCGGCGCAGGCGCTGGTGGACCTCGGCAAGCAGACCCCGGATTCGCTGAAGAGCCCCGAGCGGGATTCGATGTACGCCCGCGCCGAGCGGCTGGCGCGACGGGCGGTGCAGGTGGATTCGACCAGCTCGAAGGCCCACTACATCCTGTCGGCCGCCATCGGCCGGGCCTCGCTGACCAAGAGCAAGAAGGAGCGGGTCAAGCGCGCCGCCGAAATCCGTGCCGAGGCACTCAAGGCCATCGAGCTCAATCCGGCCGAGGATGGCGCTTATCACGTGATGGGGCGATGGAATGCGGAGATCATGCGGCTGTCGGGGTTGACCCGATTCTTCGCCAAGAACTTCCTGGGAGGGGCCATCTTCAACGAGGCCTCATGGCAGGGCGCCATCGACAACATGAACAAGGCCATCGAGTACCATCCTGACTGGATCTATCACTACCTCGACCTGGCGGAGATCCTGATCGACCGGGAGCAGTACACGGCCGCGCGAGCGGCGCTCCAGAAGGTGGAGGAGCTGCCGGTGGCGGATGCCATGGATCCCCACTACAAGAAGGACGCCCAGGTTTACCTGAGCCAGATCGAGGGCAAGAAGGACAAGAAGCAGGACTAGGCGGCGCCTAGTCGAAGGTGTCCTCCAGCGCCGCGCCCACCCGGCGGGCGGCCTTGCCGGCCTGCTGGCGGACCCGGCGGGCGCGGCGGCCCAACTCGCGGCCCGTTTCCTCGCGCCAGTCGTCGAATTCGTCCCGCATGTACTGGCCCATCCGGCGGCCTCGGGAAGACCGCAGGAAGAGCGCGGCACCCACGCCCAGCAGGGTGCCGATGGCCAGGCCGGCGAAGAAGGTGCCGGCGCCGCCGCCGTGATCGCCCCGGCGCGGGGGGGCGGGGAGGGCATCCTCCTCGAATGGCTCGCGATCCTCTGACATGGCTCCTCCTGACCAGACGGTTGACACCGTCGTGAAGCTAGCCGCCCGGCGTTCCGGGAGGCAAACTGGCCGGCTCGCTTGACCCCCCGCGTGGCCCTGCCCACAATTGGGGCGGACCTTTTCCCCCGGATCCCATGAGCAACCCCGCCGTGAGTGGCTCCCAGAACGAAGAGATGGAGCGCCTGGTTCACCGTAACCAGGAGCTGGAGCGGGAGCGCAAGCACCTGCTCGCGACCATCGAAATCCTGCAGGAGATCTCCGGCTCGCTGAATTTCGTGGACGTGGTCCAGTCGGTGGCGGGCCGCCTCGGCGAAGCATTCGGGCTCGATCGCTGCTCGATCTTCCTGATCGAGAAGAACGACCAGACCGTGCGGCTGGTGGCCTCCTACGAAGATCCCAGCATCCGCAACTACGTGGTGGATCTCGACCGCTACCCCGAGCTCAAGCGGGCGCTGCGCTCGGGCCGCACCGTCTTCATTCCCGACGTGGCCAGCGACCCTTCCCTGGCCGCCGCCCGCGGCACGCTGACTCACCGCCGGGTCAAGTCGATCACCGTGGTGCCGATCACGTGGCGAGGGGTGGCCATCGGCGCCATGTTCCTGCGCACCTTCCGCGACGGCCCGGCGTTCACCGAGTCCGACGTGCATTTCTGCCAAGTCATCGCCTCCCTGACCGCCAAGGCGCTGCGCAACGCCCACCGCTTCGAGCGGCTGCAGGAGCGGACGGGCCTGACCAGCACCGGCCCGGCGCGCTCACGGGAGCGGGAGCGGGTGGCGCTGATCGGATTCCTGCGGCGGCTGCTCGACGAATTTGCCGCCAAGGAAGGCCCCTTCGACGAGGGGATCCTGGCCCGCGCCAGCGCCGAGGAAATCGAGCGGCTGGTCGGGGTCGCGATGACGGTACTCGCCCAGGAAGCGGCGGCGAGATAGCTATCAGCCATAAGCCATAAGCCGTAAGCTTGCTCCGGGCCAACTCCAAGCCTCCTACCGCGTAGCACCGAGGCCTTAAGTCATAAGCTCAGCTTATGGCTTAAGGCTTACGGCTTAAGGCTCATGACACCCACCGCTCGCGCCGCCGAACTCCGCAGCCTCCTCACTCGCGCCAACCACGCCTACTACGTCCTCGATGCGCCGGAAATTTCCGACGCCGAGTACGACCTGGCGCTGCGCGAACTGCAGAAGCTCGAGGCGGATCATCCGGAGCTCCAGGTGCCGGACAGCCCGACGCTCCGGGTCGGCTCCGAGCCCGCTTCCGCGCTGGCCAAGCACACCCACCGCCGGCGCATGCTGTCCCTGGCCAATGCCTTCAACGACGAAGAGCTGCTGGCCTGGGAGGAGCGCAACGCCCGGATCAATCCCGAGGTCACAGCCGCGGGATACACCACCGAGATCAAGATCGACGGCTCCGCCGTCAGTCTGACCTACGAGAAGGGTCGCCTCGTGTCGGGCGCCACCAGGGGCAACGGCCAGGTGGGGGAGGTGATTACCGCCAACCTCCGCACCCTGCCGGACATTCCGCTGGTGCTCAGCGGCAAGGGCCATCCCGCGCTGATGGAAATCCGCGGCGAGGTCTACTTCTCGCGCGATGCTTTTGCCCGGCTCAACGCCGAGCGGGAAAAGGAGGCCGAGCCGCTGTACGCCAATCCACGGAATGCCGCAGCCGGGAGTCTCCGGCTGCTCGATGCCAGGATCACCCGGAGCCGCCGGCTCCGCATGTTCGCCTTTCACGTCGAAGTCATCGACGGCGCCCTCGAGGCCCGGACCCAGTGGGACGTGCTGGAGACGCTGGCCGGCTGGGGATTCCAGGTCGAGCCGCACCGGGCGCGCTGCGCCGATCTGGAGGCGGTCCGCCGCAAGGTGGCCGAGTACGAGGCGGTGATTCCGACGCTGCCGTTCGATGCCGACGGAGTAGTGGTCAAGCTCGACCGGCTGGCGCTGCACGAGGACCTGGGGGTCGTGGGCGATCGCGAGCCCCGCTGGGCCATCGCGCGGAAATTCGCGCCCGAGGTGGCGGTCACGAAGCTGCTGGACATCCGGGTCAACGTGGGCCGGACCGGCGCGCTCAACCCCTACGCGGTGCTGGAGCCGGTGGAGGTGGGCGGTGTCACGGTCTCCAATGCCACGCTCCACAACGAAGACCAGATCCGGCAGAAGGATCTGCGCATCGGCGACTGGGTCGAAGTGGTGCGCGCCGGCGAGGTGATTCCCCAGGTCCTCGGTCCGGTGGTGGCGCGGCGGGACGGCAGCGAGCGGCCCTTCGAAATGCCGGAGCGCTGCCCGGTGTGCGACACGCCGGTCGAGCATCCCGCCGATGAAGCGATGCGCTACTGCCCCAACGCCACCTGCGCGGGTCGCGTACTCGAAGGCATCGTCCATTTCGCGGCCCGCGAAGCGATGGACATCCGGGGCCTCGGCTACGAGCGGGTGCGCCAGCTGCTCGATGCCGGACTGATCCGGGACGTGGCCGACCTGTTCGGGCTGCGGGTCGAACAGCTGGTGGAGCTGGACCGGTTCGCCGAACAGTCTGCGGAGCAGCTGGTGGCCGCGATCGCGGCGTCGAAGGCGCGACCGCTTTCCACTCTGCTCTTCGGCATCGGGATCCGCCACGTCGGCAAGACGGTCGCCCAGCTCGTGGCCCGGCGGTTCGGCACCCTTCAGTCGCTGATGGCAGCGGACCAGGAGGCGTTCAATGCCGTGCCTGGCGTTGGGCCGGCGATCGCGGAGGCGCTGGCTCACTTCTTTGCCGAGCCGCGCAACCGGGATCTCGTCGAGCGATTGATCCAGGCGGGGGTAGAGACCAGCGAGCCCATGGCTATTTCCGCCGGCGGGCCGCTCGAAGGGAAGAATTACGTGCTCACCGGCACGCTCGACGGACTGTCGCGGAGCGAGGCGGCGGCGCTGATCGAACAGGCCGGTGGCCGGGTTACGACCAGTGTGACCAAGAAGACCGACACGGTGGTGGCGGGGGCCGACGCCGGCAGCAAACTCGAGAAGGCCCGGAGCCTCGGGATCGAGATCATCGACGAGGCGGAACTGCGCCGCCGCACGGGGCGATAAACCCTTGCGCCAAACGACTTTGCACCCCTAGTTTCCAGCGTCTTCTGCCAGGCCGATCATGAACGCTCCCTCCCTGATGGTGACTCACCACTGCGTGCCAGTCGGGCGCCGTGCATTGCATCAGCTCCGTGCCAGCCTCGAGCGGGACACGGGCCTGCAATCGGCCACCTACCTGCAGGAGGCGGGGTTCGCCGGCGGCGAGGAAGTCTTCAACGCATTCCTCCCCTGGCTCAAGACCGCACATGGCATCGACCATCCGCGGGAGCTCGACGCCAAGCACTTCGGTGAAGTCATCTCCCGCTTCTTCGCGGAAGCGGGCTGGGGCAGCCTGGCCAGTTCACGGCTCACGCCGGCTGTGCTGGCGCTCGATTCAACCGACTGGTCCGAGGCCGACGCCGCTGCGGCCGCGGCCTACCCCTCCTGCCATCTCACCAGTGGCATGCTGGCCGACTTCTTCGGCCGCGTCGCCGGAGGCGTGGTAGGCGTCATGGAAGTGGAGTGCCAGTCCCGCGGCGATGCCCGCTGCCGTTTCCTCGTCGGCTCTCCCGAGACCCTGCAGACGATGTACGAACGCATGGCGCAGGGTCAGACCTACAGCCAGGCGCTGGGCCAGCCCAGCTGATCGCGGCGCGGAGCGGAACCCGGGCCGCTCCCTTCTCAACATGCCTGACATCCAGCAACGCCTGACCGAGGCCCTCGGCACGAGCTACCGGATCGAACGGGAGCTCGGCGGCGGGGGAATGAGCCGCGTCTTCGTGGCTGAAGAGCTGGCCCTGGCCCGCCGCATCGTCATCAAGGTCCTGCCACCCGAATTCGGCACCGGGATCGCCGCCGAGCGCTTCCGCCAGGAGGTGCAGCTCGCTGCGGGACTGACCCATCCCCACATCGTGCCCGTCCTGCAGACCGGTGAAGCGGACGGCCTGCTGTACTACACCATGCCGTACATCGACGGCGAATCGCTGCGCGAGCGGCTGCTGCGCGACCGGAAGCTTCCCGTCGCCGAGACGGTGCGGCTGCTGCGTGATGTCGCCGACGCCCTTGCCGAGGCCCATGCGCGCGGCCTGGTCCACCGGGATATCAAGCCGGGCAACATCCTGATCTCGAAGCAGCATGCCCTCGTCGCGGACTTCGGCGTGGCCAAGGCGCTCAAGGCCGCCGCCGAGGGAGGCAAGAGCGAGCGGCGCGACAGCGGGCTTACCACCATGGGGCTCGCCATCGGCACGCCGACGTACATGGCGCCGGAGCAGGCCGCTGCCGATCCCGAGGCCGATCACCGGATGGACCTCTACGCCCTGGGCGTGGTGGCGTACGAGATGCTGGCCGGGGCCCCGCCCTTCGGCGGCTCGACTCCGCAGGCCGTGCTGGCCGCGCAACTCACGCAAGTGCAGCGGCCCCTGCGCGAACTCCGGTCCGAGGTGCCGCCCGCGCTCGCAGACCTGGTGGACCGGCTGCTCAAGAAGCAGGCAGCGGAGCGGATCCAGAGCGCCGGAGAGCTCCGCGAGCTGCTCGAGCAGCCGGACATGGGCACCAGCAGCGGAAGCCTGCGAGTCCTCGCGGCCCAGGGCGGCGGGTTCTGGAGCCGGCGCACCGGAGCCATCGCCCTGCTGCTCGGCATCGGCGTCATTGCAGGCCTCGGCTTCGGCGGCTACCTGGGCCGCCGCTCGCTGATGGCGCAGGGGCTGATCGCCGAGCGCGACCGGATCCTGGTGGCGGACATGAACGGGCACGGCGCCGACTCGACGCTGGCCGCGTCACTCACCGAAGCGCTCCGCATCGACCTCAGTCAGTCGCGCACGATCCAGCTGCTCGGTACCGATGCCATCGGGGCCACACTGAGGCTGATGCAGAAGCCGGACACCACCACGCTCTCCCTGGCCACGGCACGCGAGGTGGCCCAGCGGGCCGGAGCCAAGGCCGTCCTGGCGGCCGATCTCCAGCCGGTCGGGCGCGGCTTTCTCATCACGGCGCAGCTGGTCACCGCGGACAGCGGTGTCACCCTCGCGGCCTTCCGGCAGAGCGCCGCCGACTCCACCGAAGTGCTCGGTGCGCTCGACCGGCTGTCGAAGGAATTGCGGCGGCGGATCGGTGAATCGCTCAAGATGGTCAACGCCAGCACCGAGCTGCAGCAGGTCACGACGCCATCGCTCGAGGCGCTGCGCAAGTACTCACAGGCTATCCAGATCATGGAGGCCAACAGCGGGACGCCGAGAGCCATTGCGCTGCTCGAAGAGGCGGTGCGCCTCGATACCGGGTTTGCCATGGCGTGGCGCAAGCTCGGCGTGGCCTATGACGGAAGCGGCGATGCCGCCAAGGCGCAGGCCGCCCGGGCCAGGGCCTTTGCCAACAAGGAGCGGCTCACCGAGCGGGAGCGCTATCTCACCATCGGGACCTACTTCGGCGGGATCGATGGCGGCGACCAGCAGGCGATCGCCGCCTACCGCGCCCTGCTCGAAGGGAGCCCCAACGACGGGTGGGCCCTCAACAACATCGGCATCCTCTACACGCGGACGCGGCAGTACGCACAGGCGGAGGAGACACTTGCCCATGCGGTGACGACGGACTCCGGCAACTACTCCGCCACCCTCAACCTCATGTCGGCGCGGGTGAATCTTGGCAAGATCGGCGAGGCCACCGCTCTCGCCGCGGCCGCCCAGCAGCGATTCAAGAACACGCCCGGACTCCCCTTCATCGTGGCAGACGTCCGGTACGCCGCCGGCGACCTGGCCGGCGCCATCCGGGAGCTCGAGGCGGGGGCGACGGCTCCCAGCGCCGATCCCGGCATGGCAATGTCCTATCGCGGCGTGCTGGCCCAGTATGAGCTGCTCCAGGGACGCCTCAACGCCGTGACCCAGGCCGCTGGAGATCTCGAAGCTGGATTCCTGAGGCAGAACCGCCCCGAAGCCGCCCTCGGGATGGCGCTGTTCCCCGCCCTGATCCAGCTCCGCTTCCATAACGACAGGGCGGGCGCCATTGCCGCGATCGACCGGGCGCTGGCCAGGTACCCCTGGGCTTCGATCCCGGCGGCCAACCGGCCCTATCTGACCGTCGCCGACCTGCTGGCGCAGGCTGGTGCGGTGGACCGCGCCCGCGCGCTGCTGGAGGAAAACGCCCGGCTGCAGACGCCGGGTCAGCCTGGGAATCTCAGCTACCGCACGCTTGTGGCAGGCGCCATTGCCACCAGCGAGCGGCGCGGCTCCGAGGCGGTCCGGCTGGTGCATGAAGCGATCAATCGCGGCACCTGCACGGTCTGCAACCTGCCGGACCTGGCGCGGGCGTTCGAGGCCGCGGGCCAGATGGATTCCGCCAAAGCGGCGTGGCAGGCGTACGTGTCGACCCCGGAGGCGTTCCGGATCAACACCGATGGCACTGAACTGGGCTTCGCGTGGCAGCGGCTGGGAATGTTGTACGAGGATTCGGGCGAGCGGGACAAGGCGCGGGACGCGTGGAGTCACCTCATCGACCAGTGGCGCAACGCGGATCCCGTGCTGCAGCCCTTGGTGGCGGAGGCCAAGCGGCATCTCGTTGCGTTGAGTGGGGAGCCGAAGAACTAGGCGGGCAGACGGGCGGGCGGGCAGTCCGCAAACACAATCCGACTCCTCATCCTGAGGGAGCGTAGCGACCGAAGGAGCTGGACTCATCCCTGGAGACCAGCTCCTTCGCTGCGCTCAGGATGAGGAGGTCGTTCGCTCGACTGCCCCCCTACCCCCCCACCACCGCAACCCCATCGACGACGATATGCGGCGCCGCCAGGGCTCCATGCCACCGCACCTCCTTGCCGATCCCCTTGATGCGGTCGAGCAGGTCATAGGCATTTCCCGCCACCTGCGTTCCACTCACCCGCCCCACGATCTCTCCCTTCGTCACCCGGTAGGCGAGTCCGACCGGATAGGCGAACGCGCCGCTGATCGCGTTGCCCTGTCCGACTCCGAGGAGTTCGTCCACCAGCAGGCCGTCGTCGATCCGGCTGAGCAGCTCCTCGAAGCCGAGTTCGCCGGCGCCGACCAGGAGATTGGAGTAGGCGGGCTGCGGTTTGCCGAAGGTGGTGCGGCGGGCGTGGCCGGTGGGCGTTACCCCGGCGCGCGTGGCGGTCTCCGCGTCGTAGATGAAGCCGCGGACGGTGCCGCCGTCGACCAGCGGAAAGCGGCGGCTGGGAACCCCCTCATCATCGGCGGGCCGCGAGCCGGAGCGGCCGTCGAGGAGCGGGTCATCCACCAGCGAAAAGCTGGAGTCGAACCGGTGCTGGCCGAGCCGGTCGGCGAGCGGTGAGCCGCCCACCAGCGCCGTCTTGCCGATGCAGGCCAGCTGGACCGGGAGGATCAGCCCGCGGACCGCCCGCGGGGTAAAACAGACCTGGCGCCGGCCTTCCGGTGGGTCCGCCGATCGTTCGGCCCATGCGAGTCGCTGGTCGACGCCGCGGACGAGGAGTTCCAGCTCCGGCAGCGAGGGGAGATCGGCGCCGGCCAGATGATCCTCGATGACGATCACCTCCTCACCGCTCACCCGCACCACCTGCGCCCAGACGCTCACGCCGGTCACGTCGTACGCCGCCTCGGCGCCGCGGGTGTTGGCGACACGGACTGTCCCGACGGAGCGCTCAACGGTCACATTGACCTGGCATCCGTCGCGGGCCAGGCGATCGGTCAACCCGCGCCCGAGTTCGGTCAGTGTGGTCAGCGACGCCGCCGCCGCGCCGGCATACGCAGTGATGACGGATGGAACCGGAGCGGGACCGGGAAGCACCAGTGCCGCCGTCTCGCCCGAGCGGGCCGAGGCCAGCGCTCCTTCGAGCAGCGGCTCGAGCTCGTCCTCCGTCGAACCGGCAAAGCCGAGGCGGCCTTCGCTCAACACCCGGAGGTTGACGCCGCGCTCCCGCGCCCACGCGGTCTGGGTGAGCCTCCCCCCTTCAAAGCTCAGGGTGACCGTCTCGTCGGTCTTCTCGGCGGCATCCGCTACCGAGGCCCTCCGCGCCGCGCGGGCGAGCAGCGCCTGGATCACCGGGCGTCGCCTCCGACCAGCACATCGCTCAGCCGGACGTGGGGCGCGCCTTCGCTCACCGGCAGCGGCACCTGGCCGCCCTTGCCGCAGCCACCGCCCATCTCGTTCCAGCGGAAATCGCCGCCGATGCGCTCGATCCGCTCCAGGGTTTCGAACACCCGGCCGGCCAGCGCCACCGGCTTCACCAGCTCGGCGATCTTGCCGTTGCGGATCATGTAGGCATGGCCGGAGGTGAAGGTGAAATCCTCGAGGTGCGTCTGGCCGCCGGTGGCATCGCAGGCGTAGATGCCCAGCTTGATGTCCCGCACCAGGTCCTCGAGCGCGCCGCGGCCGTTGGCGATGTAGGTGTTGGTGAGCCGCACGATCGGCGGATGCCGGAACGACAGGGCCCGGGCGTTGCCGGTGGGGCGCTCGCCCATGCGGGCCGCGGTTTCCCGCGAGTGCAGCCTTCCCACGAGCACGCCATTCTGGATCAGGATCGTGTTCTGGGTCGGGGTGCCTTCATCGTCGTACGGCAGGGTGCCGCGGCGCCCGGCGGCGCTGCCGTCGTCTCCCACGTTGAGGTCGTCGGGCCCCACGCGCCTCCCCAGCCGCATCAGGCTCCGGGCCGCGGCATTGGCCGAGAGGTAGTCCGCCTCGGACAGGTGGCCGATGGATTCGTGGATGAACACACCGGCCAGGCGCGGATCGAGCACCACGGGGTAGCGCCCTCCCTGCACCCGCGGCGCCTTGAGCAGGTCCACCGCGCGCTCGGCCGCCTGGCGGAACATCCCTTCCCTGCCGTGCACCGAGAGCCAGCCGCGGCGGAGTCCCAGGGACTCGAGACCGCGCTCGATGATGTCGCCCTCACGGGCCACCGCCACCGCCGAAAGGGTGATCTCGGGACGCCGCTCATGCAGCAGGATGCCGTCGCTGTTGCCGAACCACCATTCGGTCACTTCGTCGCGATAGGCCGCCTGGGTGTCGACGATGCGGCGGTCCACCGACAGCATTTCGTTATTGAGCTGCTGCAGCAGCCCCACCTTCTGGTCCAGGGCGATCCCGCGCACGTCGCCATCGAGGTCTTCCCGGACATCCTCCTGGCGGAGCGGGATCTCGGCGAGGCGGATCGGCTGGTCGAGCCGCACTGCCAGCGACAGCTCGTGGGCCCGCGCCACCATGGCCGGGAGCTCATCGAAGCCGGTAAACGTGACACTCCCCCAGCCATAGCCCTTGTTGAGGCAGCGGATGAAGCCGCCGGTATCGAAGGCGGTGTGCGCGCCCTCGACCCGGCGGCCTCGGAGCGCGACCGTGGCCGACCAGGAACGCTCCAGACGGATTTCGGTGTAATCGGCGCGGGAGGCACGGAGCGCCTCGGTGAGGCGCTGCTTCACGGCCGGCGACGGGGGAAAATCAGTCGGCCTCCCTCAAGCGGGCAGCATAGTCGGGCCGGACCACCAGCTCGCCGTTCATGACGATCTCGCGGTCCCAGGGAAGGATGATGAAGTTCGAGGTTTCGAAGGCGTGGAAATCGGGAAGATACGGACCGGTGCGGAACGAGACCGCGGTCTGCACCGCCGCCGGCCGGGCGGCCCGCACCTCGGTGAGGGCCAGCTGCATCGTGCTGCCGGTATCGCAGGTTTCATCCACCAGCAGCACCCGGCGCCCGGCAATGGTGTACGGCGGCCCGGAGACGAGCACGGGCTCGCCCCCGACCTCGTGCCTGGTGACCGTCATCGAGGCGAACTCGCGCTGCAGGATCGAGGCGATCACGACACCGGGGAGGACTCCGGCGCGCGCGATACCCAGGATGATCTCGGGGTCGTACTCGCGGGCGACCTTGAGGGCAAGGGCGCGGCAGATCTCGCCGAAGAACGGCCAGTCGACCTCGAACACCCCCTTGGGACCCGGAATCGGTGTCTTGCGCATGATTCCCCCGTGCGGGAAGGGGCCGGCGGCGCGTTGCCTGCCGCCAAGCCTCGGGCTATCTTACTGTATATCCGCCACTTGGACAACGCCCGGGGATCCCCATCGGCCTCATGAGTTTCTGGCGTCGCCTGTTCGGCTCGGACCAGTCGCAATCCATCCGCCCCCAGCGTCTCGACTACCTCAACGAGGCGCTCGCGCTGGAGCGGCAGGGCGACTACGAAGCCGCACTCACCAGCTACCGGCTGGCGCTCCGGGATCATCCCACCGATCCCAAGATCCTGCAGAACATGGCCATCGCCTTTACCAAGACGGGCCAGACCGACGAGGCGCTGCGCCACTATCGCCGGGCGCTCGAGTTCGACCCCACGCTCGTGGGGGCGCACTATGGAATGGCGTTCCTGCTGATCAAGAAGGCCGACCCTATCACGGCCGCGACCCATCTGCGCACCTTCCTGGCCCGACCGCCCCGGGGCCCGGATGCCGAACGCTGGATCAAGCACGCCGAATCCACGCTGCGCCAGCTGGAGGCGGACGGACAAGCGGGCTCCGCATGACTGGGCGGTCCCGGACGCTCCTGCTGCTCCTCGCGGCCGGGTGCAGTTCGCTGAACAGTGACGCCAACGGGGTCGTGGCCATCGAGGTCACCAGCCCCGCCACGGCGGTGATGGAGGACCGGGACACCATCAACCTGGTCACCACCACGCTGAGCGCCCGGGCGCTCAATCTCAACGGCGACAGCGTCGATGTCCGGATCGTCTGGACCAGCGCCGATACCTCGGCCCGGATCATCGATTCGATCGTTCCCCTGATCGCGGGCAACGGCACCTTCGGCGCTCCCCGGATCCAGGCCCGGGAAGGATCGCTGGGATCTCCGGTCGTTGCCTATCAGCTCCGCTCCAGGAGCGACACGCTGGCCCTCAGCGGGAGCGACTCCATCGTGGTGCCGAGCGGAATCGACGAGTCGGACTCGCTGCAGGTGGCGCTGCTGACCTACAACCCTGCCGGCCCGCTGGCCGGACGGCGGATGATCTTCACCATCGTCAGTCCGGTCTTTGCCGATCCGGCAGACCGGACAGTCGAGTTCACCGACGGCGGCGGGCTGGCGGACACCGTGACCACCGGGACCAACGGGCAGCCGCAGACCCGCGTCACCCTGACCCGCCGCGCGGGGAAGACGGCGCCCGACAGCGTGAAGGTGACCCTCACCGTCACGCGGCCCAGCGGGCGTACGGTGCCGGGACTGGCGCGGCCGTTTACGGTGTACTTCGAATAGGCGAAAGGCGAAGGGCGAAAGGCGAAAGGCCAGAGCGGTCCCGGCAGGAGAGCAGTCCCTTTCGCTTTTCGCCTTCCTCTTTTCGCCCCTCTTCAGCATCAGTTCGAGCCAGGAGCACTGCCGAACGCCCATGCGGACCCTCAACGACCTCTATTTCGGAATGATGGCGACGCATGGCGGCCGACCCGTCGCCTTGCGCGCCAAGATCGACGGGCAGTGGACCGACATCTCCTATAAGGAGCTCGATCAGCGGGTTCGCGGGCTGTCGATGGGCCTGCTGGAACTCGGCGTCCAGCCGGGCCAGCACGTCGCCATTCTGTCGGAGAACCGCCCGGAGTGGGCGGTGGCCGACCTCGCCACGCTCACCGCCCGCTGCGCCGACGTCCCCATCTATCCCACCCTGCCCGCCCACCAGATCGAGTACATCCTCCGGGACTCGGGCGCCGTCGCCATTCTAGTCTCGAGCCGCCAGCAGCTCGACAAGATCCGCCAGATCCGGGGCAATCTCCCCGACCTCAAGTACGTCATCGCGTTCGATGCGGGGCTGTCGGGAGACGGGGTGCTGGCCTGCGACGCGGTGATCCGCCAGGGCCAGGTCAACGCGGCGAAGCACGCCGACTGGGAGGCGAACGCCCGCGCGGCCGGGCCGGACGATCTGGCCACCCTGATCTATACCTCCGGCACCACCGGCGATCCCAAGGGCGTCATGCTCACCCACGGGAACATCACCAGCAACGTGGTGGCCGGCCTCGAGGTGCTGCAGCTCCGCGACACGGATGAGTGCCTCTCCTTCCTGCCGCTCTCCCACATCTTCGAGCGGATGGCCGGGCATTACTGCATGCTGCACGCGGGCGCCATCATCAACTACGCCACCAGCATCGACACCGTCTCGGCGGACATGATGGAGCGCCACCCGACCGTGGTGCTCAGCGTTCCCCGGCTGTACGAGAAGATCTACGCCCGCGTCCTCGAAGGCGCCCTCTCGGGTTCGGCCCTCAAGAAGCAGATCTTCTTCTGGGCCAAGCGGACCGCGGAGCTGTGGGCCGAATATGCCATCTCGGGACGGTCGATCCCGGGCAATCTCGCCTTCAAGAAGAAGATCGCGGACCGGCTGGTGTTCCAGAAACTCAAGGACCGCACGGGCGGCAAGCTGCGCTTCTTCGTGTCGGGCGGCGCCCCGCTGGCCCAGGACATCGCGAAGTTCTTCTTTGCCGCCGGCCTGCCGATCCACGAGGGCTACGGCCTGACCGAGACCTCGCCGGTCATCACGGTGAACACCTTCGGCCACCTCAAGCTGGGCACGGTGGGGCGCGCGATCCCGGGCGTGGAAATCAAGATCGCCGGGGACGGCGAGATCCTCTCGCGCGGACCGCACATCATGAAGGGGTACTACCGGAAGCCCGACGCCACCGCCGAATCGATCGACCGTGACGGGTGGTTCCACACCGGCGACATCGGATTGCTGGACAACGACGGCTACCTCAAGATCACCGACCGGAAGAAGGACATCATCGTCACCGCCGGCGGCAAGAACATCGCCCCGCAGCCGATCGAAAACCGGGTCAAGACCAGCAAGTTCGTGATGAACGCGGTGATGCTGGGAGACAAGCGGAAATTCCCGCTGATGCTGGTCGTGCCCAACCTCGAGAATCTCCGCGCCTGGGCCGAGCACAAGGGGCTCGGTCTCACGGAGGACGCCCGGCTCCTCGCCAGCGCCGAGTGCCACGACAAGATCGAACGGGAGGTGAAGAAGACGCTGCGCGACCTGGCCCACTTCGAGATCCCCAAGAAGGTCCTGCTTGTGGCGCGCGACTTCAGCATCGAATCCGGGGAGCTCACCCCGACTCTCAAGGTCAAGCGCCGGGTGGTGGAGAAGAATTACAGCGCCATGATCGAAGGCGCCTACGCCGAGCCGATGCCCAGCGGGGAGACCCCCCTCGCCTGACGCCGGCCGAGGCCCCGCCCGTATGAGCCTGCTCCTGGTGGCTGCGATCCTGGTGGGCATGGGTCTGCCGCTCCAGGCGGGGATCAATGCCCAGCTCCGCCTGGGGCTGGGACACCCCCTCCTGGCCGCGTTGGTGTCGTTCGCGGTGGGGACGCTGGCGCTCGCGCTTGCCACGCTGCTCCTGCGGCTCTCCTTCCCTCCGGCCACCGCTCTCGCCCAGATCGCCTGGTGGCAGTGGACCGGCGGCCTGATCGGCGCGGTCTACATCTTTGCCGCCGTGATCCTGGCCCCACGCCTCGGCGCTACGGCGCTGATCGGGGCGATCGTGGCGGGGCAGATGGTGGCTTCCCTGGTGTATGATCACTTTGGCGTGGCCGGATTTCCGGTGCAGCCCGTGACGCTGCCGCGGATCGTCGGGGTGCTCCTGATCGGCGCCGGCGTGTGGCTGGTGCAGCGGCGGTTCTGATCCACGGACAGCGATCCACGGATGACACGGATGAACAGCGCCACGGATGACTCCCAGCTATTCCCTGGCATCGCTTAGACAAGTCAACATCGGGAATCCGTTGTTAACAGCAACAACAAAGAGCCGGCCTCCCTTTGCGACGTCGAGCCACGGCTCGGAGCGATCCGTGGCTCTCTCCGTGTTCATCCGTGGATCTGTCATAAGCCGGCCGAACCATGAAACCTGACCCGAGAATCGTACTGTTCCGGTTGATCGCCCTGCTCGAGCTGTTGGGCGGGGTCTGGGGGCTCTACCGGCTGGTGGCGCTGGTCCAGCGCAATCCGTGGAGCGCGGCACTGGTGGTCGTGGCGAGCCTGTTCACCCTGATCTTCCTGCTGTTCATCACGGCCGGCGTGCTGCTGTGGCGCGGCCGGCCCCTCGGACTCTGGCTCAGCCTGGCGGTCCAGGCGCTGCAGCTGCCGCACATCATCTCCGGCCCCTTCGGATTCTTCTTTGCCTCACCGGCCAGCGTGGCCGTGGGGCTGAGCGGCGATTTCGCCCCGCAGATCAGCGCGCTCTGGCACCCCGGAATGGGGTTCGCGATCGACAGCGAGGTCGAACTGACCTGGATCGGCGTCAATCTCCTGGCTCTCGCCGCGATCCTCATCCTGGTCCGACTCAGGCGCCGACCGGCGGCGGCTCCGTCCCGTGGCTGACCCGGAGGAGCGGACGCGCGCCCGCTGGCGCCCCTGGTGGCTCCTCCTTCTTGGCCTCCTGATCGGCCTCGGGACCGCCACCGGCTTCGGAATCTCGGGGCTGCGGGAAGTCCTGGGCGGCGGGCGCACCCGCATCGATCAGTCGGTGGTCGTCAACCGGCTGCAGACGGTGGCCAAGCTGGTCACCACCGAGGCGATGCTGCGGGACGTGGTTTCCTACCAGAACACCTTTCTCGGATCGACCAAGCGATCACTGGTGATCGTGACGGGGAAGGCGCTGGTGGGGTTCGACCTCGCCCACGTTCCGGCGGTCGCGATCAAGCCGGAGGAGAAGGTGATCGCCCTGACGCTGCCCCACGCCCGGCTGATCGGGATCGAAGTGCTGGAGATGAAGACCTACGACGAGAGCCGGGGGCTGTGGAACCCGTTCCACCCGGAAGACCGGGATACCATCTACCTGCTGGCACGGCAGCGGCTGGCGGCGACGGCCGGCGACCTCGGCGTGCTGAGTCACGCGGAGGAAGG
>DATEHG010000232.1:0-3203 GCA_035279705.1 Gemmatimonadales bacterium
GCGCTGGTCGCGGATCTGGCCTTCAACGGCGTACACCCGTGGCTCGGCGCGTCGAGTGAGACGTCCCGCAACGGCTGGCGCGCCGCACTGAAGAAGATCCAGGCGCTCAAGCCCGATTCGGTCATTCCGGGCCACAAGCGCGATGTGACGGCGCCGGATACACCTGCCGTGCTTGCCTTCATGGACCGGTACCTCGCGGACTTTGATTCGCTGCGCAAGGTCGAGCCGGACGGCAAGGCGATGGCCGGCGCCATGCTCGCGAAGTATCCTGAACTGGCCGTGGCCAACCTGGCGTGGGCCTCGGCGATGATCTCCTACCGCCCGGCACCGGCGAACTGAATTCTTCCCTCCCCTCGCCCCGGGCGTGTCCTGTCGGACCGCCCGGGGCCGAGTAGATTCCGGCGGTCCGGGCGCTCCATAGACCGACTCAATTCCCCCGGCACCAGCAGATCGCTTCCGTTCCAGCCCCGAAGCAGGGCCGTAGTGACACTTGCCGTCCTGCTGACGGCCCACCGGCGACCGGCGACTGGCGACTCATGACCCTCGATCCGAGACTCTCGACCGTCCTGTCCGACCGCTACCGCCTCGAGCGGGAGCTGGGCGCCGGGGGCATGGCCACGGTCTATCTGGCCCACGATCTCCGGCACGACCGCAAGGTGGCCATCAAGGTCCTGCGGCCGGAACTTTCCGCGGTGCTGGGCAACGAGCGGTTCCTGCGCGAGATCACCACCACCGCGGGACTCCGCCACCCCCACATCCTGCCGCTGTTCGACTCCGGGAGCGCCAACGGCATCCTCTTCTACGTCATGCCGTACGTCGAGGGGGAAACGGTGGACAGCCGGCTGCGCCGGGACAAGGAACTCCCGGTGCTCGAGGCCCTCCGCATCGCCCGTGAAGTGGCGGATGCACTGAGCTACGCCCACGGTCACGGAGTGGTGCACCGGGATATCAAGCCGGCCAACATCATGCTCGAGTCGGGACACGCGGTGGTGGCCGACTTCGGCATTGCCCGCGCGGTCCAGGCGGCCGGTGGGGTGCAGCTGACCCAGGTGGGGCTCCCGATCGGTACGCCGGCCTACATGAGTCCCGAGCAGGCCGCCGGCGAGCAGCAGCTCGATGGCCGCAGCGACCTCTACTCGCTCGGCTGCGTCCTGTTCGAAATGCTGGCCGGCCGGCCGCCCTTTACCGGCACGACCGCCGTGGCCCTGGCCCGGCAGCACGTGACGGCGACCGCGCCCTCGGTGAGCACGCTGCGCTCGGGGATTCCTGCTCCCGTCGAGGCGATCGTGGCGCGGCTGCTGGCCAAGGAGCGCGGTGAACGCTTCGCCGACGCCGGCGAGGTGGTCGCCGCGCTGGACCGGGCACTGACGCCGACGATGACGGGGATGACCGGGCAGTCGGTGATCGCGGCGGCGCCCCGAAGCCGAAGCCGGTGGCAGGCGCTCACTGCCGCGGGCCTCATCGCTGCCGCCATGCTGGGATACCTGTGGCTGCACCGCGGCCAGGACGCCAGCCCCGCTCCGGCCCTCACCTTCAAGCAGGTCACCTTCTCCCAGGAAGTGGAGGAGTACCCGGCGCTCTCGCCCGACGGCAGCCGGCTGGTCTTCAGCCGCGACCTGGGCGGCATCCGGCAGCTCTACCTGCTCGACCTGGCCAGCGCCGCCGAAACGCAACTGACTCGCGATTCCGCCGACAACATCCAGGCCTCGTGGCTGCCGGATGCCAGCGGCATCGTGTTCGTCCGGGCCAAACGGCCCGGCATGCGCCTGCAGCCCGGCGATGTATTCGGTGATTTCAGCGGTGGCGACATCTGGCGTCATAACCTGGCCACGGGGGCGGAGGATCGGCTCATCGAGGATGGGTTCAACCCGTCGGTTGCGGCGGACGGCCGCATCGCCTTTGACGCGACGCGGGCCGGCGCCCGGCGGATCTGGATCGCGGACCGGCAGGGTCGCAACGCGCAGCAGCTGACCAGTGACAGCTCCGAGGCGGTTTCGCACCTGGTGCCGAGGTGGTCACCAGACGGAAGCCGCGTCGTTTTTCAGACGCTCGAGCGCACCCGGTTCGATCTCCGGATCGTCGACGTCGAAACCCATGCCTCGCACACCCTGACCAGGGACGCCTACGCGGAAATCGAGCCGGCCTGGGATCCCACCGGGCGGGCCGTCTGGTACACCTCGAACCGTGCCGGCGGCTACAACCTGTGGCGGATGCCGATCCGGTCGGATGGCACCCCGGCCGGTCCACCGGTGCAGATGACCACTGGCGCCGGAGAAGATGTCGAGCTCTCGGTGCCTTCCGGCGGGAAGCGGATCGCGTTTACCGTGCTGCACCTCAACGCCGACCTCTGGCGCCTGCCGGTCGATCCCAGGACAGCGAAGCCGACGGGGCCGCCGGAACCGGTCGTGGTGACGACACGCGAAGACAGCCGGGGAGCCTGGTCCCCCGACGGCAAGTCCATCGTCTTCAACTCCGACCGCGCCGGCGACATGAACATCTGGATTCATTCGTTCGCCGATGGCACGGACCGTCAGCTCACCCGTGGACCCGGTGGCGACTACCAGCCACGCTGGTCCTCCAACGGGAATCGCATCGTCTTCTTCTCGGCGCGGGCGGGGAACGCGGACATCTGGTCGGTGGACGTCGCCACCGGCGCGCTGACCCAGCTTACCACCAGTCCCTGGCTCGACATCAACCCGTCATGGTCGCCGGACGGATCGATGATCGCCTTTCACTCCGATCGCGACGGGCGGCTCGGGGTGTGGCTCATGAACGCGGACGGCACCAACCAGCGACTGCTCACCAAGATCGGGGCGGGGGTCGGGCATTTCCTTCCCTGGAGCGAGGATGGGAAGTCCATCTATCTCCGCAATGGCGATGCGGCATCCACACCAGTCCGGTTGCTCGTCGCCGACGGGACGGTGGAGCCGATCACCGTGAAGGGCGGCTCTCACATGTCGCTCGGCCCCGGCGGGGACATCATTGTCGACGTCGTCGGGCATCGTCAGCTCTGGGCCTCGCCGCTGAACGGCACTGCGTACCAGATCTTCGAGTTCGAGGATCCGGCGGTGCGCGTGGACTATCCTGTCTGGTCACCCGATGGCCATTGGATCCTGTTCGACCGCAACAAGCCGGAGGGGGGAGATATCTGGGTGGCGGAGGCGACGGGCGGGAAGCGGTGAGCGGGAGCTGCGTGAACAGTG
>DATEHG010000233.1:0-8058 GCA_035279705.1 Gemmatimonadales bacterium
CTCGGCCTGCTCCGACTGCACAACGGGGCGGGAAGCGTCTCGGGGCTGGCTACGGACCTGGCCAACGCCCGGACCATGATCAACCGGCTGCGGGAGCTGGGGGCCGCTCAAGCGGAAGTGGAGGCAATCAGTCCCGAGACGAGAGACAAGAGACTAGAGTCTGGGATCGCCCGCGATTGGCGAGCGGTAACTTAGACGGGAGACGAGAGACAAGAGACAAGAGACAAGAGTCAACAGCGAGGGCCATGCAGTTACCTGACCGCAGTCGTCTCTCGTCTCTTGTCTCTAGTGTCTCAGCTTCTCCTGCAGTATCGGCCCCACCGCCTTGGGATCCGCCTTCCCGCCGCTCTTCTTCATGACCTGACCGACAAAGAAACCCATCAGCTTCGTTTCTCCGGCCTGGTAGCGTGCCACTTCGCCGGTCGCTGCCGCCAGCACCTCGTCCACCCAGGTGCCGAGCTGGCCGGTGTCGCCGACCTGGATGAGGCCGAGGCGGTCCGCGACGGCTTTCGGTGCATCGTTGTTGCCCGGGAGCTCGGCGTAGATCCGCTTGGCCGCCTGCAGGCTCACGACCCCTTCCTTGACCAGAGCGATGAGCGCTGAGAGCCTGTCAGGCTCCACGGCAAAGAGCCCATTCACGTTGTAGCTCCGGATGGCGTCGGTCATGATCCAGTTCGCGGCGGTCTTTCCGTCGGCACCGGCCGCGACCACCGCCTCGAAGTAGTCGGCGATGGGCCGTTCCGAGGCGATGACGCCCGCATCATAGCCGGGAAGCCCGAGGACCGTCATGAGGCGGTCCCGCTTGGCGTCGGGCAGCTCCGGCAGTGCCGCGTGCTGGCTCTCGATCCAGAAGCGGGTGAGGACCAGTGGCGGCAGGTCGGGATCCGGGAAGTATCGGTAGTCGTGGCTCTCTTCCTTGGAGCGCATCGCCTTGACCTGGCCCGTGGCCGCATTGAACTGCATCGACTGCTGCACCACCTTGCCGCCGGATTCGATCAGCGCGATCTGACGGTCCCGCTCCACCTCGAGCGCCCGCTCGACGTTGGCGAAGCTGTTCATGTTCTTGAGCTCAGTCTTGGTCCCGAGCTTCGTGGCGCCCACCGGGCGGACCGAGACGTTGGCGTCGACGCGCAGGCTGCCCTTTTCCATGTCGCAATCGCTCACGTCGGCATAGACCAGCAGCTGCTTCAAGGTGGTGAGATAGGCCCGCGCTTCCGCCGGGCTCCGCAAGTCGGGCTCGCTCACGATTTCGGCGAGGGGCGTTCCGGCGCGGTTGAGATCGATGGCCGTCTTGCCGGGAACCCGGTCGTGCAGCGACTTGCCGGCGTCTTCCTCGACATGGAGCCGGGTAATCCCGCAGGTGATCCTCCCCCGTTCGGGGGATTCGAACACGACCGAGCCCCGTGTCGCCAGCGGCTCGTCGAACTGCGAGATCTGGTAGCCCTTGGGCAGATCAGGGTAGAAATAGTTCTTGCGGGCGAACACGCTCTTCTCGTGCACGGTGCACTGCAGTGCCAGTGCCCCCTGGGTGGCCCGGCGGATGGCCTCCGCATTGGGCACCGGAAGGGCGCCGGGCAGTCCGAGGCACACAGGGCAGACGAGCGTGTTGGGCGGCGCGCCGAACCGCGTCTCGCAACCGCAGAACATCTTGGTCCGGGTGCGGAGCTGCACATGCACCTCGAGGCCGATGACGGTTTCCCAGGCCATCAGCGTACCTCCGCCGTGGCGGGTACGACCGCCTCAATCGCCGCCGCCATTGCCATGAGCGGCGCCTCGCTCCAGGCCGGGCCGATCAGCTGCAGACCGACCGGCATTCCCTCGGAGCGGCCGACCGGCATGCTCAGCGCGGGAAGCCCCACCAGATTGGCCGAGCAGACGAAGATGTCGGCCAGGTACATGGCGACCGGGTCGTTCGTCTTCTCCCCTGCCTTGAAGGCCGGAGTCGGTGTCGTCGGCGTGATCAGCGCATCCACCTGCTGCTCTTCGAATGCGCGGCGGAAGTCATCCGCCAGCAGCGCCCGGACCTGCTGCGCCTTGCGGTAGTAGGCGTCGTAGTAGCCCGAGCTCAGCACATAGGTACCGATCAGAATCCGGCGGCGCACCTCGGCGCCGAATCCCTGCCCGCGCGTGGCCTGGTAGAGCGCCCGGAGGTCTCCCGCCGGCCCGATCTTCCGCGGCCCGTAGCGCACCCCGTCGAACCGCGCGAGGTTGGCCGCCGCTTCCGCAGGGGCCACGATGTAGTAGGTCGGCACCGCGTACTTCGAGTGCGGCAGGGAGACCTCCTTCACCTTCCCGCCCAGGCTGCGCACCGCTTCCACGGCACGATCGATCCCGGCCCGCACCCCGGCATGAAGGTCCGCCGGGAAACACTCCTTCGGCAGCCCGAACGTGAGGCCCTTGAGGTCCTTCCGGGGTGCCTCGAGCGAGACCGGAGGCCGATCAGCGGTCGTGGCGTCATTCGGATCGTGCCCGCTGATCACCGCCAGCACCCGGGCCGCGTCATCCACCTTCTCGCCGAATACGCTGATGCAGTCCAGCGACGATCCGAACGCCACCAGGCCGAATCGGCTCACTCGGCCATAGGTAGGCTTCACGCCGACCACGCCGCAGAAGCTGGCGGGCTGACGCACCGACCCGCCGGTTTCCGAGCCAAGCGCGACCGGTACCACCCCGGCCCCGACCAGCGCGGAACTCCCGCCCGAAGAACCACCCGGCACACGGGCGTGATCCAGCGGGTTCTTCACCCGACCAAATGCGGAGTGCTCCGTCGAGGAGCCCATGGCAAACTCGTCGAGGTTGGACTTGCCGGCGATCAGGGCGCCCGCCGCACGGAGCCGGGTGATGACCGTCGCGTTGTACGGCGAGATGTATCCCTCGAGAATCCGGCTGGCGCAGGTGGTCGGCTGCTCTTCCGTGACGATGTTGTCCTTGATCGCGATCGGGACGCCGGCGAGCGGCAACCGTACCCGCTCCGGGGCAGGGAGCGCATCCACCCGCCTGGCCTCGGCGGCGATCAGCTCGGGCCGCCAGTGGAGCATGGCGTTGAGCCCCTCGGCCCGCTTGAGGAGCTTGGAGGTGTGTGCCGCCGCGGTACCGGCGCTCGCCTTTCCGCTGTGGATCGCGGCGACGATGTTGCGGACCGCGCTCATGCCTCCTCCATCGCGCCGAGGCGGGGCACGAGGTAGAGGCCGTCACGGAATTCGGGGGCCATCTGGGCCGGGGGCCGCGCCAGTGGTACCGCACCGGGCACATCCTCGCGCAGCGCCACCTGCGCCGGGCCTGCCACGAACGGCGGCGCCGATTCTCCGGCCGGGACCTCCTCCAGCTGGGCGACGAAGTCCACGATGCGGTTGAGCTGTTCCACCAGCTTCGGCACGTCGCCATCGGCCACGGCCAGCTCCGCCAGCCTGGCCACGTGCAGGACCTGCTCCTTCCCGATACTCATGCGCTCTCCATGTCACGCTCGAGGCCCGCATACGCCACGAGCAGCTGTTTGACGCCGATCTCCTCGTCGTCGAAGGCCACCGAGACCTTGAGATCCCGCCCCGTGCCGGTCAATCCCTGGATGACCCCGCCCCCGAAGCGCCGGTGACGGACCCGCTCGCCCTTCACGTACCGCGGCTGGTCCTGTGACGCCTCCTCGGGCTCGACCGGTACGGGCCGCGGAGCGGGGACCTTGGTACCCCACTGCCCGCCTGTCCGCCTGCCCGCCTGCCCGCCGTCGCCCCACGCGGAGGAAGGAGTGTACAGCGAACTGGTGCGTTTCTCTTCGACCAGCTCCGGCGGCAGGGCCGCGAGGAAGCGGGAAGCGCGCGACGGGCGCAACTCGCCGCCGCGCCGGCGGGCCCGGGCCCAGGAGAGGTACAGTTTGTCCTTGGCGCGGGTGAGCCCGACGTAGCAGAGGCGACGCTCCTCCTCGACACCGCCCGGCTGTTCATCGGCCCGGGCCAGCGGGAAGAGTCCGTCCTCCATGCCCGCCAGCACCACGACGGGCCATTCGAGTCCCTTGGCGGTGTGCAGCGTCATGAGGGTCACGCCGGACTCGTTCCCCTTGATCTTGTCATTACCGCTCAATAGCGCAGCCTCGGCGAGGAACCGCTCGAGTGGAGTGGTCCCGCTCTCTTCGTCTTCGGGCGCCGCCACCTCGGACCAGTCGGCCGCGCTGGCCAGCATTTCCCGGACGTTCTCCATCCGTTCCACGCCTTCGGGGCCTTCTTCCTCGAGAATCTTCTCGTAGTTGATGACCCGGATGACCTGCTCGATGACCTGGGCCGGAGTCCAGCCCCCCGCCGTCTCCCGGAGGCCGTCGAGCTGCTCGGCGAACTTGCGCAGCGCTTCCTTCACGCTGGGCCGGAACTCCTGGACCCGCTCGGCCACCCGCGCGGTGGCCAGCAGGGGCTGATTCCACCGGGCTGCCGCCTGCTGCAGCTGGATCAGGCTCGATTCCCCCAGCCCCCGGCGCGGAACGGCGACGGCGCGCAGAAATGCCTCGTCGTCCGCCGGGTTGGCGATCAGGCGCAGGTAGGCCAGGAGGTCTTTGACTTCCCTCCGGTCGTAGAAGCTGATGGCCCCGATGATCCGGTACGGCAGCCCGGCCCGCCGCAGCGCCTCTTCGAAGGCGCGCGACTGCGAGTTCGTCCGGTAGAGAATGGCCATTTCGTTGAGCGCCCAGTCGCTCCGGGCGCTGCGGGACGACAGCTCGCGGATGACCCACTCCGCCTCGTCGCGCTCGTCCGCCGAGGCCACGAGGGTGATCGCCTCCCCGCCCTGGCGGCGGGTGCGCAGCGTCTTGCCCAGGCGCCCCGGGTTCTCGGCGATTACCGCGTTGGCCGCGTTCAGCACCGTGGCGGTCGAGCGATAGTTCTCCTCGAGGCGGACCACGCGGGTCCCGGGAAAGTCCTTCTGGAAGTCGAGCATGTTGCGCACGTCGGCGCCCCGCCAGCCGTAGATCGACTGGTCGTCGTCTCCTACCGCCGCGAGGTTGCCGTGCGCCCCCAGCTGCCGCACGAACTGGTACTGGGCCTGGTTGGTGTCCTGGAATTCATCGACCAGCAGGAAGGTGAACCGGTCCCGCCAGTAGGCCAGCCGGTCCGGCCGCTCCCGGAACAGGGTGAGCGGGTGCAGCAGCAGGTCGTCGAAGTCCATGGCGTTGGCGCTCTTCAGCGCCGCGTTCAGGGCACCGTAGACCTCGGCCGCGACCTGGGTGACGCGATCGAACGGCGAGGAGCCCGCGAGCTCGCTCGGCGGCGTCAGGCGGTTCTTGGCGCCCGAGATGATCGCCTGGATGACCCGGGGTGGAAAGAGCTTGGGCGGGTGGCCCTTCTGCTCGAGGATCCGCTTGATCAGGCTGAGGCGGTCGTCCTCGTCGTAGATCGTGAATTGCCGGGTAAAGCCGAGCGCTTCGGCGTCGTGCCGGAGCAGGCGGGCCGACAGCGAGTGGAAGGTGCCAATCCAGAGGCCGGACGGGTCGCGCCCCAGCATCCGGCCCACCCGTTCCTTCATTTCACCGGCGGCCTTGTTGGTGAACGTCACGGCCAGGATGCGCCGCGGATCCACGCCGTGCTCGTCGATCAGCCGCGCGATGCGGAGCGTCAGCACCCGCGTCTTCCCTGATCCTGCGCCTGCGACCACCAGCAGCGGACCGGTGACGTGCTCGACCGCCTCCCGCTGAGCGGGATTCAGGCCGGCAAGGCCGGTGAGGGAGGCGGTTTCAGGACTGTTCATGTCTCGGTATCCGGATCAGAAAACTGGCACCGGTCTCGGTGGTTTCCAGCAGCAATTCACCGCCGTGCCCATCCTCCACGACGCGCCGGGCCAGGGCAAGGCCGACCCCCCACCCGCCGGACTTGGTCGTGATGCCCGGATCGAAGAGCGTATGGCGAATCTCGCGCGACACGCCCGGCCCATCGTCCACTACCCTGAGCGTGGCCCATCGCGGCTCCACGGCAGTGGCCAGGGTAATCGTGCCGCTCTGGCCGCGCAGGGCATCGATGGCGTTCTTCACCAGCGACTCAAGCGCCCACTCGAGCAGGAT
Source organism: Gemmatimonadales bacterium (assembly GCA_035279705.1). Taxonomy (GTDB): domain Bacteria; phylum Gemmatimonadota; class Gemmatimonadetes; order Gemmatimonadales; family GWC2-71-9; genus DATEHG01. Next base: position 6,035 of record DATEHG010000233.1, read on the forward strand.
CGGGTCTCCCAGCACCACCGGTCCCGGCCCAGCCGACTGCACCACCAGCCGGATCGGGTTGGCGTGCTTGGGAAGCCGGGGCTGGAAATATGCTGCGACCCGGTCCGCCAGCGCCCCGAGCCCGATCTGGTCCTGCCGGCCCGCGTGACCGATTCGTTCGAAGCGCTGGGCCACTCGTTCCAGCCGCTCGGCGTCCGCCATGAGAAAGTCGGCCAGACCATGCGGCGGCGTGGGGCGCGAACGCACCGCCTCGATCCACCCTTGCAGACTGGTCAGCGGAGTTCCCATCTGGTGCGCCGCCTCCCGTGCCATGGCCACCCAGAGGCGGTCGCGCTGCGATGCCATCGCGTTGCGGTACGCCACGAACCCGACCCCCAGCATCATCAGGACCGTCAACGCCTGCAGGATCGTGAGCACCGTGAGCTGCCGCTTGGCCGGCAGCGGGCCGTAGTGCACCGTCCCGACGACCTCATCGCTGATGGGGGGATTGGACCGGTCGAGCTCGGCCACGTACGCCAGTACCCGCGGATCGTCGAGCCGGGCTTCGAAAGGGAGATTGGCCGCGGCCGTGACCCGGCCGGTGCCGTCGGTCACGATGAGCGGAATGCCCTGCGCCCGGACCTGCTCTCCGAGGCGGAGCAGTGCGTCCGCCTCGCCTCCCGGTCGCGACGTATTGAGACCGGCGAAGACACCCGCGAAGAGACGGCTTACCGCGGTGGCGTCGGACTGGAAGTGACGGGCCACCACGAGACCGGATGCCACACTGAGGCCGGCCAGGACCGCCACCAGCAGGATCACGAGCGCCGGAGCGTACCGGCGCACGCGGTTCCTAGGCACGGACCTCGAGGCGGTCAGTGCCCAGATAGGGCGCCAGCGCCGGCGGAATCATGATTACGCCGGCGGCGGTCTGGTTGTTTTCCAGAAGCGCGATGATGGTGCGCGGAAAGGCGAGCCCCGACGCATTGAGCGTATGGACGAACTCCGGCTTGGCACCCGGCTCGCGGCGGAAACGGAGATTGGCCCGCCGCGCCTGGTAATCGGTGAAGAGAGATGCGCTCGACACCTCGAGCCAGTTCCCCACTCCGGCCGCCCATACTTCGAGGTCATAGGTATGCGCACTGGCAAAGCCGGTGTCCCCGGCGGCGAGTTCGAGCACGCGATACGGAAGACCAAGGGCCTGCAGCACGGCTTCGGCATGCTGGAGAATCGTGGCGTGTTCGGCGGGCCCGTCCTCGGGCCGGCAAAGGCGGACCAGCTCCACCTTGTCGAACTGGTGCACGCGAATGAGACCCCGCGTGTCCTTGCCATGCGCCCCTGCCTCACGGCGGAAGCAGGGTGTCCACGCCACGAAGGTCTTCGGCAACTCCGATCCATCCAGGATTTCGTCCCGGTGAATGTTGGTCACCGGCACCTCGGCGGTGGGGATCAGGAACAGATCATCCGCGGCGGCGGTATACAGCTCCTCGGCGAACTTGGGAAGCTGGCCTGTGCCGGTCATCGTGGCGCGATTGACGACGAAGGGCGGCGCCACCTCGAGGTAGCCGTGTTTCGTGGTGTGGAGGTCCAGCATGAAGTTGCCGAGGGCGCGCACCAGCCGCGCTCCGTTTCCCGTGAACAACGGGAATCCCGATCCGGCGAGCTTGGTGGCCCGGGGCAGATCAAAGAGTCCGAGTGCCTGACCCAGGTCCCAGTGCGCCTTGGGGGCGAAATCGAATTTCGGCGGAGTCCCCCAGCTTTTCACCACCAGGTTGGCCGAAGCATCACCCGATGGGACCTCGGCCAGCGGGAGATTGGGCACGGTGAGCAGCCCAGCCTCCAGGTCGGCATCCACCTGGCGCAGTTCGGCGTCGAGCCCTTTCACCTCGTCCCCGGAAAGCTTGAGCCGGGCGAGCAGCTCGTCGGCCGGCTGTTTGGCCTTCTTGAGACGGGCCACTTCATCGCTGGCGCTGTTGCGCTCGGCTTTCAGCGCCTCGACCCGGACCAGGATTTCCCGGCGCCGGGTGTCGAGCGCGACCAGCCGGTCG
>DATEHG010000234.1:0-7475 GCA_035279705.1 Gemmatimonadales bacterium
TGGTCGAGGTTCGCCACGTGCACGGCGACGTCGGCTACCAGGTTGTCCACCCGCATCATCCGGTCGTAGTCGATGTACTGCGGCTCGTCGGTTACCTGGTGGTAGTCCGAGTGGCCGCCGGTGGTGAAGAAGGCGATCGGAATGCCGTAGCGGGCGTACTCGTAGTGATCGCTGCGGCAGTAGATGTTCATCGGGTGCGCATTGGCGTCCATCGAGTAGTCGAAGGCCAGGTTGTGCTTCCCGTCCTTGTTGACCTGCTCGATCAGGTCGCCCAGCTCCGTGGACAGGCGGCGCGAGCCGACGATCTGCACGTAATTGGGATTTCCCCGCAGCACCTCGCCCTCCTTCGACTTGCCGGTCACGTCCCAAGCGTCGCCCCGGCCCACCATGTCCATGTTGAGCTGGGCCACGATCGAATCGCGCGGCACGGTCGGGTGGTCGGTGAAGTAGGCCGAGCCCAGCAGCCCCTTCTCCTCGCCGACGTGCCAGACGAAGATGATCGACCGCTTCGGCTTGGTCTTCATCGCGCTCAGCTTCTCGGCCACTTCCAGCACGCTCACCGAGCCCGTGCCGTCGTCGTCGGCGCCGTTGGAAATCGAGTCCTGGCGCATGCTGTTCGGGTGCCGAGTGCGCCAGTCGGCGAGCATCGCGTTGATCTTGACCTGCTCTTCGGGCGTGGCCTGCTTGCCGCCGTCCTCGGCGCCACCGGGGCGCACGATGTGGTTGTAGATCCGGATCGAGTCGTGGTCCACCGGCCGGTTGTTGAAGCCGATGTGGTCGTTGTGCCCGCCGATCGCGACGTATTCACCGGCCAGCTTGGGATCGCTGCCGGGGAGGATCGCCACCACGTTGCGGGCCGGGAACGCCACCGGCGCGATGGTGACCTTGAGGTCGAGCGTCGCCGGCTTGCCGGCGGTCCCGGCGGCGAGCGAATCCAGATTGCCGTCGAACATCTTGGCCGCGGCCGCCGCATTCACCAGCACCAGCGGCTTGGGCGCCATCGGCGGGGCGTTGGACGGATCATCCACGAAGGTGCCGGGCCGGCTGAAGAAGCCCAGGAACTGGTCCGGCACCACGACGACGACCGCGGCGGCGGTCGGTGCGCTGCGGGACGCGCTCCGGGTGGCCCGCCGTCCCCCATTGCCGGTCGGCAGCATGAACACCACGACCTTGTCCTTCGCGGCGTCGGCGGAGATCTGGTTGGTCGTGTCTCCGAGAGAACCGCCCCACACCACGGGAGCTTCGGGAACCGTCACCGACACCGACGAGTTCGACGCCCATTCCGAGCCCCAGCCCAGGGGCGCGCCGCTGACCGTGAAGGAAGAAGCGGGATCGATCGTGCGGGTCTTGAACGGCAGCGTCTGGAAGAACGTGCCGTTGTCGCCCGCCGGCTTGAGGCCGAAGCGCTTCACCTCGGAGGCGATGTAGTCGGTCCCCCGCACATTCCCGATCGTCCCCGCCTCGCGACCCTGCATCGAGTCATCAGCGAAGATGTACAGCCGCGTCATCAGGTCCTTGACCGTGATGTCCGCCTTGGTCTTCTCGGGGGTGTGCTTGAGGGGGAGCTTGGTTTCGGGAACGGGAACGATTTCGATGGGTTTTTCCGTGGGCGCCGTGGTGCCCTGGGCCATGAGGAGGCCCGGCGTGAGGCCCGCAAGTACAACAAGGACAAAGCGTTTCATTCTGGTCGCTTGCTCGGGGAAGAAGGGAACTTCAGGGATGGGCTAAGTACGCCGGTGGGGGTGGGAATGTTGCAATTCTCACCCGCATTCGGTGTTTGACCGTGTGACGGGATTCGGCCATTGGCTGTTAGCCATTAGTCGTTAGCAGGAACCGCGTGAAACGTGAACAGTGAACAGTGAACAGGGGTGAGGTCTGCTCCTCCTGTTCACTGTTCACTGTCAACAGTTCACGCTTGGTTTGCCCGCCTGCCCGCCTGCCCGCCTGCCCGCCTGCCCGCCTGCCCGTCTACACGAGGTGCATGTACGCCAGCCCCCGCTCCTGCGCCTTGTTGATCGCCACCACCATCGCCGGCACGATGACGATCTTCGGCATCAGGTGCGCCAGCAGGTCGGCGCGAATCGCCTCCGGCTTGCCGGCACCTCCCGCAGACAGCTTGCCGATCCAGAAGTTGAGGGCGTTGTTGCACATGATGAACAGCGCGCCTCTCGCCTGGAGCGGCTCGATGGCGGAGTCGAGCATGCCGAAGGCCAGGTTGTCTCCCGGCTTCGGGTGGGCAAACATGTTGCGCGCCAGCGGCGCCTTGGTCGCCGCATCGTTGATGCCGAGCGCCGCGCCGAACTTGTACTTGGCCCACATGTCATCGCTGAAGCCGAGCGGTACGGTCTTTCCGTAGAGGGTGGCCACCGCGCTGACGTCGGCGTCTTTCATGCCGTAGGTGTCCCGCCAGCAGTTCATCCAGTTGCGCACATGGAGCAGGCCGATCCCGTCATCCGGCGAGGGCATGTCGAACAGCATCTTGTGCTTGCCCTTGATCCCGTCGAGCCACTTGTCGGCGGTGTCCACCTGCGGATCCTGGACAGGCACGGGCTCGGCCGAGAGCTCGAGCGGGAGTTTCGCGGCCAGCCCCAGTCCGATCACGGTGCCGACGCGTCCGAGGAAGCCTCGGCGATGAGAGGTGGAGCCCAGCAGATCATCCAGCATGGTGGGGTCCTCAGCGTATAGGGGTAACCGGTGCGTCCGGGCCTACTTCGGCCCGGCGGGAGCCGCCTTGGTTGGATAGGCCACATCGGGGGGCGGATCGCCCCGGGGCCAGTCGAGTTCCTTGCCCGGGAAGTCGGGCCGCGGGCGGGTGGTGATGTAGCGCGCCACGTCGAACGCCTGCTGGTCGGTGAGACTTCCCGGTTTGTCGAACGGCATGTTGTAACGGATGAACGCGGCCGCGGTGCGCACCCGGGCCATTCCGGCGCCGATGTTGAACGAGTTGGGCCCCCACAGCGGGGTCGCGATCGCGGTGCCCTGGCCGTCGGCGCCGTGGCACACGGCGCACCTGGCATTGAACAGAGTGGCCCCCGCTGCCGTGTCTCCCGCGGTCACCGCGAGCTTCGGCAGCCCCTGGCCTTCGACCGTGGCGCCCACCGGGATGCCCCGCGACAGAAACGCCATGTAGTTCACGATGTCCCGCATGTCCTGCCCGGCGGGGTCCAGGGCCCGCCCGTTCATGCTGCGGCGGAAGCAGTCGTTGATCCGGTCCTCCAGCAGGTCGACACCGCCGCTCCGGGCGCGATACTGGGGGAACCGACTGTACACACCGATCCAGGGCATGGCGTTGGCGCGGCGCCCGTCATCGGGGTGGCAACTCACGCAGCGGAGCCGGTTGCCCACGTGATCGGGGAGGCTCTCGAGCGTGGCCCGCATCAGTGCCTGGCCGCGCCGGATGGAGCGACCCACGTCGTCGCTGCCCATCTCGGAATCCGGAAGGGCCTTGAGTGGAACGATGGAGGAATGGGGAGCGGGACTTTGGGAGACGACACGAGAGGCGGGCGCCGCCAGCAGGATGATCAGCAGCGCCGACGCACATCGAAGCTGGGTCCGGGCGGGACAGGGGCACATAATCGCTTCCATCAGCGCTGAGTGTAGGGTCCCGAACCCGGCGCGGCAAGAGTGCACGATCGCGGGTACTGCGACTGGCATCCGCAAACCTCGGCAGTGCTGGAGGGGATGATCGGGGCCCGGCCCGCTATGCTATACAATCGCCGTCCGGGACCGAAACCCGCCAGCCGCGGCAGGCTGCTGCTCCGCCCGTCATGAAAGAGGCCCGGAATCCACACTCGGGATCCCGGGCCCCCTCACTTCTCACCTCTTACGCTGTTGCACTTCCCGCCCCTAGTACCGGTAGTGATCCGACTTGTACGGCCCCTCCACCGGTACGCCGAGGTATTCGGCCTGCTCACCGCTGAGCGGCGTGAGCTTCACGCCCAGCTTGCCGAGGTGCAGGCGGGCCACCTTCTCATCCAGCTTCTTGGGCAGCACATACACCTTGCGCTCGTAGTTGCCGGCGCTCTGGTGCAGCTCGATCTGGGCCAGCACCTGGTTGGAAAAGCTGGCGCTCATCACGAAGCTCGGGTGTCCCGTGGCGCAGCCCAGGTTGAGCAGCCGACCCTCGGCCAGGATGAGCACGCTGTGGCCGTCGGGGAAGACCCACTCGTCGTACTGCGGCTTGATGTTCACCCGCCTGATGCCCTTCACCTTCTTGAGGCCGGCCATGTCGATCTCGTTGTCGAAGTGGCCGATGTTCCCCACGATGGCCTTGTCCTTCATCCGCCCCATGTGCGCCGCGGTGATGATGTTCTTGTTGCCCGTGGCGGTAATGAAGATGTCCGCCGTGCTGATCACGTCCTCGAGCAGGGTGACCTGGTAGCCCTCCATGGCCGCCTGCAGCGCGCAGATCGGGTCGATCTCGGTGATCACCACCCGGGCCCCCTGGCCCTTGAGCGCCTGGGCGCAGCCCTTGCCCACGTCGCCGTAGCCGCAGATCACCGCCACCTTGCCGGCCAGCATCACGTCGCTGGCGCGCAGAATCCCGTCGGTGAGCGAGTGCCGGCAGCCGTACAGGTTGTCGAACTTGCTCTTGGTGACCGAGTCGTTGACGTTGATCGCCGGGAAGAGCAGGGTGCCCGCCTTCATCATTTCGTACAGCCGGTGCACGCCGGTGGTCGTCTCCTCCGACACGCCGCGGATGCCCTCGGCCACCTTCGTCCAGTGCGGCTGGCCGGGCTTGATGGTGCGCCGCAGCAGCTGCAGGATCACGCCCCACTCCTCGGGATCCTTGTCGGGGTCGAAGGCCGGCACCGCGCCCGCCTTTTCGAACTCGGCGCCACGATGGACCAGCAGCGTGGCGTCTCCACCGTCGTCCAGCAGGAGGTTCGGACCCTTGCCGTCGGGCCAGACCAGGGCCTGCTCGGTGCACCACCAGTATTCGTCGAGCGTTTCACCCTTCCAGGCAAAGACGGGAATGCCGCGCGGGTCCGCGGCGCTGCCATCCCGGCCCGCGACGATGGCGGACGCGGCGTGATCCTGGGTCGAGAAGATGTTGCACGACACCCAGCGCACATCGGCCCCGAGGTCGGCCAGCGTCTCGATCAGCACGGCGGTCTGTACGGTCATGTGCAGGGAGCCCATGATCCGGGCGCCCGCCAGCGGCTGCCGCCCGGCATACTCCTGGCGCAGCGCCATCAGCCCGGGCATCTCGAACTCGGCCAGCCGGATCTCGTTGCGGCCGAACTCCGCCAGGCTCAGGTCCTTCACCTTGAACGGTTCACGCCCGGCAGCCCGGGCGGCATCGAACGGGTGCATCGTGGGGGCCATCGTCGCCATTGGTGCCAACTCCCTTGAATGTGAATCCCATCATGCGGCGGCGCCGGCGCCTCCGCGTTGTCTCGTCAGCTCTTCCGCGCCGAGGCGGTGAACAGCATCGGCCCGCGGGCGGCGGGATCGGGCGCCATGGCGCGATACCGCGCGCCGCGCAGCCCCGCGTTGCCAAGCCAGCCGAGGACCGTGGACTCCTCGAAGCCGAGCCACTGGTGTCCCATGGTCTGGCGGTACTCCTCGTGTTCGTGCGGCATCAGGTCCGTGATCAGCAGCCGGCCACCCGGCTTGAGCGCCCGTGCCGCTTCGGCCACCACGCGGGCCGGCTCCGCCACATAGGGCAGCACCAGCACCAGGAACGCGGCGTCGAGCAGGCCGTCCTCGATGGGGAGCGATTCGAGCTCTCCCCGACGGACCTCCACGTTCTCCACTCCGGACAGGCGGGCCTTGCCGGCGCGCAGCATCGCGGCGGAGGCGTCGACCGCGATGACCAGGTCGACCAGGGGAGCCAGCGCCAGGGAAAGCTGCCCGGTGCCGCAGCCCAGGTCCCCCACCACCCACTCCGCCTCGAGCAGGCCGAGCAGGGGCAAGAGCTCGGTGCGGCTGCCGAACAACTCGGCCCGGAGCCGGTCCCACTGCGCCGCCTGCGAGGCGAAGAATTCTTCCGACCTCGTCCGCCGCTCCGCGAGCACGGCGCGCAGCCGTTCGGCGTCCCGCACCGCCGCGGGGGAGGTGGCCAGCTGTTCACGGACCACCTGCCAGAGCCGCCGGGCCTGCGGATCGAGCTCGCTGCCCGGGGAGCGGTACAGGCGGCTGGCCCCGTCAGCCCGGGACACCACCCACTCCCCCTCCGCCAGAATCCTGAGGTGCCGGCTGACCGTGCTCTGGGGAAGCTGCAGCGCCTGACACAACTCCGATACCGTGAGTTCGTGACGCTCGAGCACCAGGAGCAGCCGGCCCCTGGTCGCGTCGGCCAGGGCGTTGAGCCGGGTGACTACAGGGGGCTGGCGCACGGATGGAATATCATCCGCTTATCCGGATATGTCAATGGATGCTGGAGCGCCGCGGCGGGACTGTCGTCCGGCCGGAATGCCGCGGTTTCAGTCCGAACCACCCTGCCCGGAATCGAAACCCCCTCAAGTTGGCGCCCGTACGCCCGATAACTCTTCGCCCATGCCTATCCATAGATGCTGCTGATCGCTCTCCTCGCCTTGGCGCTGCCGGGCAGGGCTCGTCCCGACTCCCTCCACCCGGCGGGGCCTGCCCAGGTCCACGACGGCCGAGCGGGCGCGCTGGCGGTCACCCCGCCGCGGATCGAGGCCAAGCCGGTCATTGACGGCGTGCTGGACGAGCCGGCCTGGGCCGAGGCGGATCGCCTGGTGGGCTTCTCCCAGTACTCGCCGAGCGACGGGGTCCCCGCCTCCGACTCGACGCAGGTGCTCGTCTGGTATTCGCCCACCGCCGTGTATTTCGGCATCCGGGCGTTCGAGAGTCACGGGCCGGCGCACGCGACCCTCGCCGATCGCGACCGGATCTTCGCCGACGATTACGTCGAACTCATGCTCGGCACGTTCAACGACGGCCGTCAGGCCATGATGTTCGCGGTCAATCCGCTCGGGGTGCAGGCCGACGGGATGCTGGTGGAGCGGGGCAACGGATCGGGAGGCGGGGAACGCGAGCCGGTGGACTTGAGCCAGGATTTCGTCTTCAATTCGAAGGGCCACCTCACCGACTGGGGCTACGAGGTGGAAATCGAGATTCCCCTCAAGAGCCTGCGCTACCAGTCGGCGGATCAGCAGACGTGGGGGCTGCACGTGCTGCGCACGGTGCAGCACTCGGGCTTCGAGGACACCTGGGTGCCGGCCAGGCGCTCCAGCGCCAGCTTCCTGGCCCAGTCAGGCCAGCTGCAGGGGCTGACCGGCTTCCGCCGCGGGCTGGTCATGGATATCACCCCCGAAGTCACCGGCCGGGCCGACGGCAGCGAGCAGCAGAATGGCAGCTGGGGCTACAATGGCGACGGGCCCAACTTCGGCGGGACGGTGCGCTGGGGGGTGACCAACAGCCTCTCGCTCAACGCCACTGCCAACCCCGATTTCTCGCAGATCGAATCCGACGCCAGCCAGATTGTGTTCGATCCGCGGGCGGCC
>DATEHG010000235.1:0-8326 GCA_035279705.1 Gemmatimonadales bacterium
GGCCTCCTGTGGCGCACCACGAATCGCAACGAATCCACCGCGCCAAAACGGATCGCCGTCCTGCCGTTCGAGAACCAGGGCGATTCGGCCGACGCGTACTTCGCCGACGGGATGACCGACGAGCTGCGCGGCAAGCTCACCACCATCCCCGGCTTCGAGGTGGTCGCGAGCCTGAGCTCGAACGAGTACCGCGCTTCCTCGGGGCGACTTACCCAGATCGCCCATGACCTCGGGGTCGGCTATCTCCTGATCGGCAAGGTCACCTGGCAGCGGGGAGCTGGCGCGACCAGTCGGGTACGGGTGAGTCCTGAACTGATCCGCATCGCGCCGGGAGGCGCCCCGACGACGCGGTGGCAGCAGCCATTCGACGCGCCGCTCACCGATGTCTTCGCAGTGCAGGCGGATATCGCCGCCAAGGTGGCGGCGGCGCTGGACATCGTGCTGGCCGACAGCGCCCGCCGGGCACTGACGGCATCCCCGACGGACAACCTGTCCGCGTACGACGAGTTCCTCAAAGGCGAGGCGGCCGCGCAGGGGATGAAGGCCGACCAGGCCGGCCTGCGCCGAGCCATCGCCTTCTATGCCCGGGCGGTGGCACTGGACTCGACCTTTGCCAAGGCGTGGAGTCAGCTTTCCAGGGCCCGGACCTCGCTCTACTCGAATGGCGTGCCGGACACGGCTTTGGCAACGGCGGCGCGAACGGCGGCAGAGCGCGGCGCCCGGCTCAAACCCAACGAGCCCTGGGTCTATCTTGCCCTCGGCGACTATTACGGCAGCGTCAATCCGGTAGACAACGGGCGGGCCATGCAGGAGTACGAGCGAGGGCTCCGCGTGGCGCCGAACGACGTGGACCTGCTGAGTGCGGCGGTGGCCTCGGAGACCAGCCTCGGCCACTGGGATGGGGTGGCCGCGCGCCTGGCCCGGGTCTCCGCGCTCGACCCCCGCTCGGTGACGGCGGCGCGGCGCGAGTGCTCCGTCAACCTGTTCCTCCGTCGCTATCCGGCCGCCGACTCTGCCGCCGACCGTGCCGTGGCGCTGGCGCCGGCGAGCCCGGCCATCGTCTCCCTCAAGATCATGGTGGCCCTCGCGCGGGGGGATGTGGCGGGCGCCCGCGCGGCTATCGCCGCATCCGCCAAGGCGATCGATCCCACGGCGCTCTCCGCCTTTCTGGCCTACTACCAGGATCTGTACTGGCTCCTCGACGACCGGCAGCAGCTCGAGGTGCTCGGTCTCCCCGTCAGCGCCTTTGATGATGACCGCGGGGGCTGGGCGCTGGTGCGAACTGAGCTGTATGAGCTGCGCGGGGACCGGCACCGGATGCTCGTCTACGCCGACTCGGCGCGGATCGCCCTCGAGGCGCAGAGCAGGGCGGCGCCCGACGACGGGCAGCGACGGGTGCTGCTGGGAGTGGCCCTGGCGTACCTGGGGCGAAAGGACGAGGCGATTCGGGAAGGACAGCGCGGGCTTGATCTGATGCCGATCAGCCGGGACGGCTACTTCGGTCCCTACGTCCAGCTGCAACTGGCCCGGATCTACATCCTGATCGGCCAGCAGGAAAAGGCGATGGACCAGCTGGAGCCGCTACTGCAGGTGCCGTTCTACCTCTCGCCGGGGTGGCTCAAGGTTGATCCGGAGTTCGATCTGCTGAGAACTCATCCGCGGTTCCGGAGGCTTGTGGGAGAGAGTGCAACAGGTGAACCGTGAACCGTGAACCGTGAACCGTGAACGGGGAGCCGGAGCGGCAAAGCCGGGGAGGCGAGCGAGGGCGCGAAGCGCCCGCAGCTCAACAGTGAACGGGGAATAGGGAGCAGTGAACAGGGGGCTGGGGACCGGGGACAGGGGACCAGTTCACCGATCTCAGTTCGCGAGCCCGTACTTCTCAGGGTTGTTGCACACGATGGCCGCCGCCAGGACCTTCGGCACGTACTCCCGCGTTTCCTCCGGCAGCAGCTTCAGGCGATAGAGGTGCCAGAAGTCCCGCTTTTCCTTCCGGAAGCCGCCCGGCTCCGCGGCAATCTGGCGCAGCACCCGCCGCACCCCGTTCTCACCCCGGTTGTAGCTCGCCATGGCCAGCATGAACGAGTCTTCGCCGAACTCCGCCAGGAGGTTGGCCAGGTAGCGAGCAGCCGCCCGGGTCTGCTTGTCGGGGTCCATCCGTTCATCCACCGTGCCATTGACCTTGAGGCCCAGCTGCTGCGCCGTGGTGGTGGTCATCTGCCAGAGTCCAGCGGCGCCGGCGTCGCTCTGGGCCGTCGGGTCGAACCCAGACTCCACCCAGGCGATGTACGCCATTTCATCGGGCAGACCGAGCGCCGCGAAGTCCTTGGTGATGACGGGCCAGTACCGCTGCTTGCGGCCGTACATGAACCTGAGATTGCCGGCGGACTTGAGCTCGTCAATGTGGGCCTGGAGTCGCTCCCGGAAGATTGGCGGGATGGCGTACGTGGAGGCATTGAACTTGGCCAGGATGCGGCGGATTTCCTGGTCCAGTTCGTCCTCGCTGGCCGTCAGCTGGTCGGCCCGCTTCTTGTCCTTGGCCGAGATCTGCTCCAGGGTGTTTTCGGCGTGGCCGGTGAGCTCCGCCAGCCGGTCCTCCATGGCGGCCAGCCTGGTGGAGTCGGTTTCCGCCTGCATCCTTTCCTGCAGGTCGAGAATCTCGGCATCGATCTTGGTCTTGACCGACACCAGCCGGTTGATCTGGCGCTGCTGGTACAGAATGACGGCGCCAAGGATCAGGATGACGAAGAGCGCTCCACCGCCCACCATGGCCACGACCTTCGTCCAGCGCTTCTTCGTCTGCAGCTGGGCGGTTTCCTTGATCTGATTGAGTGCCCGGCCGATGATGAACATGGTCTGGCCGGAACTCTGCCCCCCCGCCTTGGCCCGCTCCTCGGCCACCTGCTGGGCCGCGGCAGCGGCGACTTTGATCTCGCCGGTATCACCGGTATCGCTGGCCAGCGCGCTCACCATCTGCTGGGCATCGGCCTCGGCGTCGTACTGCGGGCCGGGCACCGCCGCCGCCACCACCGCGGTCGGTGCCGAGCTGTCGATGACCGGCTGCTCCGCCGTCTTGCCGATTTCGACGTAGGCCTCCGGCCCGCCGGGGAAGCCGAAGCGGATCCTGTCCCCCGATTTCACTTCATGCTTGGTGATCTTCTTGCCGTTGAGCAGCGTGCCGTTGGTCGAGCCGTTGTCGATCAGCTGCCAGGTGCCGTGCTCGAGGACCAGCTGGGCGTGATTGGTGGAAACGACCGAGTCGCCAGTGTCGTCGAAGCGGAGGTCGGATTCCTGACTGCGGCCGATGCGGACCAGGCTGCCGTTGAAAGACAGGCTGTTCCCCCGGCGGCTGCCCGAGACCACCTTCAGTCGGATCATCAGTTTTCCGGATAGGGAGCCGAGAGGAAGTGTACGGTGCGCCGGGACCGACCGCCAGAGAGTGGAGCGAGCAACTCCTCTGCGCCCTTCGGCGCTCCCGTGCTGGCGTTCACCGCTGCCGCGCCGTAGCTTTGGCTCACTACTCCCCGACGAGCCGATGACCGATTCGCTGGACCGACTTACCGCGGCCCTGGCCCGCCGCTATCGCCTCGAACGCGAGCTGGGCCAGGGCGGCATGGCCACCGTGTACCTGGCCGAGGACCTGAAACACCACCGCCGGGTAGCGGTGAAGGTCCTGCGCCCCGAGTTGGCCGCCACGCTGGGTCCCGAACGCTTTGCCCGGGAAATCGAAGTCGCCGCCCGCCTGCAGCACCCCCACATCCTCGGTGTTCTCGATTCAGGCGATACTGACGGCTTCTTCTATTACGTCATGCCCTATGTCGAGGGGGAGACGCTGCGAGACCGCCTGGCGCGGGCCGGCGAGCTTCCGGTGCCCGAGGCGGTGCGGCTGCTGAGCGAAATCGCCGAGGCGCTGGCGGTGGCTCACAAGGCTGGCGTCGTCCACCGCGACATCAAGCCGGAAAACGTGCTGCTCTCCGGACGCCACGCCCTGGTCATGGACTTCGGTGTGGCCAAGGCCGTCACCGAGGCTTCCGGCCGTCAGCAACTCACCACCGCGGGAGTGGCCCTCGGCACGCCGGCCTACATGGCGCCGGAGCAGGCCTCCGCCGATCCGCAGATGGACGGGCGGGTGGACATCTACGCCCTGGGCGTGCTGGGCTACGAGATGCTCACCGGCCATACCCCGTTCCACGGTCTCACCCCGCAGCAGACGCTCGGGGCGCATGTCACCCAGGCGCCCACGCCGGTGGGGCAGCAGCGGTCCGGGCTGTCCCCGGCGCTCGAGGGCGTGGTCATGAAGTGCCTGGCGAAGCGGCCGGCCGATCGGTTCCAGACCGCCGACGAGCTGGTGGCGCTGCTGGAGCCGCTGGGCACGCCAAGCGGCGGGATGACGCCGACGCACACCCGGCCGCATGCCGCCGTTTCCGGCGCCGCCGTGCCGCTGAGTTCCGCCCGGCTGCGCTGGGCCGCTGTGGCGGCGGTGGTCCTGGTGATCGGCAGCGCGATGGGGTGGAAGCTCCTGCACGCCGCCGGAGGGAATGGAAGCATCCAGCGCATCGGCGTCCTGCCCATCGAGGACATCTCCGGCAAGGACGCCGAGTTCGTGGTGGCGATGCACGACGCGCTGACCAACGCGCTGGCGCAGCAGGGGAAGGTGGGGGTGGCGCCACGCTCCACCATGGTGCGCTACAAGGGCAGTCCCAAGACGGTAAAGGAAATTGCCGCCGCGGAGGGTCTCGATGCGGTGGTGGAGACGACGGTGTTCCGCGCCGGTGAGGTGATGCGGATCAACGTGCAGTTCAGCGATCCGGTCACTACCCGGAGCCTCTGGGCCAGCACCTACAGCCCGAACGTGAACGACGTGCTCAAGGCGCAGAGCGCCGTCGTCGAACAGATCAAGGCCGGCATCGACAGCGTGCTCGGCGGCAAGCAGACTCCAGGAGCGAAACCATGAGGCACGCAGTTGTCCTCGCCGGCCTGGGGTTGCTCGCCGGGTGCGGGCGCGAGAAGCCGGCGAATCCGGCCCTGCCACCGGTCACGATGGTGTCCCCCGATGGGGCCAATCACGTCACGGCCCGATTTTCCCCCGACCGCAAGCGGCTCTACTGGTGGCAGCCCACCGGCGGAGGGTTTCAGCTATGGACCGCGGGCGCCGATCTCAGCAACCCGGTCACTGTCCCGGTCAGCTCTCTCAGCAGCGTTCGTGTTGGCTGGTCACCGGACGGATCGCAGGTCGCGGTGCCTTCGAGCAACGACGGCTTGCTGCAGGTGGCGATCATCCCGGCGGCCGGTGGGGCGCCGAAACAGGTGACCCATGCGGCCGGGGCCGCCCTGGGCGCCGGCTGGTACCCCGATGGCGATCGGCTGGCCTACCTCGCCACCGCGGGGGGCAGCGGTGGCGGCACGTTCCGCACCTTTGTCACGTCGATCAGCCACGGCGGAAGCGCGCCGCTCATCCCCGACGAACGGCGTCCGTACATCGGCGAGTTGTCGCCCGATGGCAGCCGGATCGCCTACATGGTGTTTGACTTGGGCCACTTCGTCCTCTGGGTCGCCGACAGCACCGGGCGCCATCCCCGCCAGCTGACCGCCGATGGCTTCGAGAGTTTCGCCGAGTGGGAGAACGCCTGGTCGCCGGACGGGAAGGAAGTGGTCTATGAGTCGCGCCGCACCGGGACCAGCGACGTCTGGGTGGTGCCGGTGGACAGCGGGGCACCGCGCCAGCTCACCCACGATATCCGGAACGACTGGACGCCGCGCTGGTCTCCCGACGGCAAGTGGGTGGCGTTCCTCTCCGAGCGGGGCAAGCAGACCGACGTTTGGGTCGTGCCGGCGGCCGGCGGGCAGGAGCTTCGAGTCACCGACGACGCGGATGTCGAGGAGCTGATGCAGTGGCTCTCCCCTACCGAGCTGGCCTTTCTCACCGGTCGGGGACAGAGCGGCATCTGGGCGCGCTCGCTCACGGACAGCAGCGAGCGCCGCCTCACGCCGGATTCCATCCGTGCCGCCAACCCGCGGCTGTCCCCGGACGGGAAACAGGTCGTCTTCAATGTGGACCGGGGCGGTGGTGTCAACGACATCGCCGTGGCTCTGGTGAACGGCGGCCCGATGCGGACGCTGGTCCAGGGCGGCAACAACGGCGACTATCACTGGTCGCCCGACGGGGCGCACCTCGTCTTCGCTTCGGACCGCGGCGGCAGCAACGACATCTGGATGGTCGATGCCGCTGGCGGTGAACCGCGCCAACTGACGAACTGGCCAAGCAGCGAAGGCGATCCGCAGTGGAATGTCGACGGCTCAGCGATCTGGTTCCTTTCCGACCGCGATACGCGGCTGGGCGACATCTGGAAGGTGTCTGCGGCCGGAGGGGCGCCGGCTCGCGTGACGCATTCGGGGGCGATCAGCAACCTCAAGACCACTCGAGGCCGTCCCGAGCTGTTTGCGACAGTCTTCGGCGCCAGCGGCCAGTACGAGATCGCCCAGGTGAAGCCTGACGGAAGCCTCCTGCCGACCTGGCAGCGCACCAACGCCTTCCCGGTCGATCTCCTCGCCGGCGGGGACTCGCTGGCCGTCGCCGAGGGAGGCAAGGGCGGCCACTGGCAGTTCCGGATCATCCCCGTGACTGGCCGAGGGGAGGGACAGATCGTGACCATTCCAGGCACCAACATCACTGGCGCATCGGCCGACTGGAGCCTGGTGACCTACCAGATTGCGAATGGGGCGGTGCACAATCTCGGGCTGCTCAACCGGAAGGATGGCACGACGCGGCGGCTGACCACGTCATCCTTCGACGAAGAGCTCGCCTCCTTCACGCCCAACGGACAGACGATGGTATTCCAGCGGTCACGATCGGTCCGCCGGATCGCGATCGCGGACCTGAACAAGCTGCTGGCGGGTGGGGGCAAGTGAAACCGAGTTGCGGAATGGCCACTGGGGGAGTGAGGAGATCCTCGATGCGACAGCTTCTGGTCTGCAGTGCGATGCTCATTGGTGGCCTGGCCGGAACGGCCGCCGCCCAGGGTCCGGCGTCCGTGACCCGACCTGATTCCGCCGCCGATCCCTACCTCTGGCTCGAAGAACTCAACGGCCCGAAGGCACTGGATTGGGTGAAAGGACAGAACGCCCGGACCCTTGGCGTGCTCCAGGCTGACCCGCACTTCGCCGGTTTTCATGCCGAGGCGCTCAAGCTTGGTGGTGCGGCGGACCGGATTCCCTATCCGCGGATCATCAACCGTCGGCTCTACAATTTCTGGCAGGACTCGGCGCATGTGCGCGGCATCTGGCGGACGACGAGCCTCGAGGAGTACGGCAAGGCCCAGCCCGCCTGGACGACAGTCCTTGATCTGGACACACTCGCGGCTGCGGAGAAACAGAACTGGGTCTGGCACGGCGCCGACTGCGACTCACCCAGCCGTCAGCGGTGCCTGATCCGGCTGTCCGATGGCGGGGAAGATGCCGTGACGGTGCGTGAGTTCGACCTCGGCACCGGACAGTTCGTTCCGGACGGATTCACCCTTCCGCGGGGCAAGCAGGACGTTGCCTGGGCCAGCGAGGACACCCTGCTCGTGTCGCGGGAGTGGGCTCCCGGCGAACTGACCACGTCGGGATACCCGTACATCGTCAAGTCGCTCGCGCGCGGCACACCGTTATCGAGCGCCACCGAGGTGTACCGCGGCGACTCCACGGACGTCAGCACCGGGCCATTCGCCATCACCGACGGCCAGGGCCACCGCGCGCTGGGTGTCGTCCGTGGCGTGACCTTCTGGGAGTCGGAGCAGCGGCTGTTCACGCCGGCGGGACTCCGCCAGGTGGACATGCCGCGCAAGGCCAACTTCCAGGACCTGGTTCAGGGCCGCCTCTTGATCCGCCTCGCCGAGCCGTGGACTGCCAATGGCGCCACGTTCATCGCAGGATCGCTGGTGTCGGTCGACCTCGCCGAGGCGATGGCCGATCCCGCGCACCTCAAGCCGACCGCCGTCTTCGTGCCGGGTCCCCGCGAGACGTTCGACGGAACGGAGGCCACCCGCGACCGGCTCATCGTCACGACCTATGACAACGTGCGCGGACGCGCGTTCATCTACACCCCCGAGGCCGGCGGCGGGTGGTCACGACGGGCGATCGCCCTGCCGGACAATTCCTCGCTCTTCGGGGTGGCCGCAGACGACAGAAGCAGCGACGCCTTCCTGGGCGTGACCGGTTTCCTGGCGCCGACGACGCTGGTGCACGTCGATGCGGACGCGGGCACGGTAATGGTGGCCAAGGCCATTGCGGCCAAGTTCGATGCTTCGGGCCTCGTCGTCGAGCAATTGGAGGCCACGTCGAAGGACGG
>DATEHG010000236.1:0-4696 GCA_035279705.1 Gemmatimonadales bacterium
GTTCAACGCCGTGGATGAGTATCTGTGTTGTGCGGACGTGGCGCAGCCACGCAGGGCGAACGCCGAGGCGCGAATTCATTCGTGCTTCCGAGGAACCAACTCAAGAGGCCTGGCGATCCAGCCAACCTGCCAACCAGCCAACCTGCCGCCTTGCCGCCTTGCCGCCTTGCCAACCAGCCAACCAGCCAACCAGCCAACCGACGCTCAACTCACTCCTTCATCGCCGCTACGATACCTCTCACTCCGCCCCACGACTCGGGATCCATCGCCAGCAGCGTGAGCAGATAGATCGAGACCTCCCGTGCCGGATACTGCTCTCTCAATCTGGTCACCGCGGCCGGCAGCCGCTCACCGGTGACGGCGGAACTCACGGCATCCGCGTCGTTGATCACGCCCCGTTCGTGGGGGATGCCGAGCAGATCGAGAAACGACTGCAGCATGGCGGTGCGACCCTGCAGGTGAAGAGCGAGGAGGATATCGGGGAGAAACCCGGCCGGGAACTTCGACGCCTTGGCGACGATCTCGACGAGTTTGCCATCCGGCATCTGCTGAATGGTCTGCTTCCGGAAGGCGTGCAGCATCGGCAGGGTGGCCGCCACCGCGATCAGGGCCTGCCGGTTCGACTTCTCGCTGGCAAGGAACACCTGCAGCGCCTGCTGCCGCTCGGCCGGCAGGAGCGCCTGCCATATCTGCTCGACCGTGGGACCGTCCTGGCGGCGGGCCAGCTCGGCGAGAGGGATCGTGGGCGCGTTGGGTTCGGGGGGCAATTCAGGCTCCGGAGCAGGTCAAGGGTCGAGAGTCACGAGTCGCGAGTCGCGGGGTCGATTGCTGAAGCGAAGATGGTCGAGCGGTGCGAGAACGAAAAGGGCGGCCGAGGACGGCCGCCCCACTGGAATTCGGTTTGCGCGTTCCCCCTCTCCACTTGTTGGCGACCGAGCGGCCTCAGGGCGCGGTAGTTTGCGCCCTCGCCGCGAGGAAAGGAGGTCAGGGGGTGAGGTCAGTGATCCGGCGAAGTGGGCGCGCTGCTTCGCTCGCTCTGCTCGCTCAGGATCTGGTGCAAGAGGTGTTCACTGTCCGCCGAATCACCTGCCCCCCTGCCCCCCTCAGGCAAACGGTCTTCCCGCCTAGAAAGTGAAAGCCACCGGCTCCTCGATCCCTGCGCTATCGCCGACCAGTGAGGCGATCGGGGAAACGTTGCCCGAGGCTCCCGCGGGATACAGGGTGATGCTGCCGGGAAACCAGCTATTGGCAGCGTAGAGGCGTCCCCACTCATCCACCGCAACGCCGATCAGGGCGTCGAGTCCCGTCTTGCCCCCGCCGATGACCGCCATTGGGTGGACATTGCCCTGCGCCCCGGCTGGATAGACCGTGATGGTATTGTTGCCCTCATTGGCGACATACAGGCGACCGAGGTGATCCATCGCCAGGCCGGACGGCTGTACCAGCAACGTGTTGCTCCCAGCGATTGCGCCGATGGAAGCCAGCCGGCCGCTGGTTGTCGGCGCAAGGATCTCGATATGGTAGCGATCGTCATTCGCGACATACAAGCGTCCCGCCCGATCAATCGCGATCCCGACGGGCTGCGTGAGGCCGGCCCCGGCGCCGGCGATCTTCATCACCGGTACGGCATCGCCCGTCGCCCCGGCAGCGAACACTGACACGCTGTGCTGATCCCCATCGACGACGTACAGCCGGCCTGACGAGTCGGCGGCGACACCGAGTGGTCGCACCAATCCCGTATGCGGTCCTTCAATCGTGGCGAGAGGGGCCACATCTCCCAGCGCGTCCTTCGCGAATTTGAGCACATTTCCAGTGCCGGAGCTCGCCACGGCAATGGTGCCACTGGCATCCCGCGCAATTCCGAAGGGATGATAGATGCCGGTCGAACCGCCTCCGAGGAAACCTGCCGCCACGAAACGCCCTGTGGAGTCCACATCATACATCGTGATATAGCTACTGAGCGAATTCACCACGTACAGCCGTACTGGCGAGCGAGGTCCCAGGTCCGGTTCCGAGGAGCAGGCTACGGCGCCGAGCACCAGTCCGAGGCGGAATGCACCGCGGAGAGCCGGCCGCCCAACCTGCTCTGAAGCGGCTTCCACACCAGCGAGGCTCCGCGGCAAACGGTTCACGCAAACGGCCGCCGGGTAAACCACCGATCCCCGAACCGCCACGCCATCCAGCCGTCGAGCCCCCACTCCCGCCCGCTCCGGGCCAGGAAGAACACCACCATGCAGCTCACCAGAACGATGTGAAAGCCGCGCTGCCCCGGGGACATCCACTGGGTGGCGAGACCGTAGTTGATCACCAGCGAGAGCCCGGTGAGGGCGCCGATCCCGGCCCAGAGGCCGAGCACCAGGGCGACGCCGGTCACCACCTCACCCCACGCGGTGAGCTGCGCGAAAAGGGCGGGATTGGCCAGCACGGTGTTATCCAGGAAGCTCTTGTACCACAGGATCGGGTTGTCGGCGGCCTGCTTGCCCACGATGCCGGGCATGGCCTCGATCCAGCGCTGCGAGGCCATCGGCAGCGGCAGGAATCCTCCCACCAGGGTAATACTCATCTTGTAGATGATCGCCTTGGCGAAATACAGCCCGACGACAATCCTGAGCAGCGCCAGCCAGCGGCCGGACTGGGACATCGTGATCGGCTGCGATGTGGCGTTCAAGGCTGCCTCCTCCTCGGGTGAGACGACCGGGCGGTCATTCGACACCAAGTTCGGCGAACACGAAGCTCCAGCTGTCCGTCAGCTCCTCCAGCACTTTCACGATCGGCTTCCCCGCGCCATGGCCGGCGCGGGACTCGAGCCGCAGCAGGACCGGGTGATCCGAGGCGGTGGCCGCCTGCAGGACCGCCGCCATCTTGCGCGCGTGCATCGGATCCACCCGGGTGTCACTCTCGGCGGTGGCCAGCAGCACGGCGGGGTACCGGGTGCCCGGCCGGACCTGGTGATACGGCGAGTAGGCGCGGAGCCAGCCGAACTGCTGCTCGTCTTCCGCGGAGCCATACTCGGGGATCCAGAGGCGGGCGATGAGGAATTGATGGTAACGCAACATGTCGAGCAGCGGAACCTGTATCACCACTGCCCGAAAAAGCTCCGGCCGCTGGGTGAGCACCGCCCCCATGAGCAACCCGCCATTGGAGCCGCCCGCCACCGCGAGCCGGTCGGGTGAGGTCCACCCGGCGCTGACCAGCCACTCCGCCGCCGCGATGAAGTCGTCGAAGCTGTTCTGCTTCTTTCCCAGCATGCCGCCCTGGTGCCACTCCTCGCCGTACTCTCCGCCGCCCCGGAGATTGGGCATGGCCAGGACACCGCCCCGCTCGAGCCAGAGCAGCATCGAGCGGGAAAAGGCCGGCGTCATGCTGATGTTGAAGCCGCCGTACCCGGTGAGATAGGTGGGCCGCCTGCCGTCCGGCGTGATATCGCGGCGGCGCACCAGGAACATCGTGACCGCCGTGCCGTCCTTCGACCGGTACGTCACCTGCTCGGCGAGGTAATCGTCGGGACGCACCCCGGGCGCTTCCACCCGGCGCCAGAGGGCAGTCGCACCCGCGGCGAGGTCCACCCGGTAGATCGACGGAGGCACGGTGAAGGACGAGAAGCCGTAGAGCAGTTCGCTCCCGTCGGCTTCCCCGCCCCAGCCGAACACACTGCCCAGGCCCGGAAGCTCGAGTTCCCTGACGCCCTGTCCCGCGCGATCGGAGATCCGCAGCCGTGAGGTGGCGCGCTCGAGATAACTCAACGCCAGGTGGCGCCCCAGCACCATCACGCCGTCGAGCACCGCATCGGCGCGCGTCGGCACGATTTCCTGCCAGGCTGCGCGATCCGGCCGCGCGGGGTCGACGAGGTACAGGCGGTAGTTGGGCGCCTCGTGATTCGTCCTGAGATACATCCGCCCATCAACCACCTGTCCTTCGAACGTGGCTGGCAGCCCCTCGGCGACGGGGACGAAACCACTGCTGCCCTCTCGATCGAGCAGATAGAGATCGGTGGCATCGAAGGTCCGCGCCACCTGCAGCACCAGCCAGCGCCCGTCCGGCGAGAGATCGACACCGGGCCAGTACTCCTTCACCGCGGGGCGGTAGATCAACTCGTCCGTGTCGGGGCTCGCGCCAAGCCGGTGGAAGTAGACGCTGCGATGATATGCCTCTTCCCCCTCGGGGATCGTGCCCGCGGCCGGATAGCGGGTGTAGTAGAAGCCGCTCTGGTCCGGCAGCCATGCCACGCTCGCGGCCCGGGTGCGGGAGATCCGGTCCGGCAGGTCCTTGCCCGTTTCTACTTCGAGCACCCGGAGCTCGCTCTCCTCGCTGCCGTTCTGTGACAGACCGTAGGCCAGCAGCGCTCCATCCTCGCTGGGAAAGAGCCAGTCGAGGGCCGTGGTTCCCGCGGCGTCGATGGCGTTGGGATCGATCAGCACCCGGTCGGCGCCATTCAGGCCGTCTCTGACATACAGCACCGGCTGGTTCTGGGTGCCTTCGCGGAGCTGGTAGAAATAGCGGCCCTTCACCGGGGTCGGGGTGCCGAGGGCGCCGATGGTGAGCAGGGACTCGAGGCGTGATTGAATGGCCGACCGGGCCGGACTGCGCTCGAGCCACGCGGCCGTGAGCGCATTCTGCGCGTCGGTCCAGGCCCGGACTTCGTCGCTGTTCCCATCCTCGAGCCAGCGGTATGGGTCGGGAACGGGAACGCCGTGGA
>DATEHG010000237.1:0-11448 GCA_035279705.1 Gemmatimonadales bacterium
CCAAAGCTCGCTCGACTCCCGAATCCTGCAATCCATCAATCCTTCATTTCCTGATCCCTGTTCCCCTCTTACCTCTCACCTCTCACCTCAATTGAGCCACCCGCACTTCCACTTCGTCTTGGGCATGTAGGTGCAGTGCACCGGCAGCGGATCGGCATACGAAAACGTCAGCTCGTAGCCGTCGGGCCGGATCTGATAGAGGATCGGATGGCCATTGATCTGCCGTGGAATCGAGGGCAGGTACTCGGGTACCAGTTCCATCAGGATGCCTGGGGGGCCGCTCTTGGCGTCGCGGAATTGGTTGATGGCGCTGATGATCGGCGCCGCGACCCGGAACCCCGCATCTGCCTTGGGCCCCACGCCCGGCTTCTGCTGGCTCAGGTAGTAGTACGCGCCGGCCACAATGATCAGGATGAGAAGCAGGGTCTTCATGGCAGCACCGGAGTGTCGGAGGTTTCCAGGTTGAGCAGTTCGTCGTAGGCCGGCAGGGTCATGAACGGTGGAAACGTCCTGGCCCGGATCAGCCGGTCGAGGATGGCCACGGCGCGGTCGTAGTGGCCCGACTCCCAGCGCGCCTCGCCCACCGATTTCCGCAGCGCCTTCAACTCGGAGCGGCGCAGGCTCCGGAGCCGGGAGGCGTTGAGCGGCCTCCCGTCCTCCAGCGGGGCACCGAAGTGCACCCATTGCCAGACCTGCGCCCGGGCAATTTCGGCGGTCGCCGCATCCTCCATCAGGTTATGCAGCGGCACGCATCCTCGGCCGCCGAGCCAGTTCGCCAGGTACGTGACCGCCACGGAGAGATTGGAGCGCACGCCCGCTTCGGTCACCTGCCCTTCGGGCATCGTCAGGAGATCGGCGGCGGTGATCGTCACTTCTTCCAGCCGCCGGTCGATCTGGTTGGGACCCGGCATGGCGGCATCGAATATTTCCCTGACTGGCGCCACCAGCGCCGGGTGCGCGACCCAGGTCCCGTCGTGACCGTCTCCCACCTCACGGCGTTTGTCGGCGCGGACCCGTTCCATAGCCAATTCGTGCGCGGCAGGATCCGCCTTGATCGGGATCTGCGCCGCCATGCCGCCGATCGCGAGTGCGCCGCGCCGGTGGCAGGTCTGCACCACCAACCGGGTGTACGAGCGGAGGAAGTGGCGCTCCATCGTCACCTGGGCCCGGTCGGGCAGCACGAACCGCGGATGACGGCGGAACTTCTTGATCACGCTGAAGATGTAATCCCAGCGTCCGCAGTTGAGGCCGGCCGCGTGCTCCCGCAGCGCAAACAGGATCTCGTCCATCTCGAAGGCGGCCAGTACCGTTTCGATCAGCACGGTCGCCTTGATGGTGCCGACCGGCAGCTTGAGCGCCCGCTGGGCCCGGATGAAGACCTCATTCCAGAGTCGGGCTTCCCGGTGGTCCTCCAGCTTGGGAAGGTAGAAATAGGGCCCGCTCCCGCGGCGGACCAGCTCCCGCGCGTTATGAAAGAGGAACAACCCGAAATCGAACAACGCGCCCGATATCGGGCGGCCATCGATTTCCAGGTGAGCCTCTGGCAGGTGCCATCCCCTGGGCCGGACGAGCAGCACCGCCGGCTTCTCGGCCAGCGTGAGCGGCGGTGCCCCGCTCTGCCGGTCTTCCAGCGTGCGCCGAACCGCGTGGTAGAGGTGCACCTGCCCCGAGACCAGGTTGACCCAGGTGGGGCTGGTGGCGTCCTCGAAGTCCGCCATGAAGGCGCTGGCGCCGCTGTTGAGCGCGTGCAGGATCATCCGCCGCTCCACCGGCCCGGTGATTTCCACCCGGCGGTCGAGCAGTTCGTCGGGGAGCGGTTCCACGCGCCAGCTGCCGGCGCGGATCGGGGCGGTGTCGGGGTTGAAATCGGGAAAGGCGCCCGCATCGAGCTGGCGCTGGCGGCCTTCGCGGCGTCGCAGCAATCCTCGCCGCCGCTGGTCGTGGCGGCGGTGCAGCATCGCCAGGAAGCGCAGGGCGTCCGGGGTGATGATCAGATCGAAGCCCGGCTCGAGCGGGCCCAGCAGCACGATTCCGGCATCGCCGGTCCCGCCGTCAGACGGCGACCTGGCCATCGGGGCTCCTCGCGTGGCGGCGCCGGGGAAATTTCGCGGACTCCCTGCTGCCATACAAGGCGCGATTACCTTGCTACTGGCGGCCACCTCCCGCCCTCCCCATCTCCGGAGTTTCGCAGGCCATGAGTGAGCTGCTGGCCGCCCGCACCCAGATGGGAATCTCGCTGGGATTCCACATCATCTTCGCCGTCATCGGCATCGGGATGCCCGTGCTGATGGTGCTCGCCGAGCGGCGCTGGCTGGTGACCGGGGACCGGATCTACCTGGAGCTGGCCCGGCGCTGGAGCAAGGGCACCGCGATCCTCTTTGCCGTGGGCGCGGTCTCGGGCACCGTGCTCTCCTTCGAGCTCGGGCTGCTCTGGCCCCGGTTCATGGAACTGGCCGGGCCCATCATCGGCATGCCCTTCTCGCTCGAGGGCTTCGCGTTTTTCACCGAGGCCATCTTCCTCGGCGTGTACCTGTACGGCTGGGACAAAGTCTCCCCGCGGGCCCATCTCTGGGCCGGCATCCTGGTGGCGGTGAGTGGGGCCCTGTCCGGCATCTTCGTGGTGCTGGCCAACGCCTGGATGAATGAGCCGGTCGGGTTCACGCTGGTCGGCCAGGTCTTCGCCGACATCGACCCCTTGCACGCCCTCCGCACTCCGGCCGGCCCGAGCCAGGTGGTGCACATGACCCTGGCCGCCTACGCCGCGACCGGATTCGCGGTCGCGGGGGTCCACGCGCTGCACCTGCTCTTCGAGCCGGCCAATGCCTTCAGCCGCCGAGCACTCAGAGTGGCACTGCTGGTCGGGGTGCCGGCGGCATTGCTGCAGCCGCTCTCGGGCGACCTGAGCGCCCGGCACATCGCGACGCACCAGCCGGCCAAACTGGCGGCGGCGGAGGCGCTCTTCGCGTCCCGGGCGTACGCGCCGCTCACCATCGGTGGCTGGCCCGACATGGCCGTCGACGAAACCCGCTACGGCATCGAGATCCCCGGGCTCCTCTCGCTCATGGCGTTTCACGATCCATCCGCGGAAGTCACCGGACTCGATCGCTATCCTCGCGCGGATTGGCCGAACGTCCCGGTGGTGCACCTCGCCTTCCAGATCATGATCGGACTGGGCACGCTCATGGCGCTGGTGGCCCTCTGGACGGCGTGGGTGGCCTGGCGCCGCCACGAGATCGCCACGGACCGCCGACTCCTCCAGGTCCTGGTGCTGACCACGCCGATGGGCTTCATCGCGCTCGAGGCTGGCTGGGTCGTCACCGAAGTCGGCCGCCAGCCGTGGATCGTGACCGGAGTCCTGCGCACCGCCGATGCGGTGACGCCGATGCCCGGACTGCAGTACACCCTGATCGGATTCTCCCTGCTCTATCTCATGCTGGCCTGGGTGGTGAGCCGGCTGCTTTACGGTCTCATCGTGCAGGTCCCTGCCGATACCGAGTGGCACCGCGAGTATCGTCCGCCGGCCTCCGCCAATGCCTGATCTCACGCTGGCGGATCTCCTGGCGGGCGTCGTCGTGGTCGCCCTCAACGCCTACGTCGTGCTGGCGGGCGCGGACTTCGGCGGTGGAGTATGGGACCTGCTCGCCACCGGCCCGCGGCGGAACCGCCAGCGCGATCTCATCGCCCACGCCATCGGCCCGGTGTGGGAGGCCAACCACGTCTGGCTGATCCTCGTCCTGGTACTCCTCTTCACCTGTTTCCCGCCGGCTTTCAGCCGGCTGGCCATCACCCTGCACCTTCCCCTCACCATCATGCTGCTCGGCATCGTGCTGCGCGGCTCGGCCTTTGTCTTCCGCAGCTACGGCAGCGCCGACGACCGGGCTCAGCTCTGGTGGGGCCGGGTCTTCGCGATGGCCAGCGCCGTGACACCCGTGCTGCTTGGCATCTCGCTCGGCGCCGTGGCGTCGGGCCGGGTCACGGGATGGATCCCCGGCGGATTCCACACCGCGTTCGTCGCGCCATGGCTTGCCCCGTTCCCGCT
The DNA here is from genome assembly GCA_035279705.1 of Gemmatimonadales bacterium. GTDB lineage: Bacteria > Gemmatimonadota > Gemmatimonadetes > Gemmatimonadales > GWC2-71-9 > DATEHG01. The sequence goes on from DATEHG010000237.1 coordinate 4,040, forward strand.
GGCGTGCGGCCTGCTGGCTCTCGCGCTCTTCGCCTTCCTGGCCGCGGTCTATCTCACGGTGGAATCCGAAGGCGAATCCGCATTGCAGGAGGACTTCCGGCGGCGCGCCCTCGCCTCCGGAGCGGCGGTGTTCGTCGCGGCGGCGCTGACGCTGCTTGCCTCGGAGGGAGCACCCGAAATGCGCGCCGGGTTGCTCCTCACGCCGCAGGCCGTGGTGCTGCAACTGCTCGTGGCCGCGGCAGCGCTGGGCGCGCTGGCTTCCCTGTGGTACCGCCGCTGGCGTCGGGCCAGGCTGGCCGCTGCCGCGCAGGCCTCGCTGATGATCTGGGGCTGGGCACTGGCCCAGTACCCTGATCTGCTGCCGGGTACGCTGTCCATTCATCAGGCAGCTGCGCCCCGGTTCACGCTCGAGCTTGTGGCCGGGGCGCTGTTGCTCGGCGCCTGCGTCCTCCTCCCTTCCCTGGCCTACCTGTTCCGGGTCTTCAAGTCTCGGTAGCTTGTGGCTGCGGTCGGCCCCTCCATCGTCCTATTCATCGGCCGACCTTCCCTGAACAGACCTCGACAACCGGGTATTCGATGGACCGCTCCGTCATCCGGGCGCGGCTCTCGCTGCGCTCACGCCATGCATCCTGGTGCCTCCTGGCACTGGTGTCCGCGGCCGGCTGCAGTCACTCCGAGCCGTTCCAGCCCGGAAACGAGGGCCCCACCGGTCCGCACAACTCGACGCTCCCCTACCAGCTCACCCTCAGTACCGACCAGGATCTGTCCCCTTCCCGGGCGGCAGACGGCAACTGGCTCTATGCCTACACCGAGCGGACCCAGGGGCTGATCAATCGATGCCTGGCCGAATTGCCGCTCGATGGCGGCGCCCGGACCCGCAGCCACTGTGATGTCTCGCTCGGAATCCCCGGCCACTACAGCACCCTCACCTGGCCGGCGGAATCCCAGGACGGCCGGCTGGTCTACTTCCGCACCCGTGGGGTCGGCATCGGCGGTCCGCAGACCAGCGCGGGGTTGATGCTCGGGAGCTTCGCCACCCGGGACTCGGGCCAGCTCCTGCGCGCCGTGCCCTATGCATCCGCGCACGGCACCGTCCGCGGCATCACCCATCTGCACTGGCTCGACGGACACACCCTGATCTACGTCGCGACCCAGGTCGAGTATCGCTGCGTCGGCCTGTTCTGCAACGGCCTCGATACGCTGGAAAGCGGGCTGCAGATCGAACGGTTCGATCTCGATCACCCTCCGGCCATTCCGGATGTGGTGCCCGGAACGGACTATGCCACCTCCGTCGATCCCGACGCCGACGGCAGCGGCTTCTTCTATACCATCGTGAATGACACCCGGGTCTATCATCGGACTGTCGCGACGGCCCGGGTGGACACGGTGTATGACTGGGGCGGCCTCGGCATCGCGCGGGACGTGCAGGGCAGCGACTCGGTGCTCTATGCCGTGGTGGGTGGGTCGGTGTCGCCGGATACCGCCGCGACCGGCATTCAGGTGGATCACGGCGGCGTGCTCCGCCGGGTGGATCTGCGCACCGGCACCACCAGCCTGGTTGACCTCGGCGGCATCCTGGTCCGGCACCCGAGTCTCAACGCCGGCAAGCATCGCATCGTCGCCGAATCGACAGATCCGGCGGTGGACCTCTGGCTGGCGGTGGCGCCATGAACCGCGCGCTGGCCGTCACCGCACTCCTCGTCCTCGTCGCGCCGGCGGCAAGGGCCCAGTCCGCCGGTTCGGTGAGCGGCGTCGTCCGGGCCGCCAACGATTCCGCTCCCACGATCGCCGGTGCGCGGATCTCGGCCGACGGCAACCGCCTTGTCGTCATCGCCGATGCGCATGGCGCCTACCGGCTGCGCGGCCTCGGTTCCGGCTGGCATGTGATTACTGCCGCGGCCATCGGGTACCGGCCACAGAGCCGGGACAGCGTCCTGGTGCGCGAGGGGCAGGACACACCGCTGGATTTCCGCCTCACGCCTGATCCGGTGGGACTCGCGCCGCTCGAGGTGGTCAGCACCCGCGTCGATTCGCTGCTCGATCCGCTGGCACCCGCCGACCGTCAGCGGGTGACCGGCGAGGAACTGCGCCGCCTGCCGGTGACCAATGTCGACGAGGCCATCGCGCTCTCGGCGGGCGCCGTGGGCCAGAGCTATCGCGGCGGCAGGCTGGGCCAGCAGGCCGTGGTGATCGATGGCCTCGGCGTGAAGAACCAGCTCGATGCCTCCAACGGACCGACCGGCCTCCGGATGCCGCCGGACATGCTGGAAGAAGCTTCGCTCGTGACCAACGGGATCTCCGCCCGCTACGGCCAGGCCGTGTCGGCGCTGGTCCAGCTCGATACCCGTGACGGCTCCTCCCGGTGGCAGGGCCACGCCCGCTACGAAACCGACCGGCCTCTGGGAGACGGCGGGGACTACGGACTCGACCGCGCGGTCCTCGGGTTCGAGGGAGGAGTGTTCAAGGGAGTCACGGTGGTCGGCGTCGCCGACCTCAATGGCCGTCTCGATGCCGACCCCGTGAACGCGCCGGCGCCCGGCAACCCGCATGATCCCAGGTTCAGCCAGCCGTGGATGCTGCCCCACAACTCCGGCCAGCAGGCGGACCTGGCGGGCAAGATCACCGCGTCGCTCGCCACCGGGCTCACGCTCCGCCTGCTCGGCGTGCACTCGGGCGAAGAGCGGCTGCTCTACGACCCGATGTACAAGTACGATCCGGACCTGGGCCCGGCGCGCAAGGTGAACGGCGATCTCCTCAGCCTCCACCTGCAGAAGAGCCTGATCCGCTCCGGCATCCTGGCCGACCTCCGGGCCGGCTATTTCACCCGCGATTACCTGTACGGCACGTCGACCGGGCCGGCGGATTACTCCTTCGGCGCCTTCACCACGAACCGCCTGCACGTCATGGGCGAGGACATTGCGCGGGCCCAGGACACGGCAGCCGCCCGCGCCCCGATCCCCGGCTATCTCGTGCCGACCTTCAGCGAACAAACGCCCTGGGGCGTGCCGGCGTTCTTCATGACTCACGGTTCCAACGGCAACCTGGCGTGGAACCACTTCAAGGAGCTGCGGGGTCGGCTCGATTTCGACATCGTCACCAGCCGCACCAGCGAGCTGTACGTCGGCGGCGAATATGTGGGCCAGCGGGTGCAGACGTTCCAGCGGATCCAGGCGTACAGCCCCATTTCCGATTCACTGCCGCCCCCGGAGGCCGCGACCTTTCACCCGCATGCCGGCGCGCTCTACGGCGAGTTCCAGCTCCGGGGCAAGGACCTCGGCTTCACCGCCGGGTTGCGCTACGACCAGTTCCGCGGGCGCGAGGACATCCCCGGCCAGGCCGCCACGACCCAGCACGCGCTGAGTCCCAGGATTGCGCTCAGCACCGTGCTCAAGGGCGCCACCGTCGTGGCCAGCTACGGCAAGTTCGTGCAGCCGCCCGACTACCAGTACCTGGTCGACGCGGCCTTTGACGACACCACCCGCACCGGCCGCTTCCGCCGCGGCAATCCCAACCTCGGGTTCGAGAGCGCCACCCAGTACGAGCTGAGTGTGCGGGTGCGGCCCAAGGCGGAACTGGGCCTCCGGACCAACCTGTACTTCCGGCGCCTCAACGGTCTCGTTGCCTCGGTCCCGCTCGGCACCAGCCCCGATTCCAGCATCTTCGGCAACCAGGATTTTGGTACGGTCAAGGGCATCGAGCTCATCGCCGAGCGGAGCATGAAGGATCACTGGGCGGCGCGGGTGAGCTACACCCTGCAGGACGCGCAGGCCACCTCCACGAGTGCCTTTCTGCTCCACCAGGTGCTCCGGATCGATCCGGTTTCCGGTGACACCATCGTGCCCGCCAAGGTCGAGTACCCGCTCGATTATGACCGCCGCATGGGGCTCGTGGCCATCGTGTCGGCGGAATCGCCGCTGGAGACCGGTCCCCGGCTGGGAGGCATCCATCCGTTCGGCGGCTACGAGGGCAGCATCGTGCTGCAGTGGAGCAGCGGCCTGCCCTACTCGATGGTGGTGCCGGGCACCGATTCGCTGGCCGGCCTGCCGAACGAGCATCGACTCCCCGCTACCCAGACCGTCGACCTTTTCCTCCGCAAGACGATCATCTTCGGCGCGCTGCGCGGCGGGATCTACCTCGACGTGCGCAACCTGCTCAACCAGCGGAATACGGTGGCCGTGCGCCGGGACAGCGGGCAGCCCGGGGCGCTCCCGGATGTCATTGCCGCCCAGGCGCAGGCCGCCTACCTGGCCCATCCCGAGGCTATTCCGTACGAATCGCCCCGCTATCGCGCCTGGGCCGATCTCGATCGCAATGGCTACATCGAGGGGCCCAACGAACTGCAGCCGCTTTTCCTGGCCGCTGCCCAGGACTACAATCAGCCGCTCTTTGCCTATGGCCCCCCGCGCCTCGTGCGGCTGGGGGTGAGCGTCGACTTCTAGACTCCGCACCACGCCCGGCCCGTTCGCTGCGCCAGCTGTCCCGTTCACCGCACGGGGGGACAGTCCGTGTGCGGCGGGCCGTCCTGCCTGCGTCCCATTGCCTCGGTGAATGGCGAAGTCCGCCGCCACCCGTTTCCCCTACACGCCGAGGCGCTCATGCGCACCACTCTGCTCGCGCTGGGACTTACCCTGACCGTGGCGCTGCCCGCGGCCGCCCAATCGATGGGCGGCGGTGGCGGGGGCGGCGGCGGGGGCGGCATGTCCGCTCCGAAGCTGCCGGACCCCCCAAGCCTGCGCACGACCCACGTCCGCTACTACCCGCAGTCCAAGCTCGACATCGACGGCAAGGTGCTCCTCAAATTCATCGTGGACACCATGGGCCGGCCGGAGCCCAACTCATTCGAAATCCTCAAGGTCTCCGATTCGGCATTCGTGGAACCGGCGCGGCTGACCGTCCTGGCGCAGGAGTATCGCCCGGCCCGCGATCACGGCCAGAACATGCGCTCCTACGCCACCAGCGAGGTCAAGTTCAAGGCGGGGAAGATGCCCTGCGACGCGCAGATGAAGGGGGCCACCGGAACAATCTGCGTGGACTCGCTGGACAGCAAGCACTAGGACCCGCGGGACCGCGCGCCGTTTGAATCCTGCGCAGCGGAAAATGGAGAAAGGAGAACGGAACTCGACCAGTCACGGAGTTCCATTCTCCTTTCTTTTTTCTGCTTCCTTCCGGCTTCAGCCTACCGGGCGAGCATCCGGGCGATCGGCTTGATGAAGAGCGCCAGCACGATCGCCGCAATGAACGCCGCCAGCGCCACCAGCCCGAACAGCGTCGCCAGCGAGTACTTGTCGTACACGCTGGCGACCTGCCCGCCGAGGTAGCTTCCTACCGCGATCGACATCAGGAACACGCCCATCATCATTCCGCTGATCCTGGCCGGCGCCAGCTTGCTCGTGGCGCTGAGGCCGACCGGGCTCAGGCAGAGCTCGCCCATGACATGCAGGAAGTACGTGAGCACCAGCCAGAGCGGGCTTACCCGCAGGCCCGGCTGAGAGGCCGGGATGATCAGCACCGCGAAGCCCAGGGCCACCAGCACCAGGGCGATGGTGAACTTGGTGGGAGTGCTGGGTTCACGCGGCCCGAGCCGGAGCCAGAGCCAGCCGAAGATCGGCGACAGCGTGATCACGAACAGTGCCGGCACCGACTGGAACCAGCTGGACGGAAACGCGTGGCCGAACAGCGAGGTATCCGTATTCCGCTCGGCGAAGAGGTTGAGTGTCGAGCCCGCCTGCTCGTACAGCGCCCAGAACACGCACGAGGCCAGGAAGAGCATCAGGATCACCACCAGGCGGGTGCGCTCCTCGCGGGTCCAGCTGCGATCGAGCAGCAGCCGGCCGAAGACGTAGATCACGGTGAGGAACAGCACGTAACCGAAACCCCGGCTGACCAGCTCCGGTGTCAGCACGAGCCGCCCCGTATTGTTGAGGAACCAGAGCAGCAGCGCGGTGCCGGTGATGAACGCCAGCGCGATGCCCAGCTGCATGTTGCGGGCGCCGCGCCGTTCCACCGAACTCACCTCCACCGGTTCCAGCCCCGCCTCACCCAGGTATTTCCATCCCATCAGGTACTGCACGATACCGGCGAACATCCCCACCGCCGCGAGGGCAAATCCCCAGTGCCAGGCGTGCTCCGGCACAAGACCCAGGCGGCTGAGGATGCCGCGGAACGACTCGCTCTGCCCGATCCACCCGGTAGCGAGCGGTGAGACGAACGCGCCGAGGTTGATGCCCATGTAGTAGACGGAAAATCCGGCGTCACGGCGGGTGTCTTCCGGCGAATAGAGCTGGCCCACCATCGTGCTGACATTCGTCTTGAGCAGGCCGGTGCCGAGAATGATCAGGCCCAGTCCAAGGTAAAAACCGGTGATGCTCGGCACGGCCAGCGCGATGTGGCCGCACATGATGATCACGCCGCCATAGAGCGCCGCCCGCCGCTGGCCGAAGAAGTGATCGGCCAGCCAGCCCCCCGGCACCGCCATCAGCCAGACCAGCGAGACATACGCACCGTAGATCAGCCCGGCCTTGGCCGTTTCGAAGCCCAGGCCGCCCGCGGCGATCGGCGCGGTCATGAACAGGATGAGGAGTGCCCGCATCCCGTAATAACTGAACCGCTCCCAGAATTCGGTGAAGAAGAGCGTCGACAATCCGCGGGGATGGCCGAAGAACGCCGTGTCGGTAGGGCGGGATGAGGTCAAGAGTGACTCCGGGGTTTCGTGACGGTCGGCGAAAAGCTGGTCCCTGCCTCCTGCTTCCTTCCTCCCTCTACTTCTCCCCCTTCCCCATCTTCTTCTTGAGATAGGCCAGCTGCGCCTCGGCAGCGGCCTCGTGCGCGGCGCGATCCAGCCGGTGGCGGAGCAGCGGATCCTCGGGAGCGGGCCGCTCGCCGGAGGACGAAGACGACGCCGGTTCCGCCACACCCCCCTGCTCGCCCAGCTCCGCCAGGTCCCGCTCCGCCAGCACGATTTCGTCCCGCTGCAGCTCGGCCTTCCGTTCGAGCAGCCGGACCCATTCCCGGTGCCGGACCGCGAAGCGCTCGGCGATCGTGACCGTCTCCGCATCGGGAATCGCGGCCGCCAGGCGGCCGCGGCGCTCGGCATCTTCCAGCTGCTGCCGCTGCGAGGCCAGATCGCGCTCGACGGTCTTGAGTGCCTCCCGGAGCCGGCTGACCACGATTCTGGCCTCGGCCAGAGCCGCGTGGAGCCGCGCGCTGCCCTCCCGGTGCTTCATGCTCTCGGTTTCCGCTGGGTCGGGGATCGTACGACGTACCGCGGCGAATGGTAGGACCCGCAACGGAGAGGGTCAAGCACGCGACCGCCGACGGCGTTTAGATTGCAGCATGCCTCGCGCTCCGCGGCGGTTACCCGTGGCCGCCCTGCTCGTCGTCCTCGCGCTGCCCGGCTGCGGCGACAGCTC
>DATEHG010000238.1:0-8371 GCA_035279705.1 Gemmatimonadales bacterium
CACGAGGAAATCGCCACGCTGGCCGGAATTGCGGTAGGTACCTCCAAGGCCCAGCTGCATCGGGCCCGGCGGCTGCTCAGGGAGAGCCTGGAACGATGAATCAGTGCCTGTTGTCGGACGACCAGCTGGCGGCCTACGCCAGTGACAGTCTTGCCGGCGCCGAGCGCGAGCGTGTCGAGTGGCATCTGGCCGGCTGTGCCCGCTGCCGTGCCGAAATCGAATGGCTGCGCACGCTGGCGGCGCGCACCCGGGCGCTGCCGAAGGAAATCGCGCCGCAGCGCGATCTCTGGAACGGCATTGCCGCGCGGCTGGACGCCTCGAAGGTGGCTGGCACCATCCCTCGGCGGCGGATCTCGTTCAATCCGCTGGCGCTCGCGGCCGCCGCCGCGGTGCTGATTGCGCTGTCCGTACTCGCGACCCTGCTCCTGGTGCGGCGCCCCGCGCAGCCGATCGCCCAGCAGGCGCCGGCGCCCACGGTGCTGAATGCCGGCAGCAGTCCCGAAGCCGCCGCGCTGGCGCGGCTGGTCGGCGAAGTGCGCCAGCTCGAACGCTCGCTTCCGCCCGGGACCCGGGCACTGGTGGCGGACAACCTCAGGCTGATCGACGCCGCGATCGCCGAATCGGAGCGGGCGCTGGCAGGCCAGCCGGGCAATGCGGCCGTGACCCGGATGCTGGAGGCGCGGTATCAGCAGCGCCTCGAACTGCTGGAACAGGCCGCCCGCGCGGCACCGGAGAGCTGAGCGATGCGGTCATTCGTACTCGTCGCGGCGGCCGTGCTCTGCGCCGCGCCGCCCCTCGTGGCGCAGCGCCAGGTGGTCGGGCGCGCCGCCTCCCCGACAGCCAGCATCCGGATCCTCAATCCCGCTGGCGCCGTGCGACTCACCGGCTGGAGGCATGACAGCGTCATGGTCATCACCACCCTGGCGGACAAGAGCCAGCGCCTGAGTGTCACTGGAGGGCGGGATTCGCTGGTGATTGCGATCGAAGGCACCAATGGCGGGGCCGCCGACCTCGAGCTGCGGGTGCCGGCCGGCGCCGACCTCCGGATCAAGACCTCGAATGGCGAGATCGACGCCGACGATCTCAGCGGCACCGTCACTGCCCTCACCATCGCAGGGCGTCTCCGGGTGGGCGGCAGGCTCCGCAGCGTCACCGCCGAATCGCTCGAAGGCAATATCGAAGTAGCGGCCGATGCCGCGGAGGCGTCGGTGCGCGCGGGCAGCGGGAGCGTGGTGGTGCGAGGTGCCGTCACCGACGCCGTCGCCACGTCGGTGAGCGGGCAACTCCTGATCGGCTTGACCGGCCCGCTCACCCATGGGCGGTTCGAATCACTGTCGGGCGACGTGTCCTACAAGGGGCCACTCGCCGAGGGCGGGACACTCGAGCTGCAGAGTCACAGCGGCAATCTCGAGCTGCGGATGTCGCCCGCCCTGGGTGCCACTTACGATATCGACACCTACGGCGGCAGCATCAAGGACCTGCTGAGCGCCCGGAGCCCCCGCACGCTCACCGGCAGTACTTCGTTCGCCATCGGGAACGGCAAGGCGAAGGTGGTGGTGCGCAACTTCAAGGGAATCGTCACCCTCAAAAAGCAGGAGACGCTGGGGGCGCGGGAATAGACGGGCAGACGGACAGACGGACAGACGGACAGAGACGAAGTTCGCTACATCACATCAATCCAAACTCCCGAACATCCGAGCATCCCCCATCCCCCCATCCAAACCTCCTCCCCTCCGGCGGCATCTCATCGGTGAACCGGCAGTCCGTCGCTCCTTTCCACCGTTGAGGTCAACATGTTCCGTCATGCCACTGCAGCACTGGTGCTGCTCACCCTGCCAGCCTTCGCTGCCCAACCGGATTCCTGGGCCGACACTCCCCCCTCCATCGACATCGTGGTCGGGCCCCCCTGGATTTCGATCGAAAGTCCCGCCAACCCCTACAACTCGGAAACGAGGGGCGCGCTGCTCGTGGTCCGGGTCTACCATCACGGTGAGGCCGCCTTCTTTCCCGTGTCCGGCACCGCGGAGGGACTGGTGGACGGGAAACGGCAGAGCAGCAAGCTCAGCTTCGGCAGCACGTCGACACCAGGGATGTACACCCTCAAGTACGCCAAGCCCGAATCGGGCACCTGGCTGCTGATGATTCATGCCGGGGAAGAGGGTCAGCACGGCCAGGCCACCGCCGTGGTATCGCTGGGAGCCGACGGCCAGGTGGCCAGCGTGCAGGTGCCGACGAAGAAGGACGGTGACTACACCCTGCCCCGCGAGCTCAGCGAAGCGGAGGTCACGGCCCGCCTCAAGGGAATGCCGGGCGCCTGACGATCGGATCGTGAGGGGGGCGCTGCCCCCCTCATGGTTTCTCGCGCCAAACGCCCACCGGACGCGTGGATTTGACAAACGGCTGGCCGGCCTGCCTATTGACCGTGGTACCCTCAAGACAGCTGATGGCCCGAGCATTACACGCCCTCCGGGCGCGCAGATTTCGTCATCCTCTCCGCGCGCTCGCAGCGACACTGCTACCTCTGGTGCTGGCGACCTGCACCCAGGACACCGTTGGCCCGGTGCCCCGGCCCGCTGTGGCCCTGCTTCCGCTGGAGCTCGACGCCCCCAATACCTCGCAGTACGCCGGCCTTTCCATTACCGGCATCCGCATCACGGCCACGATCCCCGATCCCGCCGCCGACAAGCTCGACACCCTGAATTCGAAGACGTTTCCCTTCGCCGCGAACCAGAGTTCGCTCACCGCCAATCTCCCGGTGACGCTGGACCAGGCGGAAGAGAACGTGGACGTGACCGTCGAGTACCTGTCGGGCACGCTGGTGGTGTTCAGCGGCACCCAGCAGGTGCTGGTCAAGGCGGGTCCGCCGGGAACAACCGGTTCGGTGAGCATTCCGGTGACGTACGTTGGCCCCGGGTCGAGCATCGCCGCGCTCAATGTGCAGCCGAAGGACACGGTGCTGACGGCGGGCGGAACGCTGCAGATGAGGGTCAGTGCGGTGGACAGCCAGGCGGCCAACGTGCCCGCCTTCTATGTGTCGTGGGGTACCACCAGCGCCGCCGGCACCATTGACGCCAACGGCATGCTTCACGCTGGCGGCGCAGACGCGAGCTTCTACGTCCGGGCGGCCACCCCCACGGCAGTCAGGGATTCCGCCCGCATCACCATCATTCCGAGCTCCGTCATCCTGGCCAAGATCAGCGGGGACTCTCAATCGGCGGCCCTCTCAACCCGGCTTCCGCTGCCGATCGTGGTGCAGCTTACCGATGACCTGGGCCTGCCCATCCCGGGAGTCCCGATCGCCTTCGCGGCGGGAAGCGGGGGCGGGAGCGTCGATACGGCCATCGTCCACACGGACGCCAACGGGGCCGCGGGGACCACGGTCACCCTGGGTCCGACGGCCGGCATACAGAGCTTCACCGCCACGATAGCCGGGGCGGCCGCGGTGACGTTCTCTGCAACAGCGACACCGATCGGCCCGACGACCCCCACCTGGACCGGTACCACGAGCACCGACTGGAGCAACCCCGGCAACTGGAGCACGGGCCTCGTGCCCTCGGCCAGCGACAGTGTGGTCATCCCCGCCACCGTCAACAATCCCATCCTCACCTCGTCCGCCCTCGTCGGTGCCGTGGATGTGCAGGGCGGCACGCTGGAGCTCGGCGGGATGAGGCTGAATGTGACCCGCAGCTTCCGCACCACCGGCAGTGGCACGCTGTCGATGACCAACGTCTCGAGTCTGCTGGTGATTGGCGGGGACGCGGTGTTCGCCGGCGGGGCCACCAGCACGACGCTTTCGGCCGGCACGATCCAGGTCGGCGGGAACTTCACACAGGCGGGAGGTGCCCTGACGTTCGCACCGACTGCCATCGGAACGCTGCTGACCCGGTTCTCGGGGAGCGCGCTGCAGACCGTTTCGTTCAATACCAGCGATCCCTCCCCGACGCAGCCGGACCTCCGGAACGTGCAGGTCAATGGTACCGGTGGCATCACCACACCGACCGGGATGTGGATCCATGGTGCCCTGGATGTAAGCACGCCGGTCAGTGTGGGCGGCGTGCTGATCGAGGTGGACAGCACCCTCACGACGGTTGCCGGCAGCACCTACAACCCGACCCAGACCCTGCTCGGCGGCAGCGCGTTCAACGTGGCGGGGACCTACAACGTCAACCTGACCTCGTTCGTCGGTGGGCCGTCGCAGGTGGTGCCGTCGACGCTGCCCCTTGTCAACGTGGCCATTCCGACCGCGATCACCACCAGCTCCGTCCTGAACATCACCGGCTTCCTCCGGCTCGTGTCGGTGCAGGCCTCGGCCAGCTTTGTCTGGAACACGCCGAGGCTTACCCTGGGCGCCGACCTGAACGTCAACGGAGACCTGGAGGTCCGGGAAGGGCAGCTCATCCTGAATGGCCGGGTCCTGACGGCCGACGGGAACTTCTCGACCAGCGGCCCAGGTGTCCTGCGGATGGATACCCCGGGGGACCAGCTGAACGTGGCGCTGAACGCCACCTTCGATGGCGGGGACGAGACGGATGTGCTCACCACCGGCATCCTGCGGGTGGCCGGGAATTTCACCCAGGCCAGCACCAATTCACCGCACAGCTTCCTGGCAGGGTCTCCGCACCAGACGATCTTTAGTGGCAGCACGCCGCAGGTCATCGCCTTTGCTGACACTTTGCAGAGCGGCTTCGGCGATCTCACGATCAACGGCACCGGCGGCGTCACCGTCTCCAGCCTGCCGCTGGTGAACGGCGCGCTGAATGTCCTGGCCGGCACAGTCACGGCCAGCGACCTGAGCAACACCGGCACCGGCCTGTTCGTGAAGGGCAATGTGACTACGTCGGCGGGCACCACCCTCAACCTGGGCCGCCTCTACACCGAGGACACCCTCCGGATCAGCGGCACCTACAACGTCCGGCTCACCGGCTTTGCGGGGAATAACAATCAGCCGATCCCGGTCGGGCTCTCGTACCAGGATCTCGACCTGGCCGGGGCGGGCGCCTTTACCCAGGGGGCGATCAACGTCTCCGGCCAGATGCGGATGACGAGCGGGCGGAACTTCGTCAACTCGGGTCTCTTCCTGGCCGGGCGGCTGACGATCGCCGGTGACCTGATAATCGACCAGCCGAATACCGAGCTGGTCAATAATGGTGAGACGGTCAGCGTCGGGGGCAACCTTACCATTCAGAATGGCGGGCTCATCACCATGGGCAACGCCAACGATTCCCTGCTGGTCGCCGGAGCGGCGCTGTTTGACGGGGGCGACGAATCCACGCACCTGACCGGGGGCCACATGGTGTTCGCGGGCGCCTTCACTCAGAAGGCGACCAGCAGCGCGCAGAGCTTCCTGGCCACCGGCACCCAGGCGTCCATCTTCACCGGCACAGGGCAGAACATCAGCTTTGCGACTCCCGGGGCGGGCAACTCCCAGTTCGTCGATCTGTCGTTCACCCAGGCCACGGGGCCGGTCAATTTCACCAGCGACGTCACGGCAGCAGGTGTCGTCCAGTGGGGCGGGCTCAAGACGTTCTCCGGCGGCGGGCACACCCTGACGCTCTCGACGTTCAATGTCGGAAATGGAGCGGTGTTCGATAATCTGCTGATCAAGGTGCTGGGCAGCGGCCCGATGAGCACGACCGCCGTCACCTTCCAGAACTATGCGCCGACCGCCGATGTCCTCACGGTCACGGGTCCCGGCGTGGTGGGTGCGAACAACACGATCCAGGCGCAGTGGGCGTCGCCGATCACGACGGGGCACTACGTCGTCGCGAATGATACCGACGGAGCGATCCCGACTCCGCTCACTCTCACCATCTTCTCCTCCGGGATACCCGGTGTGAATGGGGGTCCGCTGGGCGCCCTGCAGATCAATGGCGCGATCGTGACGTGGCAGAACTAGGCCGGCCGGCTCCACCTGGCGCCCGGACCGGCGCCTGTGTAGCGAAGGGCGGGACCCGCCGAACACCCCCCGAATCCGTTATTTGACAAACACCCCGGAAACCTGCCTATTCGGGGTGGCCACCCCCTTCTACATCGAAGTCCTGTCATCCCGGAGCGACCGCGGTGCGCGCTGTCCGTCCCTCTTTCCGTGCCCTCGCGGCCTCGCTCCTCCCGCTCATCCTTGCCACCTGCACCCAGGATACGATGGGACCGGTCGGGCGCCCCGGCCTGGCCCAGATCCCGCTCGACCTCGAGGCCCCGAACACCAGCCAGTTCGCGGGCCTTTCGATTACCTCGGTGCGGGCGACCGTCACCAAGGTCGACCTGGTCCACGACCGCACCGATACCCTGCTCACCAAGACTGCTCCCTTCGCCGCCGACCAGAACACCCTGACCCTGAGCCTGCAGCTGGTGCTGACCCAGCCGGAGGACACGGTGGACGTGACCATCGACTACCTGTCGGGCACGCTGGTGGTGTTCACGGGGGTCCAGTCGGTCATCGTGAAGCAGGGGCCGGCGGGAAGCAACGGGGATGTGACGGTGCCGGTGAATTACGTCGGCCCGGGCTCGTCGATCGCCGCATTGAACATCCAGCCCCGGGATTCGGTCGTGGCGGCCGGCGGGACCCTGCCCTTCCGCGTCACCGCCCGGGACAGCCAGGCCGCCAACGTCCCTTCCTTCTATGTGTCGTGGACCAGCGGCAGCGCCACCAACCCGATCGACGCCAACGGCGTGCTGCACGCCGGCACCACCCGCTCGACCTTCTTCATCCACGCCGAGACGCCAACGGGGATCAAGGACTCCACCCCGGTGACCATCGTGCCGGCCCCCAACTCACTGCTCAAAGTCAGCGGTGATGCCCAGACGGCCACCGTCTCCACCGCCCTGCCGCTGCCGCTGACAGTCGAAGTGCGGGGAACCGACAACCTGCCGATCAAGGGGGTTCCGGTCGCCTTTGCGGTGGTCAGTGGCGGCGGCAGCGTCGATACCGCGACGGTGGTGACGGGCACCAACGGCCGGGCGGCCACGACGGTGAAGCTGGGGGCCACGGTTGGCGCGCAGAGTTTCAGCGCCACCGTGACAGGAGTGACCGCCGCCACCTTCACGGCCACCGCGAGCGCCGCAGGTCCCTTGACCAGGACGTGGACCGGAGCCGCATCGACCGACTGGTTTGCCGCCGGTAACTGGAGCGGCAACGCGGCGCCGAGGCCGGTGGACACGGTCGCGGTGCCCAACACGGCCAACAAGCCGACGGTCGGCGCCAACGACACCGTGGCGGCCATGACAGTGGCCACCGGCACCACGGTGACGCTGGCCTCCGGCACCAACCTGCTCGTCACTGGCGGCTTGAACCTGTCGGGCACGATCACCGGCACCAACAGCAGCCTGGACGTGCGCGGAGCCATCGCGACGACGGCGGGCAGCAACCTGTCGCCGAGCGTGCTCTTCGTGGGCAACACGCTGACGGTGGGGGGCACGTACAACGTCTCGAACAACACGATCTTCCAGGGCGCCGGCCAGCTGATTCCGTCCAACGTCACCTATTCGACGCTGTCGGTGACCGGCACCGCGACCCTGACCGGCCGAACCAGCGTCACCAGCTCCACCCTGGTGAACGGCGCCGGCCACCTCACGCTGGCCGGGCACACGCTGGTCACCGGGCTGCTGCAGGTGGGCGCCGCCGCGGGTGAGACGAGCCAGCTGGTGATGACCAATGCGGTGGACACGGTCCTGGCCACCAACGCCCTGTTCCAGGGTGGCAGCGAGTCCGGGGCCCTCACCGCCGGCGTGCTCTCGCTCACCGGAAACTTCACCCAGACCGGTCTCAGCTCTACCCAGGCGTTTGTGGCGACGGGCAGCCACAAGACCGTCTTCACGGGCACGGCGCTGCAGACCCTGCAGATGGTCAATGCGGGCGCCGCGCTCTCCCGGTTCAACATCCTCGACATCTCGACCGCCACGGGCGGGGTGAGCCTGACCAGCGCCACGTATGTGGCCGGCCAGTTCGTCGCGCTGCCGGGTGCGGGCGGCACCCCGGTGCTGCGCGGCACCACCTCCAGCCTCACCGCGCTAGGGGTCAACGTCCGGCGGCTCATCGTCGACACGATTCCCGTGATCATCGGCGGTGGCACCTTCACCCGGTTCGACTCGGTGACCTTCGTGCACACCGGGGCCACGACCACGGCGCTCACCATCAACGACCCGGGCGCCGCGAGTCCCTACCTGTTCGACGCGCTGAATTTCGGCACGGTGCCCACGACCGGTTTCTACCTCCGGGCCAATGACACCGATGGCGCCACGCCCAATGTCCTGACCCTGAACCTGTCGAACCCGACGCCGGGCACCGCCGGAGGATTCGGCCAGGTGGTCAATGGGGCGGTGATCAACTGGCCGGTGGTCATTCCGGCGCAGACCTGGAACGGCTCGGTCAGCA
>DATEHG010000239.1:0-2270 GCA_035279705.1 Gemmatimonadales bacterium
GCGGTCAGCGGCGCGCCGATCACCGCTTCGCCGTGCGACATCGCGGCCGGCGAACCGGCCGCCGGCGCCGCCGGTTTGGCAACCTGCTCGGCGGGCGCCGAAGCCGCCGGCCGGGGCTGGTTGCAGGCGGACAGGAGGACACCGAGGAGAAGCAGGTCGCGGTATGACATACGCAGCTCGTGAATGAGGACTCGAATTCAGGAAATCTCACCTGGCCGGGCAAGTTACTTCGCCCGGCCCGGATTACACTCTGAACTGCCGCAGATGATGGTCGACGTGCCGGTACTGCAGCACCCCCCAGCTCTTTCCTGACAGCCTGCCGAACGCCGGACTGAGCGGCCACTCCGAATCGGCCCCCTTGCGGCTGGTCCGGTCCACCAGGTCGTGCAGCTTCGCGATGTCTTCCTTCCAGGGTCCGGGAAGGGTCGCGAGGAATTCGTGGGGACTCTTCGCCTTCGCCGCCGGCCAGGGCAGGACGTGGATGACCAGCACGTTCATCGGATACCAGGAGACCGGACCCCGCGGGGCATCGATCGGGAGTTCACCGAGACCCGCGGCCAGGGCGGCGATGAGATGGGCGACCATCGCGGGTGCGGTGAAGCGGCCCCAGGCAGGGGTCCGACCGGCGTCGAGCGCGTCGATCCGGGGGTGGAAAGCCTGGCGAACTGCCGTATCAAAGATCGTCAGCATCTGTTCCAGGATCCTCGCAAACACGGTGACCATGCGGCGAACCTGCTGCGGACCGGGAAAAGCTGCAGCCCGCCGAATAGTTGCGCCATAGGTACCCCGGCGGTGATCGATGGCTATCGGTGCAGTGCAAGGGTGCTAGTCCGAAATCCGGATTCCCAGGGATTGGGCCAGGGAAACAAGGGAGGGAAACCCCTTTTCCCAGTGCTCCTGCGGTGAAAACGCGCCGATCATGCGCTGACACACCGCACGCTGGATTCCGGCGGGTCGGCTCCGGAGCACCTTGAAGAACGGGCCGTCCCTCCAGAGGACCAACAATTCGAACAAGGAGTTGGTGTGCAGAGCCGCCGCCGAATCGGCCAGCGAGGCAGTCAGGTCGAATAGCGCTGCCAAACCCTCCTTCTGCAGCAGGACCGCTCCCGCGTACGCCGCCCCGTAGTCCCGACCGAGATTGCGGGCCGCCTGCGCCAGCAGGCTGTCCGGGCGCTCGCGCGGCACGGCAAATCTTGTGATGGGCGGACCATACCATGTCTTGAGGGTATCGCTCCAGGCCCGGGGCGGAATCCCTTGCACGTCCCACTGCTCGATCCGCTCTGCACGAAAATCCAGAGTCGAGGTCGTCAGTGTTACACCCCAATGGATGCTGTCGCCGACAGACTGGGGCGCCAGGTGGGTGGCCATCGCTCCAAGTGGCTTTCTCCCCACCACGGGGACCTGGCCCAACGAATCGAGGAAGACCGCGCGGCTGGTGATCTTACCGCTCAATTCGAGGAGGACACCCGCGAAGGCCAGCCGATCTTCCGCCCTGATCCGCTTCGGCCCGTGCCGATCGAGGAGGAAATCCAGTCCGGTTTCATCGCCGAACAGGTACAGGACCCCCGAGGAATCTCCTGCCACGATCGCGCTGAACGGGTCGCCGTGCTCGAGGGTGCAGCGCGCACGGAGGAAGTGTACGCCGGGGAAGAACCGGATCGTGGCCGACGCAGTATCCAGGTCGCCGAAGCACCCTCCACCACCACCGGTGCGGGATACGAGGGCGCTCACCAGCAGGCTGTCGGGAACTCCCTGGGCGGCGGCGGGACCGGCGAGAATGAGGAGCAGGAGGAAAGCCAGCAGCCGGCGGCAGGCCATCGCGTCATCCCGGTTCAGAAGGCGACCCGTTCTCAACGTGCTCGCGCACTCCAGCGGCGCGCGCCTCCGGGTCGCATCGCTACCTCGTACGCCGCCGCTAGCGCCGCGCGAACCGGGGAGATCGTCGCCTTCGCGAGGATGACGCTGGTGCAGCCCTGCTCCCCCCACTTCCCCTTGACCGGCGCAAAGGCGCCAGACTTCATCCCCACGAACACCGCCTGGTCCTCGGGCCTGAGCTTCACCATCGCCCAGCCGCGCTTCGGATACCCCATCGTCGCGAAGATCCTGCCCCCGACCCTGAAGTCGGGATACGCCATGTGGCTCCGCTCCTCGGCGCCTGCCAGCGCGAGCGCCAGCTTGCGGAAGCCTGCCTGGGTCATCGATCCCTCCGGTCATTCCGCTCGGGCGGCCTCGCCGCCTCCTCTGCGCCCTCTTCGCAGAGACCGCACATC
>DATEHG010000240.1:0-52278 GCA_035279705.1 Gemmatimonadales bacterium
CCACCGAAGCTGAACCCGATCTTGCCCTGGCGGAGCAGGAACGTCGGGTACGCATGCAATTTGGGGAACGAGATCGTCGTTCCTGCCATCCGGAGGCGTTTCGGCCCGGGATTGCGCAGCGGATCGAGACCCGGCGGTAGGTAGCTCCGCCCGAGGTTGGTGTAGTAGAGCGCCTGCTCGAAGATGCCCGCCGTCGGCGGACCGAAGAGGAGGTAGCTCAGGTCAGGGCCTGAGATCGCAGGCAGCTTGAGGAGGCCGCGCGCCATCTGGTAATCCTGCTGCCGGGCAGCGTCGACGTCCTTGAGTCCATTGGCCAGCACCGCGGCCCCCGCGGTCACCGACTTCTGCAGTCCGGCCACCTGCTGCTTGAGCGCGTTGATCTGGTCGAGGCTGCGCTTGACATCGGAGACGGCCTGGAGCGCGCCCGGGGCGCCCAGCTTGGCCGGGCTGGTGGCGGAGAGGCGGGCGGCCAGCGCCTTGGCGCTGTCGAGCACGGGCCCGGCCTGGAGTCCGTTGATCGAGCCTTCGAGTGCCTGGCGCACCGAGTCGGCCCGGGTCTTCACCGCCAGCGCCGCCTGCACCGACGCCAGCTTGGTGGGATCGACCACCAGGGCCTTGAGAGTGTCGATGGGAGTGAGAGAGAGAAGCGGCACATTGAACTGCGCCTTCCAATCTCCCATCTGGCTCTTGACTCGCTGGGCGATGCCTTCGGTCTTGATCTCCCGCGCCGGCCGTTTGCGATCGGCCCCGAAGCGGAGCCCGGTCAGCTCCATCGTGTCGATCGCCACCTTCTTCTCGAGCAGCGGCACCGGATCGAGATCGAGCACGATCCGGCCGGCCTCGAAGAGATTGCGGTTCCGGTTGTAGGGGTCGGCCACTTCGAGGCCTGTCACCACCACCCTTGCCTGGTGCAGGATGATCTGCAGCCCCGCAATGTCCACCTCCGCCCCCACCATCTCGCTGCCGTAGTCCTCACTCTGGCGGCGGATGAATTCCTCGCCGAACAGGAGCCAGACCGCCACGAGCAGCGCCACGAACAGGACGAAGGGAAGGATGGCCTTCCAGCGGAAGAGTTTGACGGCCATGACGCTACTCGGGCCTGAACCAGCGGTAGACGTTGTAGAGCTTCGACGCCGAGATCGCCTGGTACAGCTTCGACTGCATGACCTTCTGGCCCCAGGTGGCGCGATAGCGAGCGATGCCCCAGCTGAACAGGAAATAGAGCGGCACCAGCAGCACCAGCCACGACACGAAGCTGCCGAGCACCACGGTGTTGTTGAAGTTGGTGAACGGCATTCCCGGAGTGTTGTACAGCGAGGTCCAGAGCGGCCGCAGGCCTGGATTCATCAGCAGCGCATTGCCGATCCGGTCGAACACCGGATCGAGGGCGAACCCCACCGGAATCGTCAGCGCCCAGCCGAGCATCCCGCCACCGAACGAGACGTTGAAGATGCAGAGCAGGAGGAGGACGATCAGGTTGTGCACGTTGGCGATCGGCGTCAGGCCGAGTGCCGCGCCCAGCGCCATGCCGGCGGCAACCTGCCGGGGCGTGCCCTCCGAGTGGAGAGTGGCGAAGATTGACTGGATCAGCTTGAGAATCGCCAGCATGGTTTGAACCTAATACGGGTGCTATCCTTCGCGCCTTATGGCGCGGAAGCCTCCACTACTGCAAGTCCACAAATTCGGCGGCGCATCGATGGCGGACACCGCCGCGGTGCGCCGTGCCGTCTCGCTGGTGCGGGGCAGTCCGGCCCCGTCGGTGGTCGTTGTCTCCGCCATGGGCGGGGTCACCGACCAGCTGCTGGCGCTGGCCGCCTCGGCTGGGCGCGGTGATGCGCGCGAGGCTTCGCCCGCCGCCGAGCGTCTCGCGGCCCGCCACCGGAGCGCCCTCCACAGTCTGGTGCCGGCGGGGCGGGCCCGCCAGTCCGTGGCCGCGGAGCTGAACACGCTGTTCGGTGAACTGGTCGGCCTGGCGCGCGGGCTGGCCACGATCCGCGAGCTTTCGCCCCGGACTTCTGACGCGATAGCGGCCCGCGGGGAGCGGGCCAGCGCCCGCCTCCTGGCCGCGGCCCTGAGCGCCGCCGGCCGAAGAGCGCGGTACGTCGACGCCCAGGCGCTCATCCCAACGGACGGGCAGCACGGCAACGGCACCCCGGATCTCAAGGGTACCGATCGCGCGCTGCGCGCGGCACTCCGTCCGCTGCTCGCCCGCGGCATCGTGCCTGTGCTGCCGGGTTTCATCGGTCACGGACCGGACGGTGAAGTCGTGACGCTCGGTCGCGGCGGCTCCGACCTCACCGCCACCCTGGTCGCGCGGGCGCTCGGCGCCGACCGGGTCAATCTGTGGAAGGATGTGCCCGGATTGCTGACCGCCGATCCCCGCGTCGTTTCCGACGCGCGCATCGTGCCGCAGATGAATGTCCGCGAGGCGGCGGAACTCGCCTACTATGGCGCCAAGGTGCTCCACCCGCGGGCGCTCACACCGCTGGCCGACCGGCGGATCCCGATCTACGTGCGCCCTTTCGCCGATCCGGCGGCGGCGGGTACCGAGGTTTCGCGCCGGACGACGCTGCTCGACTACCCCGTCAAGGCGGTTTCGGCCGTGCCGGGCCAGGCGCTGGTCACGATCACCGGCAACGGGATGCTCGGCGCCCATGGGGTGGCGGCGCGGGCCTTCGAGGCGCTCGACCGGGCGGGGATCGGAGTCACCCTGATCACCCAGGGCTCTTCGGAGCATTCCATTTCGCTGTGCGTCCCGGAGTCGGCCGGCGATGAGGCCCGCCGGGCGCTGCGCGCCATCTTCCGCAGCGAACTGGTCAACCGGGAGCTGGACGGGATCGAGATCCGCGGCGGCATGGCGACGCTGGCTGTCGTCGGACTCGGAATGGCAGGCAAGCCGGGTATTGCGGCGCGGGTGTTTTCCGCGCTGGCCGCGGGCGGCATCAACATCCTGGCCATCGCGCAGGGGTCTTCCGAGCTCAACATCTCCGTGGTCATCGGGCAGAAAGACGTCGCGGCGGCGCAGCGACGGATTCACGCCGATTTCCAGCTGGACAAGATCGGCGGCGGCGCCGCGGCACATCCCACCGGCACGGACGTGACCCTGCTCGGCTTCGGCCAGATCGGACGCACGGTCGCGGGACTGCTGGCGGGCCGCCGGGGGCGGAGCCACGGCATCCGGATCGTGGGCCTGATCGACCAGAGCGGCTACATCTTCGAGGCCGAGGGCCTCACACCGAAGCAGCTCGGGGCTCTGGCGCGTGCCAAGGAAGACGGCGCCCGCCTCGCCGACCTGGAAGGCGGCCAACGCGCCCGGAGCGGCGACGCCGTCGCCGAGATCGGTCGCCACGCGCTGGTGAACCCGGTGCTGGTCGACGTCACGGCTGGCGATACGGCCGGCGCGCTGCTCACGGCTCTGGATGGCGGCATGCACCTGGTGCTGGCGAACAAGCGCCCCCTCGGCGGCACCCGGTCGGACGCCGAGCGGCTGGAGGCGTCGGCGGAGGAGCACGGGCGGCAGATCAGGCACGAAGCCACCGTCGGCGCCGGGCTTCCCGTGATCGACACCTTTCACAAGCTCGTCGAATCGGGCGACCGGGTCCGGCGCATCGACGGCTGTCTGTCCGGCACCCTCGGCTTTCTCTGCTCCGAGATCGGACGGGGGCGCAGTTTCAGCGGCGTGCTGAGGGAAGCGATGCAGCGCGGGTATACCGAGCCCGATCCGCGCGATGACCTGTCGGGCACCGATATGGCGCGGAAGGCGCTGATACTTGGCCGGATGATGGGATTTCGTGGCAACTACTCCGACGTATCGGTCGAATCGCTCGTTCCCGCACGCGCCGCCAAGTGGCCGCTCAAGCGCTTCCTTTCGCGTCTCGAAATCTTTGACGGAGAGTGGACCCGCCGTGCCGGCGCGGCAGGCGACCGCGGCGGCGTGCTGCGCTATGTCGCCCGGGTATCCCGCAGGAAGATCACCGTCGGACTGGAGGTGGTGCCGCTGGGCTCGCTCTTCGCCGGACTCAAGGGCACCGACAACGCCATCGCCTTCATGACCGAGCGCTACCACAGCAGTCCGCTGGTCGTGGTCGGTCCCGGCGCCGGCCCCGCGGTGACGGCTTCGGGCGTCATCAACGACATCCTGGCCCTCTGCTGACATGGCCAGCGCCGTCTTCCGCGAGGTGCGCGCCTTTGCGCCGGGCAGCGTGGGTAATGTCGGGCCGGGCCTCGACATTCTCGGCCTGGCCATCGAGGGGGCAGGAGACCGGGTAACGGCTCGCGTCGCGGACGCGCCCGGGATTTCGGTCACCACCAGCGGCAACGAGCGGATCCCCACCGACCCCGGGCGGAACACTGCGGCGCTGGCGGCCCGGGCCGTGCTGCGACTCGCCGGGGCCAGCCATATCGGCCTTGCGCTTACCGTCGAGAAGGGGCTCCCGTTGTCAGGCGGACAGGGGGGAAGCGCGGCCTCCGCCGTGGCTGCCGCGGTAGCAGTGAATCATCTGCTGGGCCGACCGCTGGCCTTCCCTGCCCTGCTTCTCGCGACTCTCGAAGCCGAGGAGGCCGTGGCCGGCCGTCACCTCGACAATCTTGCCCCCTCGCTGCTCGGCAGTGCCGTGCTGATCCGCTCGATGGAGCCGCTCGACTATGTCGTGCTGCCGGTACCGGACGCTCTGCGCGTGGTGCTGGTACGCCCCGAGCAGGAACTCAGGACCGCCGAGGGGCGCGCCGTACTGCCGGCCTCCATCGACCGCGCCACCGCAATGCACCAGGCCGCGCAGGTCGCGGCCATGGTGGCGGCATTGGCGAGCGGCGACCTCTCGCTCCTGGGCCGGGCGATCGACGATCGCATCGCCGAGCCGGCGCGGGCGCCGCTGCTGCCCGGATTCACGGAGGCCAAGGCCGCCGCGCTGGCGGCCGGCGGGCTGGGTTGTTCGATCTCGGGCAGCGGCCCCACCGCCTTTGCTCTCGTGGCGACGGAAGCAATCGGGGAGCGAGTCGCCCGCGCCATGACCCAGGCGTACGAGCGTCTCGGCCTGTCGACCTCAATCCGGATTGCCGCGGTGGATCGCGTCGGAGCCCGGGTGGAGCACGCCAGTTGAGCTGGCAGAGCTGTGCCGCGTGCGGCGAGCGCTACGGCGAGCTCGATCCGAGGTCGCGCTGTGGCTGCGGCGGGCTGCTCGAAGTGCATCACGAGGCGCCGGTGCTGCACGCCGCACAGCTGCGCGAGCTGTTCGCCGCACGCAGGGGCGCCCTGCGGGGACTGGATCGCTCGGGTGTGTGGCGGTACCGCGAACTGGTGCTGCCCGGCGCCGGCACCGACGTCGTGAGCCACCCCGAAGGCATTACTCCGCTGCTCGAGCGAGAGGCCGTCGCGCGCTGGTGCGGGACCGGTACGCTGTGGCTCAAGCATGAAGGCCACAACCCGACCGGGTCGTTCAAGGACCGGGGCATGACCGTGGGCGTCACGCAGGCCCGGCGAATCGGCGCACGGGCCGTGGCGTGCGCCTCCACCGGCAATACCTCGGCCGCGCTGGCTGCCTACGCCGCGCAGGCAGGGATCCCCGCGCTGGTACTGGTGCCCTCGGGACAGGTGGCGCTGGGCAAGCTGGCGCAGGCGCTGGCGTACGGCGCCCGGACCCTGCTGGTGCGGGGGGACTTCGACGACTGCCTGCGGCTGGTCGAGGAGGCGAGCGAGCGCCTCGGCGTCTACCTGCTCAACTCGATCAATCCGTTCCGGGTCGAGGGTCAGAAGACGATCGTCTTCGACCTGCTGGATCAGCTCGAGTGGGATCCGCCGGAATGGATCGTCCTGCCGGCGGGCAACCTCGGCAATACCGCCGCCTTCGGCAAGGCGCTCGTAGAGGCCCGGACGCTCGGATTGATCGCCAGGCTGCCGCGAATCGCCGCGGTACAGGCGGCCGGTGCGGCCCCGTTCGCCGCGGCGTTCCGCGAGGGCTTTGCCACCCGGCATCGGGTCAAGGCGGAAACGGTGGCCACCGCCATCAAGATCGGCGATCCCGCCTCGTGGGATCGCGGCGTCCGGAGCATCCGCGACACCGACGGCGTGGTCACCTCGGTGACGGACAAGGAGATTCTCGAGGCCAAGGCCGTCATCGACAGGGCCGGAGTCGGATGCGAGCCGGCCAGCGCCGCCAGCGTCGCCGGGGTCAGGCAGCTGGTTGAGCGGAGCGTCATCAAGCCGGGCGACAGGGTCGCCGCCGTCCTGACCGGGAATCTGCTCAAGGATCCCGAGATCCTGCTCCGCTACCACCGGGACATCCGCCCCGCGCCGCCGGGGGCCAATCCGCCCATTGAGATCGAACCGACTCTGGCGGCGGTCGAGCAGGCCCTGCGGAACAAGTGAACAAGAAAAGGGCGCCGGAGACGGCGCCCTTGGTTTTCAGATCACCGGGGAGGCGTACATCCCACGGCCGCGGTGGCGGAATCCTGCACCCGCTCGACCGTGGCCCCGTTCGAATCCACGGCCCCGCATCCCATAGCCGTTTCTCATTCCTCGCGCCCACATCGAGCGACGATACTTCATGCGCCGCCAATGGGCCCGATAGCGGGCGGCGCGGTAGTGCTGCCACCCCCTGCTGCCACGACCCATCCGATTGAGCCGAAAGGAACGGCGATCGTGGAACGAGTCACGGGCGCCATCACCGCGAGGAGACTCCAGCTGGGCCGGGTTCGGCGCCGCCGCCGGCGCGCGCGCCGGGTTCTGCGCCTCGAGTGCCGAGGGCCGGCCGAGGAAGGAAAGGGTTACGAAGGCGACAGCCAGGAATCTGGTCCGCATCGGTTGCTCCGATCGAAGGATGTCCTCAAGACGCCGAAGGGCGGGATCTGTTAGGCGGCCGCAAACGAACAGGGGACGCCTGTCGGCGTCCCCTGTCGTCCACGCGATTCCGCTCGATCAGCGGATGCGCTGATTCCGATCATGGTGCAGATCCCGGCGATCACCCCGGCGATCCCGCTTGTCCTGATGCAGGTCCCGCCGATCCGCGCGGCCGTCCTTCCGGTCGTGCGCCAGGTCACGGCGATCGTGGTTCAGGTCCCGACGATCCGAACGAATGTCCCGCTGGTCGCCATCGCGGCGGTCCCGGCGAAGATCGCGTTCGTCGTGCCGGATGTCCTGCCGATCATGCGCCCGGTCGCCCCGGTCCTGCCGAATGTCCTGGCGATCGTGATGGATGTCGCGACTGTCGTGACGGACATCACGCCGGTCGTGCCGGGCTTCCGGGTTGGCCGCCGGAACGGGGGCGGTCGTCTGCGCTGCGGCGGCCGTCGCCACCAATCCCACGGCCAGCAGAGCCAGGATGCTACTACGCATACATACCTCGGTTGGGAGTGTACCGGAGAGACGGCACACCCCCGCCCGTGTTAAGGACCCGCCGGCTTGCCGGCGTCGGCGATGGCCCGATCAAGCTCCGAATACGCCTGGGGGTCGATTTCGCGGAACGGCGCCATGACGTGGCGGATCACCCCGTCAGGGCCGATCACGAACAGCGTCCGGTTGTCGAGCTTGTACTCCTGCTCGAACGCGCCGTACTGGCGGCCCAGCACGCCGCCGGTGTCGCTCAGGAAGGTGAAGGGATAGCCGGCGTCGTGGGCCCAGCTGGCGAGCGCACCGAGGCTGTCGGTGCTGACCGCGAGCAGGGTGACGTTCTGGCCGTTGCGGAAGAGTTTCGCGTACTGATCACGGTACGCGTTCATCTGGATGGTTCAGCCCTTGGTCCTGGCCTTGTAGAAGAACGCGATGACGACCGTCTGACCGCGGAGATCGGAAAGGCGGACGGGATCGGCAAGCGGACCACCGCTCCTGGCACCTGGAAGGGCAAAGTCGGGCGCCGTCTGGCCCACGGCCAGCGGCGTGCTCCCCTGCGCCGCGAGGGATCCCGCCCCTCCGAGCAGCGTCAATCCGATCAGTGCGACGGTACTTCGGCGATTTCGATTCATAGGCATCCTCTGGGCAAAGGGTTCACTTGCTGGGGACAACTCGCCAGATCCGGCGCTGCTGGTCTGATCCGATGAACAGCGCCCCATCCGGGCTCACGGCGACGCCGGAGGCCCGCAGCCCGGTGGGGCTGCCCTTCATCACCGCGAAGGTCTGATACTGGCCGTGAGGTTGCCCCTTCTTGAAGGGCACGAACACGATCCGGTATCCCGCCTGGGGCAGCGGTGCGCGGTTCCACGAGCCGTGGAAGGCCAGGAAGGCGCCGCCGCGGTACGCCTTGGGAAACAGCTTCCCGTCATAGAAAGCGATAGCCATCGGTCCCCAGTGTCCGGGAAATCCGATCAGCGGCACCTGCTTGTCGGCGCAGCGCCCCGGTGTCTTTCCGTCCCCGCCGTACTCGGGCGCCATCACCTTGCGCTGCTGCAGCGGATCGTAATAGCAGTACGGCCAGCCGAGGTCGCTGCCCTGGTGAATCTCGGCGAATTCCTCGGCCGGGACCTCGGCGCTGACCGAGTCGGAGAAGTTCCAGTTGGCGGCGAGCTGGTCGCGCCCGTGCACCGCAACGAAGAGGCGCCCGCTGCCCGGCTCGGCGGCGAGCGCCACCGCATTGCGGAGGCCGGTCGCCCAGCGGGTCCCGTCCGCCTGGTGCTGGTGCTGTCGCTCGGCGGAAAAGCGCCAGACGCCGGCCCTGGTGTCGAGCTCCGTGCAGGGGTCGAGGCCTTTGGATCCGGCGCTGCGGTCCTCCTCCTGGCAGCTGTTGGTGGCGGAGCCGATGCTGACATACAACGCGCGGTCGGATCCGATGGCGAGGCTCTTGGTGGTGTGATTGCCGTCGTTGGGCAGGTCTTCGATGATTTTTTCGGGATCCCCGTCCGGCTCGAGCTGGCCCGGGCGCCAGGGCCAGCGCAGCACCTCGGTCGAGGTCGCGAAGTAGAGCCAGCCATCCTGCCAGAAGAGGCCGTTCCCCCCGCCCGGGCCGAAACGCCGGGTGATGTCGGCCCGGCCATCGCCGTTGGTGTCCCGCAGCACCAGCACGCCGCCCTGGGCCCCGCCGACGGCGGCGATGAGATCGCCGTTCGAGAGGGTGATCAGGTGCCGGACTGGTCCCACCTGCTCGGCGAAGAGCGTGGCGCAGAATCCGGCGGGGAGTTCGAGACCGGCATTGTCGAGATTGCAGGCCGGCGGGGTCTTCGGTCGAGCGGCCAGGGCCCCGGCCGAGAGGAGGAGGATCGCAGGGAGGGCGGAACGCACAGGCGGTTTCCTCGAAAGTGTAGGCTGCTGCAGTATAGCGCCTCCTGCGCGCCGACGGGGGCCTCCGGCCGGGGCGAAGTGCGGCGGCGTGTCCCGCCGCGCCGGTGCGCCCCGTTTCCGAGGGGAAAAACGCTCATTCCGAGGGGGGCCGACGGCTCCGCGGGCGTTTTTCAGAGGGAAAAACGCGATTTTCCCTCTTGTTTCTCTCGGGAAATGCCCTACTTTGGTTGGCGCGTGCGAGCTGCCACCACTCTTCCGGCGGCTCCGACTATCCCCCTGCGGAGGCACACGATGGCCACCAAGAAGAAGGCAGCCAAGAGGAAGCCCGCCAAGAAGGCCGCCAAGCGGAAGCCGAATGCGGCGTTCATGAAGCCCATGACTCCGAGCGCCACGCTCGCGGAAGTCATCGGTGGCAAGGCCATGCCGCGTACCGAAGTCACCAAGAAGATCTGGCAGTACATCAAGAAGCACGGGCTGCAGGACAAGAAGAACCGGCGCAACATCAATGCGGACGCCAAGCTGCGGCCGATCTTCAAGAAGGACACCGTCTCGATGTTCGAGATGACCAAGCTGGTGAGCAAGCATCTCAGCTGAAGTCAGCGCGCGTCAGGCAGGACCAGGGGCGCCCCCGTCGGGGCGCCCTTCGCGTTTCCGCGCCGCCGATCGCTCCGGCCCCTACACTCCGGGCGCCGCTCTCCCTATCTTCACCGCCCTATGGCCGGCGAATACATCTTTACGATGCGCGACCTGCGCAAGGTCGTGCCCCCGTCTCGCGAGATCCTCAAGGGGATCTACCTCTCCTTCTACCCCGGCGCCAAGATCGGCGTGCTCGGCTCCAACGGCGCCGGCAAGTCGACGCTGCTGCGCATCATGGCGGGCGTGGACAAGGACTTTCAGGGCGATGCGCGCCCGCTCGCCGGCACCCGCATCGGCTATCTGCCCCAGGAGCCGCTGCTGGATCCGACGAAGGATGTGCGCGGCAACGTCGAGGAAGGGGTGCGCGCCACCCGGAAGCTGCTGGACGATTTCAACGAAATCGCCATGAAGTTCGCCGAGCCGATGGCGGACGACGAGATGAACCGCCTGCTGGAAAAGCAGGGGCGGCTGCAGGACCAGATTGACCATCTCGGCGCGTGGGAGCTGGACCACAAGCTCGACCTGGCCATGGATGCGCTGCGGCTCCCGCCGGGCGAGGCCGATGTGGCCCGGCTGTCCGGCGGCGAGAAGCGCCGGGTGGCGCTCTGCCGCCTGCTCCTCGAGCAGCCGGACATGCTGCTGCTGGACGAGCCCACCAACCACCTCGACGCGGAATCGGTGGCGTGGCTGGAGAAGTTCCTCGAGAGTTTCCCCGGCACGGTGGTGGCCATCACGCATGACCGCTACTTCCTCGACAACGTGGCCAAGTGGATCCTCGAGCTCGACCGCGGCGCCGGCATTCCGTGGGAGGGGAACTACTCGAGCTGGCTTGACCAGAAGCAGAAGCGGCTCGCCACCGAGGAAAAGCAGGCCTCGGCGCGCCAGAAGACCCTGGAGCGCGAACTCGAGTGGGTGCGGACGAGCCCCAAGGGGCGGAACGCCAAGAGCAAGGCGCGCATTGCCCGCTATGAAGAGCTGCGGGAAGCCTCGGAGCGGCAGAGCGAAGGCACGGTGGAAATCCTGATCCCCACCCCGGAGCGCCTCGGGGACGAAGTGGTTGTCGCCAAGAAGCTGTCCAAGGGCTACGGCGACCGGCTGCTGTTCGAGAACCTCGAGTTTGCCCTGCCGCGCGGCGGCATCGTGGGCATCATCGGGCCCAACGGTGCCGGCAAGACCACGCTGTTCCGGATGATCGCGGGACAGGAGGCGCCCGACTCGGGCGAGCTCATCGTCGGCTCCACCGTCAAGCTGGCCTACGTGGACCAGAGCCGCGAGGCGCTGGACGGCGAGAAAACCGTCTACCAGGAAATCTCCGGCGGCCAGGACGAACTCCTCTTCGGCACCCGGAAGGTCAACGCCCGCGCCTACTCCGCGGGGTTCAACTTCCGCGGCAGCGACCAGCAGAAAAAGGTGAAGGACCTGTCCGGCGGCGAGCGCAACCGGCTGCACATGGCCAAGCTGCTCAAGAGCGGCGGCAATCTCCTCCTGCTGGACGAGCCGACCAACGACCTGGACGTGGACACCCTGCGCGCGCTCGAAGACGCGCTGCTCGGCTTTGCGGGCTGCGCCGTGGTGATCAGCCACGACCGCTGGTTCCTGGACCGCATCGCGACCCACATCCTGGCGTTCGAAGGGGACAGCGAAGTGGTGTGGTACGAGGGGAACTACCAGGACTACGCCGCCGATTACCGGAAGCGCAAAGGCGCCTCGGTGGACCAGCCGCACCGGATCAAGTACCGCAAGCTGGTGCATTAGGTGAGCACCGACCGGACCTCGTTCCCGTACCTGCCCGACCCGATCGCCGGACTGGGAGAACTGGCGGTCAACCTGCGCTGGAGCTGGAGCCCGCCGGCCCGTGCGCTGTTCCGGGCGATCGACGAGACGCTCTGGCACCGCACCCGGCACAATCCGATCGCCACGCTGCGGCGCGCCGATCCCGCCCGCCTCGCCGCCTGTGCCAGTGACCCCGAATTCCTCGCCCTCTACGCCGCCGCCATGGCGGAAATGGCTGCCGAGAAGGATGCGGCCGCGCCCACCTGGTTCCGCCGGGAGTTCCCCGAGCCGCTCACCGGACCGGTGGCCTATTTCTGCGCCGAGTTCGGGCTGCACAACTCCGTGCCGATCTACTCGGGCGGCCTCGGGATCCTGGCCGGCGATCACTGCAAGGCGGCCTCCGACCTGGCCGTGCCGCTCATCGGCGTGGGGCTCTTCTACACCAAGGGATACTTCGACCAGCGGCTGAGCCTCGAAGGGTGGCAGGAAGACAGCGACGCCCGGTTCGATCCGGGCATGGCGCCGCTGCAGCGGGAGCGGGGGTCCAACGGCGAACCGTATCTCACCGTCGTGGACACCTTCGGCCGCCCGGTCCACATCGGCGTCTGGCGGCTCATGGTCGGCCGGGTACCGGTGTACCTGCTGGACACCAACCTCGAGGAGAATCACCCGGACGACCGGGGCCTTTCGAGCAAGCTGTACGCCGGCGGGCCCGACCTCCGGCTGCGTCAGGAGTGGCTGCTCGGCGTGGGCGGCGTGCGCGTCCTTCGCGCGCTGGGCCACCAGCCGGCGGCCTGGCATGCCAACGAGGGCCATGCCGCGTTCATGCTCATCGAGCGGCTGCGGGAGCTGACGTCTACGGGAACCTCATGGGCGGACGCCGTCGCCGAGGTGCGGGCCCGGAGCATCTTCACCACGCACACGCCGGTGCCCGCCGGGCACGACGCCTTCGGTGCCGACCAGGTGGTGGCGTGCACCGGACCTCTCTGGGATTCCATGGGCGTGACGCGGGAACAGTTCCTTGGCCTCGGCGCCAAGCCGGATGACGGCGACCACCTCTTCCACATGACGGTGCTGGCCATCCGCTGCTCTCGGCGGGTGAACGGCGTCGCCCGCAAGCACGGCGAAGTCTCCCGCGCCATCTGGAAAGGGCTCTGGCCCGGCCGGTCGGAGGAGGCGGTGCCGATCGGGCACGTGACCAACGGTGTGCATCTGGGCACCTGGATGTCGCACCGCCTCATGGCACTGCTGGGCGATCACATGGGCACCGACTGGTGGGAGCGGCTGGATGATCCGGCTCTCTGGGAGATGGCGCTCACCCTGGATGATGCCCGGCTCTGGGCCGTGCACATGCAGACCAAGGCGGTCCTCATGGCCTTCATCCGTGAGGAAGCGCGGCGGCGGTGGGCGAGCGAATGGAAGGAAGCGAGTCACGTCGTCGGGGCGGGCCTGCTGCTCGATCCCGAGGCGTTCACCATCGGATTTGCCCGGCGCTTCGCCACCTACAAGCGCGCCACCCTGCTCTTCAGCGACTTCGACCGGCTGCACGAACTGCTGGTGAATCCGCGCCGGCCGGTCCAGATCATCTTCGCCGGCAAGGCGCACCCGCAGGACGAGCCCGGCAAGACGGTCCTGCAGCAGGTGTACTCCTTCACCCGGGACGCGCGCCTCGAGGGGCGGGTCGCCTTCATCGAGGATTACGACATGCACCTGGCCCATCGCCTGGTGCAGGGCGTAGACCTGTGGCTCAACATGCCGCGGGTGCCACTCGAGGCCAGCGGGACCAGCGGCATGAAGGCGGGACTCAACGCCGTGCCGCAGCTCAGCACCCTGGACGGCTGGTGGCAGGAAGGGTTCGCGGGGCAGAACGGCTGGGCCGCGCCGCTGGCCCAGCCAGGCGAGGATGCCGACCAGGCCGACGGGGCCAGCTTCTTCAGCCTGCTCGAAGAACAGATCGTTCCGCTGTACTATCAGCGGGACGCCCGCGGGCTGCCGGCCGGGTGGCTGGCGCGGATGAAGCAGGCGCTCAAGGTCTGCGGCGGCCGCTTCACCGCCCGCCGGATGGTGCAGCAGTACGTTCGCGACTACTACGTGCCGGCGGCGCAGGGTCTCGCGCCGGGGGACGATCCGCCTTTCGCCTGAGGACCACCGGATGGCCTCCGCCCATGCGGGAGTGCCTGCACCCGGGTTGACGACACCGGCTGGTCTGCCGGTGGGAGTCGTGCACCTCGCAGCGGAGTACTGGCCGTACGCCCGCACCGGCGGTCTCGCCGACGCGGTGCGGAGCCTCGCGAACTGGCAGGCGGCCCACGGTCTCCGGGTCACCGTGCTGGTCCCGCTGCATCGCTCGGTCCGCGAGCAGCTCCCCGGCCTGGGCCCGGGCGCCGTGCCGTTCGATGTCCAGGTCGGCGCCCGGGTCGAACGGGTGTCGCTGGTCCCGCACCCCGGCAATGCCTCGGGACCCCGCCTCTTCTTCATCGACCATCCCGCGTCCTTCGACCGCCCGGGCATCTACGGCGAGGGCGCCGACTACCCCGACAACCCGCGCCGCTTCGCCGTCTACTGCCGGGCCGCGCTCGCGGCGTTGCCGCACCTCGCGCCCGGATCGGGGATCGTGCACGCGCACGACTGGCACACGGCGCTCGCTCCGGTCTATCTCCGCACCGTGCTGAGAGAGGACCCCTACTACCGGGGCCTCGCCACGGTGCTCTCGGTGCACAACGCGGGGTACCAGGGCCATTTCGATCGCGCGACCCTGGCCGAGGTGGGATTGCCGGCCTGGCTCTGGGATTTCCGCTGGATGGAGTGGTACGGGAAGCTCAACATCCTCAAGGGCGGACTCACCAGCGCGGACGCCGTGACCACCGTGAGCCCGACCCACGCCCACGAGCTCCGCACGCCGGATGGCGGATTCGGCCTGCACGACGCGTTCATCCATCTCAAGGACCGGCTGGTCGGCATCACCAACGGGATCGATTTCGATGCCTGGAATCCCGCGACCGACCCGGACACCGCCGCACATTACTCGCGCGAAAACCCGGCGGCCAAGTCGGCCTGCAAGGCCTTCCTGCAGCGGCGCTGGGGCCTGGACCCCGAGCCAGGTCGGCCACTGTTCGGCATGACGGCGCGCCTGGTCTCGCAGAAGGGCCTCGACATCATTCTGGAGAGCCGTCTCCCGTTCGTTACCGAAGCCCAGTACCTGTTCCTCGGTGCGGGCGATCCGGCGTACGAGGGCGCCCTCGCCGCCTTTGCCTCCGCACTTCCCGGCCGGGTGGCCGCCGAATTTCATTTCACCGACAGCCGTGAGCACGAGCTCATGGCCGGAGCCGATCTCTTCCTGATGCCCTCGCTCTATGAACCCTGCGGGCTGACCCAGATGCGGGCCCAGCGGTACGGGGCCATTCCAGTGGCTCGGCGGGTCGGCGGTCTGGCCGATACCATCGAGGACGGGGTGACGGGGTTCCTGTTCGATGCCTACTCTGCCGAGGCGCTGCTCGTCGCCACGCAGCGGGCCGTGGACCACTATGCGGATCGACCGGCCTGGACGCGGATGATGCACGAGGCGATGGGCCGCGATTTCAGCTGGGAGCGCTCCGGCTTCAGGTATCTCGATCTCTACCGCCGGGCGCTGCTCACGCACGCCGCCGGGCTCAAGGAGGGATGAGTGGACTTCGTCCTGGCGCTGCACAGTCATCTCCCCTGGGTGCTGCATCACGGCCGCTGGCCCCACGGCAGTGACTGGCTCTGCGAAGCGGCGATCGACACCTATCTCCCGCTGCTCGAGGAACTCGAGGCGCTGGCCGCCGAGGGCGTGCGGGCCCCGGTCACCATCGGCTTCACGCCGGTGCTGGCCAACCAGCTCGCGTCTCCGGCCTTTGCGCTCGAACTGGAAGCCTTCTTCGAACAGCGCCTGATCGCCTGCGACGAGGCCGCCACGGATCTGTCCAGCCGGCCGGATGAGGGGCTGGTTCCCCTGGTGGAATTCTGGCGCCGGCGGCTGGAGCGGCTGCGCAACCGGTTCCGCTACGCCGAGCGGGACCTGGTCACGGCCTTCCGCCGGCTGGAGAACGAAGGCCAGCTCGAAATCATCGGCTCGGCCGCGACGCACGGATTCCTGCCCCTGCTCGCCCGGGACGAAAGCATCCGCTTCCAGCTGGCGCTTGGCCGGCACGAGCACCGCCGCCTCTTCGGCCGGTTGCCGGCGGGATGCTGGCTCCCCGAGTGCGCCTATCGCCCCCGCGGCGACTGGGCGCCGATGGCCGGAGCGCCGTACACCGGTATCCGGCGCGGCATCGACGAGCACCTTGGCGATGCGGGTTTCCAGTATTTCTTCACCGATGCCCACATGGCAGATGCCGGCACCCTGCTCCGCTCTTCGGGGGATCCGGCGGGTCAGTTCGACCACGAACGTCATGACCTGCCGGCCGGCCGGGTATTGGGCGCGCATTCGCCGTATCGCAGCTACAGGGTCATGCCGGCTCGCGCCGGACGCACGCTGGCGGCGCTGGTGCGTGACCCTCGTACCTCGCAGCAGGTCTGGAGCCGGCATCACGGCTACCCCGGTGACGAAGCGTATCTCGAGTTCCACAAGATCCGCTGGCCTGGCGGCCTCAAGCTCTGGCGGGTGAGTGCGGCGGCCAGCGACCTGGGCGGCAAGCTGCCGTACAATCCGGCGCACGCCTTCGGCCGGGCCAGGGAGCACGGCCGCCATTTCGCGTCGGTGCTGAGCCAGATCGCGGCCACCGAGAAGGGCTCGAAGAGCGGCCTCATCGTCTCGCCATTCGACACCGAACTGTTCGGCCACTGGTGGTTCGAAGGACCCGCCTTCCTCGGCGCGGCCTACCGGGCGCTCGAAGGCATCGGGGCCATCCGCCCGCTCACCGCATCGGCCCACCTCGCCGCTCATCCGGCGCGGACCCCCATCAGGCTGGCCGCCGGCTCCTGGGGCGCCGAGGGTGACTGGTCGATGTGGCTCAACGACCGGACCGCGTGGACCTGGCGGCGCCTCTGGCCCCTCGAGTGCACCTTCTGGGACCAGGCGCCCTCGGCCCTGGCCAATCCCGCGGCGTGGCCGGTCCTCTCGCAGGCGGCGCGGTCCCTGCTGCTGGCCCAGTCCTCGGACTGGCAGTTCATCATTTCGACGGGAGCGGTCACCGACTACGCCGTGAAGCGCATCAGCGAGCACTGCGACGAGCTGGACCAGCTGCTCCAGTCGCTGCGGGGCGGCGAAGGCGGGATCGAAGCCGGACAGCGCCTGGCCGACGAACTGCAGCGGCGGGACGGCCTCTTCCCCGACGTGCTCCCCGCGCTGGCGCTGGCGCTCCGGGGCAGCCGGGCCCTGTAGCGCGTGACGCCGCGCAGCATCGTCATTCACGGTCACTTCTACCAGCCGCCCCGCGAGGAGCCCTGGCTGGAGGAGGTCGAAGCCGAGGCGTCGGCGGCGCCCGCCCACGACTGGAACCAGCGGATCGAGCAGGAGTGCTATCGGGCGGTGGTGGCCGCACGAATCCCCGGGGCGGACGGGCGCATCGAGCGGATCGTCAACACCCTCGAGTGGATCAGCTTCAATTTCGGCCCGACGCTCCTCGAGTGGCTGGAACGGCACGCTCCAGACACTTACCAGGCGGTCCTCGCCGCCGACCGCCTGAGTACCGAACGGCTGGGCCACGGCAACGCCATCGCGATGCCGTACCACCACACCATTCTTCCTCTCAGCACCGCGCAGGACCGTACCACGGAAATCCGCTGGGGGATTGCCGACTTTCACCGCCGGTTCGGCCGGATGCCGGAGGGGATGTGGCTGCCGGAAACGGCGGTGGACGAAGACACCCTCGATGCACTGGCTGCGGAAGGCATCAAGTTCACTATCCTGGCTCCGCACCAGATCGAGGGTGCGCCCCCGGACGGAAGTCCCGGACTCTTCCGGACCAGGTCAGGGCGCGAGATCACGCTCTGCCCATATGACGGCCCCATCTCCCACGACGTGGCCTTCGGCCCGCTGGTGCGGGACGCCGTCGCGTGGCAGTCGCGGTTGCTGGGCGACGGCAAGGGCAAGCCCCGGCGGCTCGTGGCCGTGGCCACCGACGGCGAGACGTACGGCCACCACCACGCCTTCGGCGAGATGGCCCTGGCCCGCCTGATCGAATCCCTTCGCGGCGAGCCCTCGGCGCGGGTGGAGAATTTTGCCAGCTACCTCGAACGCACGCCGGCGAAGGCCACAGTGGGCCTGGTGGCACCCAGTTCCTGGAGTTGCATTCACGGAGTCGAGCGCTGGCGGGCGGATTGCGGCTGCAAGATGGCGCCGGAGAAACCCACGCAGCAGGCCTGGCGGAAGCCACTGCGCGAGGGGATCAGCTGGCTGGCCGCCCAGCTGCACAGCCGCTTCGCGGCCGAGGCACCGAAGTGGTTCGCCGAACCCTGGGCCGTGCGTGATGGCTACGGGGGCGTCATCGGAGAGCCGCCCGAATCGGGCCTGGACTGGATCCGCCGGCAGGCGCTGCGCGGCACCGACGCCAACGCGCTGGTGCGCGCGGCGGAGTGGCTCGAGGTCGAGCGCGGCGCGCTGCGGATGCACACGTCGTGCGCCTGGTTCTTCGATGACCTCGCAGGTCTCGAGGTCCGGCAGGTCCTGCGCTACGCGGTCCGCGCACTGGCGCTCGCCGAGCCGGAACCGGGGGCGCTGCTCGCGGGATTCATCGAGCGGCTCACCCCTGCGGAGAGCAACGAATTCGGCGCGCCTAATGGCGGCCAGATGGTGGCGGCGCTCGCCCGCGACCCGCTTCCCCATCCTGCGCGGATCGCCGCCGGCCTCGGCGCGGCGCGCGAGCTCATGATTCCACTGCCGCAGACCCTCGGCTACTCACTCGAGGATCCGGGCCGGGGATTTCGCCTCCGGCATCGCCGCACCGGCTGGGAACAGCCCTTCCGCATCGAGACCACGCTGACCGGTGTGGGGGTGCTGGTCCGTCTCGAGGCGGACTGGCTGGCGGAACCGCTGGTGCTGGAGCTGAACGAGCTCCCCGAACTGCCGCGGGAAGCGATCCGCCAGACGCTCCGGGCCAGCCTGATCCGACGGTGGCTGAGCAAGGATGAAAGCGACCGGCTGCATGACGGCCGACTCCTGCCGCGGGAGGCGGCGCTGCTGGCGTTTACCCGGGCGGTGGATGGCCTGCTCGAGGACCAGGGACCCGATGCCCGCCGCCGAGTCACCGACCTCGCGGCCCTGTACGAGAGTTATGGCCGCCACGTCCCGTTCGACGTGCAGACGCGCTTCTTCCACGTCCGGTCGCGCCTTGCGGCCGGGCAGGTGGCTCAGCTCGATTCGGTCGCGCGCGCGCTCGGATTTACCTCCAGGACAGGTTCATGACCCCACCGATCCGCTTCGTCTTCGGGCTCCATCTCCACCAGCCGCTGGGCAATTTCGATCACGTCTTCCAGCAGCACCTGGATGATGTCTACACGCCCTTCCTCAAGGCGGTCGAGGAGCGGGGATTCGGTCCGATCGTCGTCCATTGCTCCGGCACGCTGCTCGACTGGCTGGAGCAGCACGGCGCGCGATGGCTCGACCAGGTGGGGCGCATGGTCTCCGACGGCCGCATCGAACTGCTGCTCGCGGGCTATTACGAGCCGATCCTGGCATCCCTGCCGCGGGAAGACCGGCTGGAGCAGATCGCCTGGATGCGGGAGGCCTTGCTGCGTCGATTCGGCGTCGTGGCGCAGGGTCTCTGGCTCACCGAGCGGGTGTGGGAGCCGGATCTCGCCGCCGACCTGGCCGATGCGGGAGTCTCGACCGTGCTGGTGGATGACCGCCACTTCCTGGTCAGCGGGTTCGAGCGGGAGGAGCTCCACGCGCCCTGGACCACGGAGCACGGCGGCCGGCGCCTCACACTGGTCCCGATCGATGAGCGGCTGCGCTACCTCGTGCCCTTTCAGCCGCCTGCCGAAACGACGGCGTACCTCGCGCGCCTGCGGGCGGAGGGACACCGGATGGCGGTGCTGGCTGATGACGGCGAAAAATTCGGCGGCTGGCCCGGCACCCGTGAGTGGGTCTACGATCGCGGCTGGCTGGCGGACTTCCTCACGACGGTGGGCCGGAGTATCGAGGCGGGCGAAGTCCAGCTCTCGACCCTGACCGACGCCGTGGCGGCGATTCCGAGTGCCGGCCTTGCCTACCTGCCGACGGCTTCCTATCGCGAGATGGAGGGATGGGCGCTGCCCGCGCCGGCGGCCCGGCGCCTGCAGCGGCTGGAGCACGACCTGGGAGACCGCCTGCAAGGGGCCGACGGCAGCCTGGTCCGTGGCAGCCACTGGCGCAACTTCCTGGCGAAGTACACCGAGTCCAACCGGCTGCACAAGAAGATGCAGGCCCTGTCCTGGCTCTGCCGCCTGCGGGGCAATCCCGCCGAGGTGCGCCGCGCCATCGGCCGGGCCCAGTGCAACGATGCCTACTGGCACGGCGTCTTCGGCGGACTGTACCTGCCGTTTCTGCGCGCGGCGCTCTGGCGCGAACTGGCCCTGGCCGAAGGGACCATGCGCTCGGCGGAGGGCCTGGGGCACGACCTCGTGGATCTCGATCTCGACGGGCAGGAGGAACTGTGGCTGCACAGCGGGGCCTGCTCGATCCTCATTGCGCCGCACCGCGGCGGCGCGATCGAGGAGTACACCCGCTTCGACACGGCGATCAACTACGCCGATGTCCTCACCCGCCGGGAAGAAGGCTATCACCAGCTGGCGGCCGGAGGTGGGGCGCCCCCGGCGTCCACCGGCGACCACGCGCCGAGCATTCACGACCTGGAATCGCGGCTCGGACTGAGCGAGCAGCCGCCCCGCGATTTCGTGGACCGGGTGATGCTGACCGAGCGGGTGCTCGAGGATACCACCGGCGAAGCGGCCTACGCCCGCGGGGAGTATCGCCCGCTGTGGTCAATCGGGGCCGAGGCAGTCACCTGGCAGGTGGAACAGGGGTCCGACCACCTGTCGGTGATCGTGGCGGCGGCCCGAGGGGGAGCGCCCTACTTCCAGAAGCGGATCGTGGTGGGCGCCGCCGGAGGGCTCAGGGTGGACTACCAGTGGGATCCGGCCGCCTTTCCTGCCGGCAGCTGGTTCGCGCCGGAACTTTCGCTGTCGGCGCCGCTCGCCGTGGGATGCGAGCCCGCGGTGGAGTTGTGGAGTTACGACATCACGACCGTGGCAAAGTCGGAGCGGGGGCTCGATCACACCGTCCAGGGGCGCTCGATCACGCCGCGCTGGCCGGTCGCCACCGGCGCGGCAGCGCTGATCCTGGGGGATGCAGGCTGACGCCGGTTACTGCGCCAGCCCCAGCTGCTTGTAGAACCCGTAGGCGTCGTAGAAATCGCCCTGGAAGCTGATCTTGTTGCCCTTGAGGCGGATCAGGGTGGCGCCGGAAAAGCTGAAGTGCTTGCCCGTGGCCTTGGGGCCGTTCCATCCCGGCCCGGTGTTGGTGCCGCTGAAAGTCCAGCGGAACGCGATGCCGTCCGCCGAGCGGATCGGAGCGAAGCTGGTATCGCGGGTCCAGATGCAGTCCGGGGCGGCCGTGAGGAACGCCTCGACCACGTTCTTCTGAGCGCTGTCCTTTCCTACCTGCGGCACCCCCACCGAGGCATCGAAGTACGTCACGTCCGGCGCGTAGAAGGACGCCGCCCTGGCCGCGTCGTGGGCATTCCAGGCGGCCATGTACTGGTCGACCACGGACAGCGGATCGACGGCCGGTGCCTCCGGCGCCTTCGTGGCGGGCGCCTGGCAGCCCGCAGCGAGAATCGCTGCAACGAGCACGGCGGACTTGAGTGGCGGCATGAATCCTCCCGTGATGAGGACGGCTGGCTCAGTGACTGATCCGGACGCCGATCGGGATGACCGCGGTGATCCGGTAGGAATACTCCCATTTGCTGGTGCCGATCGAGATGCTGCTGAGGTCATCGATCCGGTGGAAGCGGAGCTCTCCCCGGGCGGTGACGGCATGGTCGATCAGCACGCTCTTGCCGAACCCGTACTCCTGGTAGCGCCGGTCCGATTTGTAGTAGCCGGGATCGCTGCCGACGCTGTTGTAGTTGTTGTCCCCCTCCTGGGCCAGGTAGTCCTTGCCCCACCACTGGATCATCCACAGGTCACACCAGTTCCCCGGGGTAATCCCGAGGCGCAGGTAGGTCCCGTGTCCCTGGTCGGGACGCCCGGCAGGAACGATCGAATCGATGTTGCCATGGCTGTGCAGGTAGAACAGCCGCAGGCTGGTCGAGTCGATCCAGCGGAACCGCTCCGTGAGACCGAGCCCGATGCCGGAGGCGAAGTTGTTGGTCACCGGGCCCACGTCGTACAGCTGGCCGCCGTGATGCAGCCCGTGACTCTGGTATTCGAGGGAGACCTGCCGGATCGGGCGCACCGCCAGGTTGAGCCCGTAGTCGAAGATCTCGCGGCTGTCCGGGGTGTTGAGGTGCTGCCAGTTGAGGTAGAGCTCGCCGTCCAGCCAGCCCCGCCGCTCACGCCACTGGATGCCGTATTCGATGGGCCGGGTGAACTCGAGCGTGGTCACCTCCAGCGGCTCGAGATAGCCGTGGCGGTTCTCGGTAACCAGGGTACCGAGGGCGCCGAGCGAGTGATCCGTGTGGTAGCGGAAGCCGAGCAGCGGCTTGACCGGATCGAGGAAGGAATCGTCCCCGCTGCGGTGATCGCCGAAGACGCCCGCGATGACCTCGGTCCGCCGTCCCGGCTCGATGCTGAGCCAGGTCTGGAACTGGCCGCCGAGGATCGTTTCCCCCGTGCGGTAGGGATTGAAGAACTCGGTGTTGTCCCCGTAGAAGGTGACCAGGCTCTTCCAGGTGAACGACTGGGCTTCGAGCCTCGCGGCCGGGATCATGGCGAGCGTCAGCAGTGCCAGCGGGCGGAGCGTGATGCGCAGAGAAACGTCCTGGATCGGGGCGGCGCGAAATATGGAACGGACAGGGGATGGAGGGAACCGCACGGGGCGCGATTCCGGGAGGGAAAGGCGGCGTTACCGGAGGAGTAACGGCCAAATAACCGGGACAACCGAGCTTGGTCCCATCGGCCTCGAGGCCGCCAGCACCCCATCCCCTACCCCGCACCGAAGGAGTTCTCCTATGACTTTCACCGGCAAGCACTTGCGGCGGTTTGCCCTGCCGCTCTCCACCCTCGCGGTCCTGAGCGGCGCCGCGGCCTGCGGTGGCAATGACAACGGCGGCGGCAACAACGGCGGGGGAGGCCTCCAAGCCTCGACGACCTACTCGGGATATGTGGCCGGAACGGACGGCACCGCGGGGTCCCTCGCGATCACCTTTGCCAGTGCGGTCGCTGCCCCCCCCTCGCTCCGAACCGACGCCGCCGGGCCGAGCCTGGCCGGGGGCGCCCCAGTCGCGGCCACCGGTACGGTGGTGGTCGGAGGCACCAGCTACCCGATCTCCGGAACGCTGGACGCCGGCACCCTGACGATGACCGCCGATCCCGCGCCCTTCGGGCTCAGCGGGACACTCGCCGACGGACAGATTACCGGCGACATCACCGGTTCCGAATCGGGCTCATTCGCCGCTGTCAGCAACACCGATGGGACACCGGCCCAGACCTATTGCGGCTACTTCCAGGGGGTCGAGGATGACGGTGGCGCCGCGGACCTCGGCTGGTTCAACGCCGTCGTGGTGGGCGGCATTGTCCGCGCCACCTCCGTGGGGGATGGGGGGACGGTGTACGACGTGCACGGCACCATCTCCGGCTCCAACTTCACGATTGCCGAATCGGTGGCGGAAGGGTCTCTCAATGTCTCGGGTCACTTCAACGCGGACAGCACGTGGGGCACGTACAACACCAAGGCGGGTTCGGTGCAGGTGACGCACGGTGATTTCTTCGGCTATCCCAACTGCGGAGAGGCCGTGGCCGCACCCCGGCACTAGTCGCGCGCGGTTCTGGCCTCGGCCAGCGGCCCTCCCGCCTCGGCGTGGGGGCCGTTCGTTTGCATCCGCGACGCGGGGCCTGTCGGGCCTCCCCGGCCCCGCTATAATTGTGCCCAATGTCTGCCACCACTTCCCGACCGGCGAGCACCACGCTCGGCCTGGTCCAGATGCGGATGTCGGCCGATCCGGCCGACAACCTGGCCCGCGCCGTCGCCGGCATTCGCGAAGCCGCGAAGCGCGGCGCTAACGTGATCTGCCTGCCCGAACTCTTCCTCGGCCCCTACTTCTGCCAGATCGAGGATCACCGTTTCTTCAAGCTGGCCGAAGCCATCCCGGGACCGACGACGGAGAAACTCGGCCCGCTGGCCCAGGAACTGGGTGTGGTGCTCATCGCCTCGCTGTTCGAGAAGCGGGCCGAGGGCCTGTATCACAACACCACGGCGATCCTGGATGCGGACGGCCGCTACCTGGGCAAGTACCGCAAGATGCACATTCCCGACGATCCCCAGTACTACGAAAAGTTCTACTTCACGCCGGGGGATCTCGGCTTCCGCACCTGGCAGACGCGCCACGCGCGGGCCGGCGTGCTGATCTGCTGGGACCAGTGGTATCCCGAAGCGGCCCGCCTGACCGCGCTGGGCGGCGCCGACATCCTGTTCTATCCCACCGCCATCGGCTGGCTGCCGCCCGAGAAGGCCGAGTATGGCGCCGCCCAGCAGAATGCCTGGGAAACGATGCAGCGGAGCCACGCCATCGCGAACGGTGTCTTCGTGGCCGCGGTGAACCGGGTGGGCCTCGAACAGGAAGGCGACAAGGCGATCGAATTCTGGGGCGGCAGCTTCGTGGCCGACCCCGGCGGCCGGATCCTGGCCAAGGCGGGCCAGGGCGAAGAGGTGCTGGTCGTGCCCTGCGACCTCGGGCTGGTGGACGTTACTCGGACGCATTGGCCGTTTCTTCGGGACCGAAGGATCGACGCGTATCAGCCGATTGCGAAGAGGTATCTGGACGAGGGCTGAGATGGGGGGATGGAGGGATGGGGGGATGTGGTCAGGGCCTGGAAACTCTGCCGCGAGCCCTGATCCGCGTCACCACGAACAACGCCGTAAGTTCATTGGCTTCCTGGCGCAGCCCTTCTCGGGTTCCGAACTCGCCAAGATCGAGTCTCCCCAGGAGTTCAAGCCAGAACAGGGATTCATCGCACTCCTCGATTACCAACCCGAGCTTCGCCACGAATTCGCGGCGACTCCGGGCTCGTCGAGCCGCCCGATAGTTTGCGGCTACCGAAGTACCCGATCTTCGCAGTTGGTCGGCGATGTGGAAGGCCTCCTGAGTCCTGGGGAGTGCACGTGCGAACCGGATGACGGCCAGGGCAAATTCCATCGTGCGATCGAGTACGCGCTGACTCTGCTGCGATACCATGGCCAACGATAGCCACAGTTCGCGGCATCTACTTGGCCGAATAAGGCGGGACGCACCATCTTGACTCAATCCCCCCATCCCCCCATCCCCCCATCTGTACCACCGGCCTCCCTCGGCTATTCCATGCCGGCCGAATGGTCGCGCCACCGCGCCACCTGGCTGTCGTGGCCCCATCGGGAGAGTTCGTGGCCCGGCAAGTTCGAGCCGGTACCCGGCGTCTTCGTGGAACTGGTGCGCCACCTGGTGCCCCACGAGGAGGTGCACCTCAACGTCACGGGACCGGACATGGAGGCGGACATCCGCGACCGCCTGCGCAAGGCGGGCGTCGCCACGACCAGAGTCTTCTTCCACCGGAATCCGACCAACGACGCGTGGTGCCGGGACCACGGCCCCTGCTTCATCCAGCGCCGGGAAGGCGGCCGCGTCGAGGAAGCGATCGTCGACTGGGGCTACAATGCGTGGGGCGGCAAGTATCCCCCGTTCGATGACGATGATGTGATCCCGACCCGGATCGGCGCCGAGTATGGCGTGCCGGTCTTTCACCCGGGCATCATCATGGAGGGGGGCTCGATCGACGTGAACGGCGCCGGCACCCT
Source organism: Gemmatimonadales bacterium (assembly GCA_035279705.1). Lineage (GTDB taxonomy): Bacteria > Gemmatimonadota > Gemmatimonadetes > Gemmatimonadales > GWC2-71-9 > DATEHG01. The sequence continues at coordinate 25,545 of DATEHG010000240.1, forward strand.
GCTCACCACCGAGGCGTGCCTCCTCAACCCCAACCGCAACCCGGGACTGTCCCGCGGGCAGATCGAGCACTACCTCCGGGACTACCTCGGCGTACGGAAGATTCTCTGGCTGGGAGACGGCATCGAGGGCGATGATACCGACGGGCACGTCGACGACCTGACCAGGTTCGTCGATCCGCAGACGGTGGTGACGGTGATCGAGCCGGACCCGCGGGACCCCAACCACGAACCGCTGCGCGAAAACCTGGCGCGGCTGCACTCGATGACGGACCAGGACGACCAGCCGCTGCGGGTGGTCACCCTTCCCATGCCCCGGCCGCTCCACCAGGACGGCCAGCGGCTGCCCGCGAGCTACGCCAATTTCTACATTGCCAATGGCGTGGTGCTGCTGCCCGCGTACGATCCCGCGACCGACCAGGTAGCCCGCAGCACCCTGCAGGAACTCTTCCCCGGCCGGAAAGTCACCCTGATCGACTCGCTCGACCTGGTCTGGGGTCTCGGCTCCTTTCACTGTGTGAGCCAGCAATGGCCGGCGGCCTGATGACTCGTTCCCGCCTCTGGTTCCTGCCCACGCTTCTCGCGGCCGGCGTGGCCTGTTCCGGTGACCCGGTCGCCACCCCGACGGATCCGCTCGACAGCGAACTCCGGGCGGCGCTGGCGGCCAACGGCGTCGCCCCGCTTCCTCCGCCACCGCTGCAGGACGCCAACCAGGTCGCGCTCGGCCGCCTGCTCATGTTCGACAAGATCCTGAGCGGGAACAAGGACATTGCCTGCGCCACCTGCCACCATCCGCTGACGCACAGTTCGGACGGATTGTCACTCGCGGTGGGAACGCTGGGCACCGGCCCGGTCGGGAGCCGGCAGCCCGCCAGCGGGCGTCCATTCATTCCGCGCAACAGCCCCGACCTGTTCAATCGCGGGTACCACCAGTTCACCCGGATGTTCTGGGATGGCCGGGTCGAGGCCGTGTCCGGCACACTGCAGACCCCCGCCGGCGCCGCGCTGCTCCCGGGGCTCTCGGGCCCCCTCGCCGGCCAGGCGATGTTCCCCGTCCTCAGCCGCGACGAGATGCGCGGGCAGCCGGGGGACACGATGCCGGATGGCCAGCCCAACGAGCTGGCCGCCGTCGGGGACAGCGACTTCACGGGTGGGTGGGCGGCGCTCACGGCCCGCCTGATGGCGATCCCGTCCTACGTCCAGAAGTTCCAGGCCGCCTATCCAGGGGTGGCAGTGGCCAGCTTCGATTTCCATCACGCGGCCAACGCGATCGCCGCCTTTGAGTCGGAGGCCTTCGTCGCGAATCAGACTGCCTTTGACAGGTACCTGGCCGGCGACAATAGCGCGCTGAGCGATTCAGCCAAGCGCGGCGCCCTGGTCTTCTACGGGCGAGGGCGCTGCGGCAAGTGCCACTCGGGAGGGCTGATGAGCAATCAGAACTTCGAGAACATCGCCATCCCGCAGCTCGGACCCGGCAAGCAGGCCGACGGCCTGGATCATGGCCGGAGCGGCGTCACCGCCGTGGCGAACGAGGACTTCGCCTTCAAGGCGCCGCCCTTGCGCAACGTGGTGCTGACCGGCCCCTGGATGCACAATGGCGCCTACGCGACGCTCGCCGCGGCCATCCGGCACTACAGCAATCCGCGGCTGATGCTGAGTGAATACGATCCCACCCAACTCCCGGGGTTGCTCGAGCCAACGGTGAAGAACGACCCCACCACCCAGGCGGCCCTGGTGGCGACGATCGATACCCGCGTCGACACCACCATCAATCTCACCAACGCCGAGGTAGCCCGGATCGAGGCGTTCTTCGAGGCGCTCACCGACCCGGCGTCGGTCGACATGTCGGCGCTGGTTCCCGATTCCGTCCCCAGCGGCCTGCCGGTGAACTGAGGCGCCGGCAGGCAATCTTCCAGAGATGGAAAAGCAAAGGGGGCCCCGGATCGGAGCCCCCTTTCACCTCTCCCCTCTCACCTCTCACTTCAAGAACAGCATCTCGCGATAGGTCGGCAGCGGCCAGAGGTCCGCCGCCACATTCCCTTCGAGCGCGTCCACCTGCGACCGCAGTTCGGCCATGAGCGGCCGGACTTCGTTGTTGATCTGCACCGCGTGGCGGTACGGGTCATCGTGGTGGTGCTGGGCGGCCCGCTCCAGCGCGGCGAGCGACTGCCGGATGTGGCTCACCAGCGTGACCATATCCTTGAGCGCCGCCGTCGAGTCGGGCGACTTGACCCCGGCCTGCTCGGTGGCGTGCACCGCCTTGGCGACTTCCTGCTGCTGGCGCAGCGCGGCCGGCAGGATGTGGGTCTTGGTCAGCGAAATCATCGTTTCCGCCTCGATGATCAGCTGCTTGACCCACTTCTCGATGCCGATGTGGGTCCGGCTGTCCAGTTCGGCCTTGCTCAGCACGTTGTACTTCCGGAACAGGTCCACGTTCTTCTTGGCCTTGAGCACAGGGAAGGCCGCGATCGAATCCCGGTAGTTCGGCAGCCCGCGCTTCTCGGCTTCAGCGTGCCACTGCTCGGAGTAGCCGTCGCCGTCGAAGATGACCCGCTTGTGCTGCTTGAGAATCCGCTTGAGGACGCCCAGCACCGAGGCCTGCAGCCGGGCCGGAGTGGGGTTCTTGCCTGCAGCCCGCTCGATCTCGGTGGCCAGCGTGTCCAGCGATTCCGCCGCGATGGTGTTGAGCACGGTGTTGGGCCAGGCGATGCTGGCGCTCGAACCCACCGCGCGGAACTCGAACTTGTTGCCGGTAAAGGCGAACGGCGACGTGCGGTTGCGGTCGCCGGAGTGGCGCGGCAGCATCGGCAGCGTCTTGGCGCCGAGATCGATCACGCCGCCCCGGATGGTGCGCCGGAGCTGGCCCTTCTCGACCTGGGCCAGGATGTCCGACAGCATGTCGCCCAGGAAGATCGAGATGATGGCCGGCGGCGCCTCGTTGGCGCCCAGCCGGTGGTCGTTGCCCGCCGAGGCGATCGAGGCGCGGAGCAGGTCGGCGTGGATGTCCACCGCCCGGATCACGGCGCAGAGGAAGACCAGGAACTGCAGGTTGGTGTGGGTGTCATCCTGCGGATCGAGCAGGTTGGCCCCGGTGTTGGTGGCCATCGACCAGTTGTTGTGCTTGCCGGATCCGTTGACGCCGGCAAACGGCTTTTCGTGCACGATGCACTGCAGGCCGTACCGCGGGGCCACTCGCTTGAGGGTTTCCATGAGCAGCATCTGGTGGTCGCTGCCGATGTGGCTGATCTCGAACAGCGGCGCGATCTCGTACTGGCCGGGTGCCACCTCGTTGTGCCGCGTCTTCACGGGAATCCCGAGACGGTACATCTCCCGCTCCGCCTCGGCCATGAAGGCCAGGACCCGCGGCGGGATGGTGCCGAAGTAGTGGTCCTCGAGCTGCTGACCCTTGGGAGGACGGGCGCCGAACAGCGTCCGGTCGCAGATGACCAGGTCGGGGCGCTTGAAGTAGAGCTCCCGGTCCACCAGGAAGTATTCCTGCTCCGGTCCGACCGTCGTGTACACCCGGGAAACACCCGCGTCGGCGCCGAAGATCTTGAGGATCCGGAGGGCCTGGTGGCTCAGCGCCTCCATCGAGCGGAGCAGCGGGATCTTGGTGTCCAGCGCCTCCCCGGTCCACGACACGAACGCGGTCGGGATGCAGAGGGTTACCGACCCGGCGCTGCGCATCAGGAAGGCGGGGCTGGTGGGATCCCAGGCCGTGTAGCCGCGGGCCTCGAAGGTGGCGCGGAGGCCGCCCGACGGGAAACTCGAGGCGTCTGGCTCGCCCTGCACCAGGTCGCTGCCGGAGAAGTTGAAGATCACCCCGCCGTTGGCGTCGGGCGAGATCAGCGAATCATGCTTTTCGGCCGTGGAGCCGGTGAGCGGCTGGAACCAGTGGGTGTAATGGGTGGCGCCGTTCTCGATGGCCCAGTCCTTCATCGTCGCCGCGACGACATTGGCTACCTGCGGGTCCAGCCGCGCCCCGAGATCGATGGTCCGCTGCAGGCTGCGGACGACATCCTTGGGCAGTCGCTGCCGCATGACCTGGGTGGAAAACACGTCTCGGCCGTAGATCGAATCGATGCGGTCGTTGGCCTGGGGCTGCTGCGCGTTGGTCTCGGAAGTGGCGGTCACCGGGTCGGGCCTCATGCCTTGGGGTGGGTCGATCGTCTGCCGGGAGGGAGCGCTCCCGGAGGGGCCGGATTGACGGGGCTGGATTATAACGGGGCGAAGCCCGGGACGCTTCCCCCGCTCAAGGCGGCCGCGGATCCCCGCCAAAGACGTCCGGGAGGCCTCCCGGACGCTGTCGGGTGAATGCGGAAAACCGGGGCCCGGTTGTGGAGGGGGTGGCCAGCTTGTGGACTGTCTGTGTGCAAAGGTGGAGAAAAGTGGGGATTACCGGGGCTGGATGCGGGCCAGGTCGGCCAGCAGCGCTTCCGGCCGGGGCGGCCGGCCCAGAAAGTCGGCCACGACGGCCCGGGCGGCCTTTTCACGGCCGAAGCGGTAGATGCGCTCCCGCATGTAGGGGTACCAGGTCAGGTCGCCGGCGGAGATCGGGCCATGATCCCGCGCCACGGCAGCGCGCATGTCGGCGACCAGAAAGGCCCCGAGGGCGTAGTTCAGCATGTAACCCGTTTCCTCGATGAGCTGGCCGCGCAGCGCCCACCAGCTCAACTCCGGATGCGGCACGAGATGGAGATAGTGGCTGGTGATCTCCGCCCAGACCTGGTTGGGATCGGCGGACGGATTCTGCTCGAGCCGGATCTCGAACAGCGCCCACGCCATATCCATCATGATGCTGAAGTACTTGGCGTGGAGACTGGTCGCGAGGTCGGTGGAATCACCGAGGTAGTGCTGCTGCCAGGCCGGCTCGTAGATCTCGAGACCGGCGATATCGGCGATGGCCTCCGTGAAGGTGTCGCTGTCGGGCCAGTCGGTGAATGCCGGCCGGGTGTGGATGCCGCCCAGGTGGATGCCGTGACCGGTCTCGTGCACCAGCTCAGCCAGGTTGTCGAAGCCGCCCACGCGATAGGTGGCAAAGACCCAGGATTCCGGTGCCACGCCCTCCTCTGCCCGGCGACCGATCGTGGTGAACGCGACGGGGCCCTTCTCGGCCCGGGGCCAGATGTCGAACCGGATGCCGAGCGAATCCGGATCGGCGCCAAGCTCACGGTAGAAACGGCGGTTGATGGCCAGCAGGCTGTCGCGAGGCACTCGGCGGTTGAGTGCCCGGCCCGCTGCCCCCATCTCGAAGTAGAGATCCCACGGTTCGACCGGCCGATCCGGAGTACTCCGGCGCCAGGCCTCGAGCGCCGCCTCGAGCCAACCGGCGACGCTGTCGGCAGGCACGCCAGCCACCCGGGCGGCCACATCGAAGGGGCGGATCCCTGGCGACCAGGTGCGGCCACGGCGAGCAATGAGTGTACGATACGGACTGACCGGTCCCCCATCGGTCGCGCGCCAGAGGGGCTCCATCGCCATGAACAGGGTGCGGCGCTCGGCGGAGGCGGGAGTGCTCGCCAGCCGCCCGAGCAGAGTCAGGCGGTCGAGTTGCTCCTTTCCCACCGCGATGTTCCGTGCCGCCGCGCCAAAGCAGGCATAGATGCGCTCGGCCAGCGCACCATCCCCCTTTGACTCGGCCAGCTGGGCGGGATCGTACTGGCAATTCTCGTCGCGCGGACCGACTGTCCCTCCCGGAGGCTCGGGATGCTCGGTCAGATCGACGAACAGGGCCCGGTTCATCTCCCTCAACGCCCGGCGGTCGACCGAGTCGGCCAATTTCAGGGAGTCGATCGCAAGCTGGGCCAGGAGCCGGGTGCGGATCTCGCGATACTGGCCGCGGAGCGTCGCCGCCGAGTCCGCGGGCAGCGAGTCCACTCCCTTCCGGAGCGCGAGAATGTCGATCCGATCCTTCTCGATGCGGGTCCGGGCAAAGGTGGACTCCGCCCTGGCCAGCGCCTGCTGTGCTGCCGGATCGACCGTGCTGGCCAGTCGCCGGCAGCCGCCCAGGAGGACCAGTGTGAGGACCAGTCGCCGCATCAGTGGCGCACCGCTCCAGGGAGCGGAGGCCCGGCCGCAGGGTTGAAATCGGCAGGGGCAAGCCCCAGCAATTCGAGAATGGTCGCCGCGATATCCGCCTGGTGGACCTCGGGGAGGTTGCGCGCCTCGCCGGCCGCGGGCGTGTCGGGGCCGATCACCGCGGCCCAGATCTGCTCCGAGCCGGGAACCTCTTTCCCGTGATCATCCCAGTCGCTGGAGCGGAATCCACGTCCGTGATCGGTGGTCAGGATGAGCGTCGTCCGGCCTTTGAGCTCCGGCGTAGCCTGGATTGCCTGCCACAGTTCCCGCAGAAAATCGTCCGTGGCGTGAAAGGCGTCGAGCAGCCGATCGTAGCGGCGGCTGTGGGCCAGGTCGTCGGTGTCGTTGAACGAGATGTAGAGCAGCGTGGGCTTCCGGCTCTTCAGATACTCGAGGGCAATGGCGCCGGTGAAGACGTCCAGCCGGCTCCCTTCCCAGAGGGCGAGGCCCCGCTGCTGCAGCCGTTCCAGGTATCGCAGCCTCGGCGTGGCCAGCGTCGGCGGAATCGGAACGTAGCCGGCGTTCACGAACACCGCGGCTGAATCGCTGGCGACGTAGTAGCGGAAATTCTCCCAGCTGGTAATGGCCGCCACCTGGGATTCGGCAAGCCGGAGCCGGCGGCGGACATACTCGAGCACGGTCAGATGCCGGTAGCGCACCGGATCATTGGAGGTGACATCGGCCTGCGCCTGCCCGGTCAGAATCTCCTGGTACCCCGGCGCGGAAAACCCCTGGCCGTTGGTGATGGAGGCGGCGCTGCCCAGGGCGCGGTTGCCATACACGATTCCACGCGGGGCGAGCGAATCCCAGAAGAACGGCATGAGCACCCGGCGCCGCTCCCCGGGCGAGGAACGCCAGAAGTCCCGCTTGAGCCGGGCGAGATCGTAGATCCCGCTGCTGTCGCCGCTCGCCGCAATCACCGAATCCATGCCACGGAAGAATTCCTGGCCCCGGACCCCGTCGATCGTCATCAGGATGACGTGGCGGGTCCGGAGGCCCGACTGCGCCGAGAGCCCTGCCGGAAGGAGGGCGGCCGCCCCGAGCAGGGCCCGCCAGCACTGCCACACGACTCGGCGCATCAGCTCCTCGGCAGAGGGATGTGGTGATTCACGTGGCTGGAACGGCAGCCCCGATCGACGCGTCGAGACGGGACCAGATCCGATCCAGCCACTCGGCGTGCTCCGGCTTCATCAGGCAGGAGCGAAGACAGGTGACTGCCTCCTGGTCCCATTCGAGCTCCGGCCACCAGTGGGCCACCAGGGCGCGGGGCAGCGTGACCAGCGCCAGATGCAGGTCCCGCCGGGCGGCCTCGTCGAACACCAGTCGTGCGAGACCGGATGCGGCGCTGGCGGTTCCGGCCCGGATGCCCCAGCAGACAATGTCCAGCTGGGGAGGCAGCAACGCGGCCAGCCGCTGATCGCCCACGATCATCTGATGCAGGCGCACGGCACTCTGGTGCGAGGCGCCGAGCCGTCGGGCAAAGCCGCCGCCCCGAACGAGAGGGAGGAGACGCTGCGTGGCCCACAGTGCCACAGCCGCGGCGCCGGGCCGGGAGCATTCGAGGCTGATCTCCCCGAGGTGCATCTCGCCCGAGGTGAAGTAGGTGTACGGCGAATCGTGCTGATACAGCGCCCCGACCGCCGGGTCCCGGAAAAGGACGGAGCCACAGCCATAGGGCTGGAGCCCATGCTTGTGCGGATCGATCACGACCGAATCGGTTTCGTGCAGCGCTGCAAAGGCGGCAGTGGCCTCTTCATCCAGATTGCCCGCCAGCGAGAAATAGCCGCCGTAGGCCGCATCGGCATGAATCCGGAACCCGTGCCGCTGGCGCAGTTCGAGCAGCTCCACCAGTGGGTCCACCGCCCCCAGCGCCGTCGTCCCCATCGTGGCGACCACGGTCCCCACATCCCCCCGCTCGAGTTCTGCCGCCAGCGCTCCAGGATCCATCCGACCACGGTGATCGGCAGGAACCGCCGTGAAGTTGAGGCCGAGGACCTCGCTGATCCGGCTGTGGGTGTAGTGGGCCTGGCTGCTGGCGAGGATGCGCTTGCCGGGATGAAGGCGGCCCGCCACCCAGAGCGCTTCCAGGTTGGCCATGGTGCCGCCGCCGGTCAGGTGGCCCAGGTGAGTGGTCCACCCGATCATCGCGGCCAGTTCCGCAATCGCTTCCTTCTCCATGGCCGAGCTCGCCCGGCCGCCGTCGAGGGCGTGATTGTTGGGATTGAGATGAAGTGCCAGACTGTAGGCGAGCAGCGCCACGGGATGTGGCGGCTTGAGCATCTGGCCTGCGTAGAGCGGGTGGGGATACGGGAAGTTGTCTCCCAGCCGGGACGCCACTTCGGTCAGAACCTGGTCGATGCCTGCCCGGTCTATCTCGGGATCGGCTGCGGGGAGCGACTCGAACTCGCGTTGCAGCTTCCCCAGCGCCGCTTCGAGATGCACCGGACTCAGGGAATCGAACATGGCCACCGGAGTAGTGGATGGGTTCGGCAAGATGATCCGGCCGGGAACCGAAGTAAACCCGGATTGCACGACCAGCCGGCGGCCCGACCTCTGCCACTGGTACGCCAGGGGGCCACCTCAACACGCTGAATTACCGAAGGCTGCGACTCATGCCCAGGGTCCCCGCGGCCGATAATTCCCGCCAGTACCCGGAGGTGATTGCCACGGCTCCCCTGTCGCTTTTCTGGGCAGCAAGGCTGATGTGACTCGCCCGGACCGGGCCCCCGGAGGCCGTCACGCCGCGCGCGGGCGGTTCCGGAGCATTCCATTCGCCGACAACGCTTTACACCCGGATTCAGGAGCGCCGTGCAGTGATGGAATCAGCGCCGCGGTACACCGGGTCGGTTGAGGCAATCGCACTGTCATGATCGCACAGTCCGGCGACTCGTTCCACTGGTTCGTCCAGACTCCTGGCGCCGTGCTCCTCGCCGGCGCTGAGTCGTCGGCCCGCGGCGACATGGCGCGTCACCTGGGGCGCATTGGATACACTGTGTTGCAGGTGGCCTCCGGCCCCGAGGCCCTCGACCGGGTGCATGCCCGCGGTATCGCGGCCCTGATCCTGGACCATCCGACTTCGGGAGATGTTCCCGTCGGCCTCATCAGCCAGGCGCTGGAGCGCGATTCCAATCTGGCGGTGATCGTGATCTCGGCGCACACTGATGCAGCCACCGCGACGCACTGCATGCGCGAGGGGGCATTCGACTACCTCACGACGCCGGTCGAGCCGCCGGTGATGGAACGGGCGCTGGAGCGGGCGCTGCTCTGGCGGGCCCGCATGATGACGGATCGCGAGACGCAGAAGCTGCTGCGCGCCGAAGTCACCGAGCGCGCCGAACAGATCCGCCGCGAGCGGGCCAAGCTCCAGCTGCTCGCCGAATCGAGCCTGCAGACCCTGGTCTCGGTGATGGAGGCCAAGGACCCGTACTTCTCCGGCCATTCGAGCCGGGTGGCGCAGATGGCGGCGTCCATCGCCGCGAAGATGGGGCGCAGCGACGTGGAAGTGGAGCAGGTCCGGCTGGCGGGGCGGCTGCATGATCTCGGGATGATCGCCATCGGGGCCAGTCTGGTCTGCCGGGCCGGCCCGCTCACCGCCGAAGAGTTCGCCGACATCCAGCGCCACCCGGCCATCGGGGCACAGCTGCTGGCGCCGTATCCCGACCTGGCGGCGATTGCCCGCTTCATCCGGGGCCATCACGAGCGGTGGGACGGCTCAGGCTACCCCGATGGGCTGTCGGGACAGTCGGTACCCTGGGGAGCCCGCGTGCTCGCCGCCGCCGAGATCTATGACGCGCTCACCAGCAACCGCGCCTATCGGGACAGGATCTCGCTGGACGAGGCGCTGGACCGGATGCATGCGCTGGTGGGCGCCTCGCTCGATCCCGCGGTGTTCGAAGCGCTGGCCGAAGTGATCGTGCGCCGCCAGGCGCTGGAGTTCGTGGACGCCGGGCAACGCGACTCGGTCGAAGGAACGATGCTGTCGAAGGAGGTACCCAGCCATGCCGCATGATTCCCATCGGACTCACCTGCCTCGGCCGGCCGTCGCAATCCTCACGCTGCTGCTCGGCCTGCCGCTGACGGCGCAGGCCCAGGGCAGCGCCACGGTCCAGGCCCAGGCCACCGTGCTTTCTGCCGAGGGCACCCGCGCCTGGCAGAGCGTCGCGCAGCGCCTGCAATCGCCGGGCGATTCGGGCCTGCGTGCCGCGCCGGCCGAGCCGGACCTGCTTGCCACCGTGACGGATGTTCCCGGGGCCGCCGACGGCGCAGCGCTGCCCGCCCGCCGGACGATCACGGTCGAGTTCCTCAGCAACTGATTCCGGCGCCGTGATCCTTCTTCCTTCCGCCCCCCGATCGGAGCGGCCAGAGGCCGTCGGCCCGTCAGCCGCCGTCCGCCCCGGCCGGGGAACGCACTGGCTGTTCATCCTCGCCATTGCAGTCTTCGGTACCGGCGGCGTCGTGACCGTCTGGTCCACCATGTCACTGCTCCGCGCCAGGGATTCGGTCACGCACACCAATCGCGTGCTCGCCGAGATCTCCGGCGTCACGACGGCGGTGGGGGATGTGACGGCCTCGGCACGGGGGTACGCGCTCACCGGGCGGCCGGCGATGCTCCACGCGTACCGTTCGGGTTCGACGAGCGTGTACTATCACCTCGACCGCCTCGCGTGGCTCACCTCCGACAATCCCGTCCAGCAGCGCCGCCTCATCGCGGTGCGCGCCCTCGTGGACGATCAGTCCGAGCGCGCGGCCCAGCTGCTGGAGGCCCGGCGGAGCGGAGGCCTGGCGGCGGCATCCGTGGTGGCGGTGCGCAATGTCGATGCGGCCGTCATCGACAGCGTGCAGGCGCGCCTGGCCACCATCCGCGAACAAGAGGACTCGCTGCTCGTGGCCCGGCGCGACCTCCTCCGTCACCAGACCTTCCAGGCCCTGGTGGTCGAAGTCCTGCTCGGCGTTTTGAGCGTGCTGTTCGTGGCCCTGGCCGCCAGCCGCATGCTGCGCGAGCGCCGGGCGCTGGCCCGCGCCGAACGGACCGCACACGCGGCCCGGGCGGAACTGGCCGCCTCGATCGAGGTGCTGCAGCAGCGGACCGACCAGCTCACCATCCTCTCCGACTTGAGCCGCAGCCTGGGCATCTGCCTCACGTTCGAGGAGTTCAATACGGCGGTCGCCGCGACGATGAGCAAAGCCGCGCCAGGGAGCATCGGGGCCCTCGGCATCATCAACAACAGCCGCACCCTCGTGGAGCTCAGCGTCACCTGGGGAGCGGAGGAATCGCCGGTCGAGGCATACCAGCCGGAGCAGTGCTGCGCGCTCCGCAGCGGCCGCCCCTTCGGCGGCGAGCCTGCCGCGCTGCCGATCAGCTGTTCCCACGGGCGCCTGACCGCCAACCACCGGGCCCTCTGCGTGCCCCTCACGGCCCAGGGCGATACCCTCGGCGTGCTCCATCTCTGGATGCCGGCCGGGCTCGGCCAGGCCGAAGCCGACCGCTGGCGCGAACTTGTCACCTCCATTGCCGAGCACCTCGCGCTGGCGCTGGCGACGCTGCGGGCCCACGACGCGCTCCGCCACCAGGCCACGCGCGATCCGCTGACCGGAGCGTTCAACCGCCGGTTCATGCTGGAGGCGCTCGAGCGGGAATTGCTGCGCTCTCAGCGCTCGGGGCGTCCCGTCGGGCTGCTGATGCTCGACGTCGATCATTTCAAGCGCTTCAACGACGAATTCGGCCACCAGGCCGGCGACGAAGTGCTGAAGCTGGTCGTGAGCCAGATGCGCCAGGCGGTGCGGGCGGAGGACTACGTGTGCCGCTACGGCGGCGAGGAATTCGCCGTGATACTTCCCGAGGCCAGCGCCGAGTCGGCCGTGGACCGGGCCGAGTCGCTCCGCCAGCTCGTATCCACTGCGACCCGCGGGCGCGAAGGCGGGTCGGTGACGGTGTCTGTCGGTGTCGCCGTCTTCCCGCAGCATGGCGCGGTGGCCTCCGAGCTGATCGCCCGGGCCGACGCGGCGCTCTACGCCGCCAAGCGCGGAGGCCGGGATCGCGTCCTGCTCGCCGCCCCCCTCGACACTCAGGCGGGCCACGCTGCCGCCTGAGGCCGCAGGCTGCCCGCTGTCCGGCCAGTGCCTGGCCACCCACTCCAGTCCGATTCGCTGAAGGAACTCCGCCGGGCCCCGCGATGGATGCCGGCCGCTCTGGCGCGATCGCCTGACGGATGGTATCACTCTCCCAGAGTCTGTGTTCACTCAGCCGGAGATCCCCATGTCCGTCGGCGCCAGCTTCCTCGAGCAGGTCAACCAGTCCTTCGACCGGGCCGCGAAGCTGACCAAGCACGACCCCACGCTCCTGGCCAGCATCAAGACCTGCAAGAACGTTTTCTACACCTCGTACCCGCTCAAGCGTGACGACGGCTCCATCGAGGTGATTCATGCCTGGCGGGCCCAGCACAGTCATCACCGCTTGCCCTGCAAGGGCGGGATCCGATTCGCCCCCGACGTGGATGCCGAGGAGGTGCAGGCGCTGGCCGCGCTGATGACCTACAAGTGCGCCCTGGTGGACGTGCCGTTCGGCGGGGCCAAGGGCGGGATCCGGATCAACCCGAAGAAATACTCGGTCGCCGAACTTGAACGGCTGACCCGGCGCTACGTGTTCGAGCTGGTGCGCAAGAATTTCATGGGGCCCGGCATTGATGTCCCCGCCCCGGATGTCGGCACCAGCTCACGGGAAATGGCATGGATCGCGGATACCTACCTGCAGCTCCGCACCGGTGAGGTCGACGCGATGGGGTGCGTCACCGCCAAGCCGGTCAGCCAGGGCGGAATCCGCGGCCGCACGGAGGCCACCGGGCGCGGCGTGTTCTATGGTGTGCGGGAGATCTGCAGCGTGGCGGAGGACATGAAGCGGCTGGGCCTCAGCACCGGCATCCAGGGCAAGCGCGTCGTCATCCAGGGGCTGGGCAACGTCGGCTACTACGCGGCCAGGTTCTTCCAGGAGGCCGGCGCCGTCATCGTGGGGCTGGCCGAGTCCGAGGGCTCGATCGCCAGTCCCGCGGGCCTCGATGTCGAGCAGGTGATGGCGTTCCGCAAGGAGAACCGCTCGCTGGTCAACTTCCCCGGCGCCAAGACCCTGGCCCGGCGGGAGGACGCGCTCGAACTCGAGTGCGACATCCTGATTCCTGCCGCGCTCGAGCGCCAGGTCACCGGCGAGAATGCCCCGCGTCTCAAGACGAAGATCGTCGTCGAAGCCGCTAACGGTCCCACCACCCCGGAGGCCGACGCCATCCTGTTCGAGAAGGGCGTCATGGTCGTGCCCGACGCCTTCATCAATGCCGGCGGCGTGACGGTGTCCTACTTCGAGTGGGTCAAGAATCTGGGCCACGTCCGCTTCGGGCGGATGCAGCGCCGCTTCGAGCAGGGAGCCTATGGGCGCCTGCTGGGCGCCGTGGAGGGTGGAACCGGCGTCAAGTTCTCGGCGGAAGAGGCGGAGCGGATCACGGCCGGCGCGAGCGAGGAGGACCTGGTGAATTCAGGTCTCGAGGAGACCATGATCACCGCCTATCACCCGATCCGGGAGACTTGGCTGCAGCAGGGTGGCAAGGTGGATCTGCGGACCGCGGCCACAATCGTCGCCATCGACAAGGTGGCCACCAGCTATAATCACCTGGGCATCTTCCCCTGATGCGCAAGGCGGCGGTCTTCGGACCGCCGTCGCTCGGTGTCGCGGCGCTCGGCCCGGTCCCGGGCTTCCCGCTCCTCCGTCCGGGCCAGCTCCTGCCGCCGCTCCCAGTCTCGCTCCTCCTGCATCCGCCTTTGCCGCAGCCGTTCCTCGGCCCGCGCCTTTGACCGGGCCTCCTCCATCCGGCGCCACCGGGCGGCGGAGGCACAGTGGAGGGACTGGCGAATCTCGGGAAAGTATCGTGTCGTACGCACACAGACCGTGCTGTCCGCCGGGATCTGATGCAATCGCGGGGACTGGGCGTACACCTCCGGCGCCGCGACGAGCAGCGACAGGGCAAGGATTCCACGCATCGTCAGCAGACTGCCACCTCCGGGGTCCGGGGCTGCCACGATAGGATTGCACCCCGGGGGGGCCGGTGGCAAGGGCGCGGGGCGGAGTGCCGGGTACCTCACGGCACGGGACGCTCTGGTATATTCAGCGGGTCGCGCGGCCAGGGATCCGGGCCGTCGGACCGTCCAGTTCGGAGGGGGTTGTGGAGAGCAATCTGCCGGAACTGCTGCGCCGGGCGGAGGGAGCCGACCCTGCGGCGGCCGATGAACTGTTCGCCCTGCTGTACGATGAGCTCCGCCGCCTGGCCGACAGCCACCTGCGCCGGGGCAACGCGGCGCTGACCCTGGGCACCACCACGCTGGTGCACGAGGCGTATCTCAGCATGTCGGGCAACACCCACGCCTCCTTCCCCGACCGCGCCCGCTTTTTTGCCTACGCCTCCCGCGCCATGCGGGGTCTCATGATCGACTACGCCCGGCGCCACTACGCCAAGAAGCGGGGCCGGCAGTTCGAAGTGACGCTCGAGGAACACGACGGGAATCTGCCGGAAGTGAGAGCCGCGGCCACCGATCTCCCCGCCCTCGGCGAGGCGATGGCCGAATTGAGCGAGCTGGATCCGGCACTCACCGAACTGGTGGATCTGCACTTCTTCGGCGGATTCTCGTTTACCGAAATCGCCACCATGCGGGGCGTGTCCGACAGGACCATCCAGCGCGAGTGGCGCAAGGCGCGCCTGCTGCTGCACCGCGTCCTGAGCCGGACGACCACGGAATCCAGTGCCGGCGAAATGATCTGAACTGCAGGAGAAGGGGAGAATGGAGAAAGGAGAAAGGAACTCCGTCCTACGTTGAGTTCCTTTCTCCTTTCTGCTTTCTCCTGTCTTACTTCTTGAGTGAGTCCCGTAGTGCAACGGCCTCGCGAGCCCAGCGGCTCCCGGGGCCGTAGCCGTTCGTGGTTGCGATCACTGCCCGTTCGGCGGCCGTGAACGCGCCTGCCCGGTCGCCCAGCACCACGCGGCTCCGGGCCAGCAGGAGGTCGGCACGCCCGGCAAGGCCGCTCCGCTCGCTTCCCAGCGAGTCGCCCGCGATCGCGGCACGAAGCCCCCGGCGCGCCAGCGAATCGGCGCCTGCCGCATCACCCGCCTCCAGCCGCCACTGGCCGGCATACACGTACGGCAGGGCAAACTGGCTCAAGACCTTGCCTGTGTCGGCGGCGATCAGCACCAGCTCGCTGTCGAGCAGCGCCCTGGCGGCGTCCGGCTTCCCTTCCGCACGGAGCAGCCGGGCCTTGAGGACCATGCTGGTGGCGCGGCGGCCACGGGGACTGTCGAACAACCCTTCGCTGGCCCGGCGCGCGTCCGCCAGCCTGCCCTGCTCCAGCCGGAGTTCCGTCATCGTGGTCGGCAACCAGGCCTGCAGCGCCCCGGCGCCCTGCGAAGTATCAAGCAGCGCCCGGCTGATCCACACGTCCGCGGAATCGAGCTGGCCCAGCCGCAGCTTGCCCTGACCGTAGAGGAAGGCGAGCAGGGTCGAGGTCTGACCGGGACCCAGCGCGGCCTCCTGCGCCCGGATGATCGGCTTGAGTTCCGAATCCGCGGCGACCATCTCGCCCAGTTCCGCCAGAGAGCCCACCAGGAAGGATGCCATGTTGGGCATCACTTCGACGTTGGTGTACCCGTTCGAATCCAGCTCCGCCATGACCCGGCGATAATAGGGAAGCGCCTCGCGGGTGCGACCGCTGTAGCGCAGCCCGCTCGCCAGGTCGTTGAAGGTGGAGAGCCGGATCCCGTACACATCGTTCTCGACCAGCTTCGCGGCCCGGAAGAGGAGCGGGATCCCCGAGTCGCTCACGCCGGCGGCGATGAGCGTCTGTCCTTCGGCATCGAGGCAGAGCGCTTCCAGCCGGGGATCGGGCCGGACCCCTGGTTTGGCCAGGTGGACCTTGGCAGCCGCCACATCGGCCCGGGCCGAGTCGATGATGTCGTCATATGAGTAGCTGTAGGCCCGCTTGCAGAAGGCCAGCGCCGCCTGCCGGTGCTCCCCGGCTCCCTCCGCGACTGCCATTGACTGGGCCAGCATGGTGCGCTCCGAGGCCCGGTCCCCCATTTCGTAGAACCGGTCCGACAGATCGGTCATGACCTCCGAGACCAGCCATGGCTGATCACCGAACTGGCGCTTCAGTACGGTCACCGCCAGGTCGAACCGCTCATTCACCGTCAGCGGACGGCCCTTCTCCCCCCGCGAATCCCCCGCCAGGATCGCCTGGAGCTGGGTCATGGCCTGCGCCTCCTGGGCACTGCGCAGCGCCACGTCCCGCTGGTGACGGGCCTCGTTCATCTGCGAGACGGAGAAGATCGTCGAGCCGATCAGGGCCCCGGCGGAAATCACCGTGGCCGCCACCCCGATGCGGTTGCGCGCGATGAACTTGTTGAACCGGTACGTCACCGAGTGTGGCCGGGCGTTGACCGGTTGCTGGCGGAGGTAGCGCTGGATGTCGTCGGCAAAGGCGGCCACTGTCTGGTAGCGCTCAGCCGGGGCCTTGCTCAGCGCCTTGGCGACGACCATGTCCAGATCGCCCAGCCCCATGGGCCGGGGCTCCACCTCGATCAGGGAAGCGAGGATCTGCTTGGTCGAACGGGCCTGGCCGATGGTCGGGTGGCGGCCCGACAGCATCGAATAGAGCAGCACCCCCAACGCGTAGACGTCGGTCGCCGTGGTCAGGGCGTCGCCCCAGACCTGCTCGGGCGAGGCGTACTCCGGGGTGAACAGCCGGGTGCCATCCGCGGTCAGGCCGGGCGAACCGGCACCCGACTGCGGGTCGATCAGCTTGGCAATGCCGAAGTCCAGCAGCTTCACCACGCCGCTCTTGTCGACCAGGATGTTGGAGGGCTTGAGATCGCGGTGAACGATGAGGTTGGCGTGGGCATGACCCACCGCGGCGAGCACCTGCAGGAAGAGCCGGATCCGTTCCACCGTCGAGAGCCCGCGGTTCCGGACCCAGACATCGATCGGCAGGCCGTCGACATACTCCAGGATCAGGTATGGCTGGCCGGCCGATGTGACCCCGGCATCGAGCAGCTTGGCGATGTTGGGGTGGGTAAGTCGGGCCAGCACCGACCCCTCCTGGCGGAATCGGTCCTGCCCGACACCGCTCAGCAGCGAAAGGTGCAGCAGCTTGACCGCGGCCGTGCCCTCGAAGTGGCCATCAGCCCGGTTGGCCAGCCAGACGGTGCCCATCCCACCATGCCCCAGCGGCCGCTCCAGGCGGTAGGCGCCCAGCTGCAGGCCGGCCAGGCTCAGGTCCGGCGGCCCGCTCAGGAAACCATGCAGATCTGCCAGCGCATCCTCGGCCAGGAACCCCTTGAGTTCCACCGCGAGTTCCGGAGACCGCGCCGCCAGCTCGGCGAGCCACGCCCCCCGCTCCTCGCCTTCCAGGTCGAGGGCGCGATTGAGCAATGGCTCGAGCACGGGCCAATTGTCACGCGAAACGAGGGTGGGGCCGATACGAGGTGCCATGTCGGGTTGTCTGGGGTCGGGAAAAGCTACGCCGTCACTTCCATTGATCGCAAATCGGCCTCCGGGGCCGACAGCCGGGCCGGGTTACAATTCTATGGAAGACGGGAGACAGGAGACGGTAGACGGGAACCGCGTGAAGCGTGAACAGTTGACCGTGGACAGTGAGATCACCATGACCGCCTTGGAGTTACCGCGGGGACAGGGAACAGGGGACTGGGGACCAGTTAGTCGTTGGGCTGGCGCGCTCCTCCTGCTCGCCCTCCTTGCCTTCGGCCGCCCGCTCCCGGCGCAAACGGTCGACACGGGCGTCGTCATCCCGATGCGCGACGGCGTCAACCTCCGCGCCGATATTCTCAGGCCCAAAGGCAAAGGCCCCTTCCCCGTCCTGGTCTATCGCACGCCGTACAGCCGCGCCGCCGCACGGGAAGAGTTCGCGACCTTCAGGAAGGCGGCGGAGCGGGGATACGTGGTCGTGGTGCAGGACGTGAGAGGCCGCTACGGCTCGGAGGGGGAATTCGACGCCTACGTGCACGAGGGGAAGGACGGATACGACACCATCGAGTGGGCTGCTACCCAGCCCTGGTCCAACGGCGCGGTGGGCACCTTCGGTCTGTCGTACCCCGGCGCCGTGCAGTGGCTGGCCGCCGTCGAGGGGCCGCCCCACCTCAAGGCGATGGTCCCCGCCATGACGTTCGCCACCCCGCGCCGCTTCTTCTACAGCGGCGGAGTGTGGGACCTGTCGTGGATCAGCTGGACGTGGTTCGACATCGCCCCCGGCGCGCGCGAGCGGATGCACGTCGCGGGGCCCGTCGGCGATTCGGCAGTAGCGGCGGCGTGGGACCGCGACGGGGCCGGCTGGGAGCGCTTCCTGCCGCTCGACAAGCTGCCCATCCTGCATGCCGAGGCCCCCTGGTACTTCACCTGGCTCACCCATCCACCGGCCGATCCGTGGTGGAACTGGGCCGAGCTGGCCGGGAAGTACAACAGGACGGGGGCGGCTGTGCTCAACTTCACGGGCTGGCACGACGAGGACTATGGGCCGTCGGGCGCGATCCGGAATTTCCAGGGCCTGCTCGACGCCAGGCAGGGCCAGCCCGCCAATACCCATCTGATCATCGGCCCCTGGGCCCACGGTGTCGGCGGCACCGGCCGGAGCAGGGTGGGCCAGCGGGAGATGGGATCCGCTGCGAAGATCGACTATGACGAAACGATCCTGCGCTGGATGGACCACTACCTGCGGGGGATCGACAACGGCGTGGATCGCGAGCCCGCGGTCAAGGCGTTTGTCATGGGCGCCGACCGCTGGATCGAATCGGATCACTGGCCGGTCGCCAACGACTCCCTGGTGCTCTTCCTCGCCGGCGGGGGCTCGAGCGGCCGGCTGGACTCGACGGCTGGCCCCGGGGCGCTGAGCACCTTCCTGTCCGATCCCGCGCATCCGCTCACCGACCCCTTCGCCGGGTATTCCGGAGCGCACAACTATGCCAGCTTCACCGGGCAGCCGGGGCAGCTCACCTTCGAGAGCCCGCCGCTGGACCGGGACCTCACCGTGGTCGGCGCCATCCGCGCCAGGATTTTTCTTTCGACCACCGGGCGGGACACCGATCTCTGGGTCAAAGTGCTGGACGTGGCGCCGGACGGCACCGCCTGGAACCTGATGAATCCAGGGCTCGATGTGATGAGAGCCAGTTACAGAGACGAATCACTCGACCCCAGACTCCTGACCCCTGACTCCGTCTACGCCATTGATCTCAACGAGCTCCTCACCGGCAACCGCTTCCTCAAAGGCCACCGGATCCGGGTCCAGCTCTCGGCGGCGTTCTTCCCCTGGTTTTCCCGCAACCTCAACACCGGCGAGTCGGAGGTCTCGGCATCGGAGAGCCGGCCCGCCATGGTCACCATTCACCAGGGCGGACAGTACCCTTCAGCC
Source organism: Gemmatimonadales bacterium (assembly GCA_035279705.1). GTDB lineage: Bacteria > Gemmatimonadota > Gemmatimonadetes > Gemmatimonadales > GWC2-71-9 > DATEHG01. The sequence continues at coordinate 45,067 of DATEHG010000240.1, forward strand.
ATCACATTGCCCCTGGTGCAGCCGCCGCTGGTCCCCAGCCGCAAACAGTAAGCTCTGAGGGAAAGGAATCTGGCCATGGATTCGGAGCTGGAGATCGCTGCCCGTCTGGGTGTGGCTGCCCTGGCCGGTCTCGCCGTCGGGATCGAACGGGAGTGGTCCGGCCACGCCACCGGACCCCATGCCCGGTTTGCCGGAGCCCGCACCTTCCTGCTGCTCGGCTTCGTCGGCGGCATGGCCGGTTGGCTGCTCACCGTCGAATGGGATGCCGCAGCGACGGTGCTGCTGGCCGGCGCCGCGCTGCTCGCGGTGGCCGCCTTCGTGGTGGCTGCCCGGGCCGGCGGCGAGGCAGTGGACGGCACCACCGAGGCCGCAGTGCTCGCCGTGCTTGCGGTGGCGCTGATGGCGGGGCTCGGTCACAAGCAGCTGGCCGCCGGGGCGGCGGCGGTCATGGTTGTGGTGCTGCGGGAGAAGGGAGCCATCCACCGGTTCGTCACCCGGATCGGCGATATCGAGATGCGCGCCGCGCTCCAGTTCGCCGTGCTGGCGCTGGTGCTCCTGCCCTTGCTTCCCGAGGGGCCGTATGGGCCGTACGGCGGCATTGAGCCGCGGAAGCTGTGGATGGTGGTGCTGTTCCTGACCGGACTCAACTTTGCCGGTTACCTGGCGCGCCGGGCCTTCGGCTCCCACCAGGGATACGCGATCACCGGGCTCCTCGGCGGCCTGAGCTCCTCGACCGCGACGACCCTGACCTTTGCCCGCCAGAGCCGGACCGAACCGGCGGCGGGTGAAGCGCTCGCATTCGGGGTCGTCGGAGCCTGCACGGTCCTGCTGCCCCGGGTGCTGGTGATCTCGCTGGCACTCAATCCTCCGCTGGCAGCGGCGCTGCTGCCGTTTACGATCCCGCCGCTGCTCACCGGCGCCGCGATGGTGGTGCTCGGGCTGCGGACCGCGGGAAGGCCGGTCGAGGTCCCGGAACCGGAACTGCAGAATCCCCTGCGACTCGGCGCCGCCGTGGTGATGGCGCTGGCGCTGCAGGTGGCGCTCACCCTCGTTGCCGCCGTCCGCCAGCACATCGGTGAGACCGGCGTCCTGCCGACCGCTGCACTGCTCGGACTGACCGACATGGATGCGCTGACACTATCGATGAACCGGCTGGGTCAGCTGGCGGACCAGTTGCCATTGGCCGCCCGGGCCATTGCGATCGGCATTGTCAGCAACACCACTCTCAAGCTTGCCGCCGCGATCGGCCTCGGTCGCGGGAGATTCCGTCCCCGGGTGGTTGCCGGGCTGGGCATCCTCGGCCTGGCCTCCATCGCCTCGCTCTGGCTGTTCTGGTAACTGTTGGAGGAAAGAAGAAGGCGGACGAGGGATGAACCCCCGCCCGCCCGTCTGTCCGTCTACCCGTCTACCCGTCTACCCGTCTACACCGCGTCGGACAAGCTCGTGAAGGTAAAGTCCCGGAGCCGCAGCGGCGGCACCAGCGCCCCCTGGATCCGCTCCGGCTTCCCCATCGCCTCCACGTTGTTGAGCATGATGATCGGCGATTCGTTGAACCGCATGTTCTTGATCGCGTGCTTGATCTTGCCATCCTCGATCAGGAACGTGCCGTCCCGGGTCAGGCCGGTGAGCAGCAGGGTCTGCGGATCCACGAACCGGATGTACCAGAACCGGGTGACCAGGATCCCGCGGCCGGTGTCCTTGATCAGGTCGTCCAGTGAAGAGTTCCCGCCGGCCATGATGATGTTGGCCGGGGCCGGTGTCGCCGGCTTCCCCTGCTTCTGGGCCCAGTAGCGCGAGTAGTAGAGGTTCTTGACCACCCCGTTCTCGATCCAGTGGGTCTTTTCGTAGGGGCGGCCGTCGTTGCCCCACGGCGAGGTCGGCACATCGGGATTGGTCGGATCGGACCAGATCGACACCTGGTCGCTCACCAGCTTGTCTCCCACCTTCGTGCCGCCACCCGCCTTGGAGAGCGGACTGCGCCCCTCATCGGCCGACCGGGCGTCCATCCCGAAGACCAGCGGCTGGAGCAGTTCCACCAGTGCCGTGGGCTCCATGATCACGGTGTACTTGCCGGGCTCGATGGCCTTGGCCTCGCGTGATGCCACCGCCTTGTCCACCGCGATCTGGGAGCTCAGCGCGCCGTCGAACTTCGCGGCGTCGTTGTAATCCCGCTCGACGTACCCCGACCCGGTCGCGTCCTCGGTCCGCATGGTGACCGAGAAGTTGAGGTTGGTGGACCGGTGATAGGCAAAGAGGCCCGTGGTGTTGGCCATGGCCTGCCACCCGCTGCCATCCTGCAGGAATCCCGCGGCGACGCACCCCTTGGCCTTGGCCGGCCCGATGCTCTTTTCGGCCAGCGCAGCCCGGTAATCGGGATCGATCTTCGCGGTGGCATCGGCATAGGCGGCCGGTACCGGCGTGTACGTCTGCGGCTCGAGCGGATTGACCGACTCCGGATCGTCCGGCGCCAGCTGCGCCAGCTCTTCGGAGCGGCGGATGGCCCGCTCGATGGTCTCGTCGTCGAACTGGTTGGCCGTGGCGACGCCGCTCCGCTTTCCGAAGAACGACTGCACCGCAAGGTTGCGGTCCTGGGTGGCGCCGGCCGTCGACACGGTATTGCGGGCGTAGCGGATATTCCCGCCCACGTTGCCGCCGATATTCATCTCGAAGTGCTCGGCCTTCGACATCTTGAGGGCCTTGTTGAGCAGCTCGCGGGCCTGGGCTTCGTTGAGTTCGGCCATGGGTTCACCCGATCTTTCGTGCGGTGTTGATGACCCTGACGCCGTTGACCCGCGTCGTGGAGGAACCGTGGGACACGGCGCTGATCTGCGGCGGCTGGCCTTTGCCGTCGAAGAAGGAGCCGCCCAGCCGGTAGTCCCGCTTGTCGCAGATGCCGACCACCGAGTTCCAGAACTCCTGCGTGTTGGCCTGATAGGCCACGTCCCGCAGCATGCCCACGATCTTGCCCTTGCTGATCTCGTAGAACAGCACCCCGCCGAACTGGAAGTTGTAGCGCTGCTGGTCGATCGAGTACGACCCGTCGCCGATGATGTAGATGCCGCGCTCCACGCCAGCGACCATCTCGGCCGGGGTCTGGGGCTTGGTGCCGGGGCGGAGCGAGACATTGGGCATCCGCTGGAACTGGATCGAGCTCCAGTTGTCCCCGTAGCAGCAGCCCTGGGAGGACTTGAGCCCGATGATGTGCGCCTGGTCCCGGATCGCTTCGTAGTTCACCAGGATGCCGTCCTTCACCAGGTCCCACTCGCGGGTCTTCACCCCCTCGTCGTCATACCCCACCGCGCCGAGCGACCCGTTCTGGATCTTGTCGGCCACGAAATTGACCAGGGGGGAGCCGTACTTGAACGTGCCGGACTTCCACTTGTCTAGTGTCGCGAACGAGGTGCCGGCGTAGTTGGCTTCGTAACCCAGCACCCGGTCCAGCTCGAGCGGGTGGCCCACCGACTCATGGATCGTGAGCCAGAGGTGCGAGGGATCGAGCACCAGGTCCCACTTCCCCGCCTCCACCGACTTGGCCGCCAGCTTGGCCTTGGCCTGCTCGGGGGCCAAGCGCGCATCCTCGATCATGTCGTAGCTGTTGCCATAGACCGGCACGCCGGCCACCGACTTGAGCCGGCCAGCGGGACTGGGGGTGAGGTACTCCCAGCCCATTCCCATCGGCGCGCTCAGGCCGCCGCGGTCCTCGAACTTGCCGCTGGCCTTGTCCACAACGGTGACCTGGAAATTGGGCCAGGTGCGGTGGACGTCCTGGTCGATGTAGCTGCCGTCCGTCGAGGCGAAGTACTTCTGCTCATTGACCAGGAAGAGGCCGGTGAAGATGTAGTTGGCCCCGGCCTTGAGCGCCGCGTCGCCCACCGCGAGCAGCAGGTCGGCCTTCTCCTTGATCGAGATGTCCATGGCGTTCTTCTGGATCGGCGTCTTCCACGACACCTCGCCGTAACCGGGCTGCGGCGCCAGCTGCACCGGTTCCGTCTGGAGCCGGGCATTCGCCTTGGCGATGGCCACCGCCTGCTCGGCGGCCTTCGCGATGCCGTCCGGCGTCACATCCGCGGTGGCCGCGAAGCCCCACGTGCCCTGGGCGATGACCCGGACTCCCACCCCGTAGGATTCGGTGTTCACCACGTTCTGGATCTTGGTTTCCCGGCCGGTCACGAACTGGTTGAGGTAACGACCGATCCGGACATCGGTGTAGGTAGCCCCCTTGGCCCTGGCGGCGTTGAGCGCCACATCGGCCAGCATCTTCCGGTCAGCGGTTGGAATGGGGGTCAGACTGCCGGACCAGTTCCGTCCGGGCGGCGCCACCACCAGCGCTCCGGCGGCCAGGCCGCTCCACTGCAGAAACTCACGGCGTTCCACGGGTCACTCCAGCGGGAAGGGAAATGGGAAAAGCCTCAACAGAGGAAAGGATGGGGCAATCGTGTCGCAAAATGAACTGCCGGCGGTACGGTGAGTGCAGGTAATACGCGCGAGGGGGGTGGGAGGTTCCAAAACAGCAGGAGAGAGGAGAGCGGAGGGAGGATGGGGGATAGCTTCTCTCTGCCCCGCTGCCCCCCTGCCCCGCTACCTCACACTTCTGGCCAGCGCCATGCTGACATTGCCCAGCCCCGCCGCCAGCTCCGGGTGTTTGGGCCACCCGAAGCCGATCCGCATGTAGCGATCATCCTGCTCGAACCAGTGACCCGGCCCGACCCAGGTCTTGTACTCATCCGTGAGCAATTGATAGAAGCGGGATACATCCACACCGGAGCCGCTCCGGATCCGGGGGAAAGACACGACACCCCCGGCCGGTTCCACCCACTCCATCCGGGCCTCCTTCTGCACCCAGTCCCGCACCACTCCCCGGCCTCGCGCCACCTCGGCGCCGATGCGGGCGAGTTCTTCGCTCCGCCGGAGATAGACCCGGTAGGCGATCTCCTCGTCCAGGACCGGACCGCAGATCAGGATCTGCTCCTTCGCGGCGAGGAATTTCTCGTTGAGCGACCGGTCCCTCGTCATCAGCCAGCCCATGCGGAGGCCGGGGAGCCCGTACGCCTTGGAGAGCGAGGCGACGCTGATCACCCGCTCGCCCAGCGTGGTGGCGAACGGCGCCGCCGAGACGGGCGAGAGGTCCCGGTAGGTCTCGTCAACGAGGAGCCAGGCGCCGCGGGACTCGACCAGCTTGGCGATGGCGCCAAGGGCCTCTCGGTCGAGCATGGTGCCGGTCGGGTTGTGCGGCGTAGTAATGCTCACGAGCCGGGTCTTCGGCGTCATGGCCGCCGCGATCCGGTCGGCGTCGTATTGCCAGCCGTGCTCGAAGCTCAAGTCGATGAAGGAGATGTCGCACCCGATGGCGCGCGGAGTCTCGATGTTGGTGGCATAGTTGGGCCGGAGCACGACGAGGTGATCCCCGGCGCTGAGCAGCGAGGTCGCGACGATGAACAGGGCGCCCGCCGCCCCCGGGGTGAGCAGCACCTGGTCGATGGCCACCCCGCCCTCTTCGGCCAGCAGCGCGCGCAGCGCGGGGTGGCCGCGGTGGTCGCCGTACAGCAGGACGGTGCGTCCGATATCGACATCGAGTCCCAGGTGTCCCAGCACCCGGTCGCTCATCGAGCTCTCCGCCAGATTGCAGGCAATCGTCGAGTACCCCGCTTCCTCGGGGGATTCGACTTCGATCGGCATCCGCTGGTAGCGCATACGCCTCGGAACTGGAGGGGACGGCAGGAACGACTGAAGGAAAGGTGCAGGTAGAAAGCGGAAGAGGGAACGGGGAACGGGAACGGGGAACTCCCGCGGCAGACGTAACAGCACACCGTCGAATATCTGGCGGGTCCTGAACGCCTGCCCCCTACCAGGGGCGGTAGTGGCGGCGCTCGGCCCCTCTGGCGATCTTCCCCTTCCCGTTGTTCGCCACCCGATTTCAATACCGAGCCACCCCGAACCGCCACCCCGTGGGCGACCGCCGGGGCCAGATGGATGCCGAGATCGCCGCGGCTTGGCCGCTGATTGCCTGGATCCCTGAGGAGGGTTGCCCGAGCATGTCCGACCAGCCGAGCCTGCGAGCATGACAGCCCCATTTCACCCCTTCGGACGGTCAAGCCGGACCTTCCTCCTGCTGGCGCTCCTCGTCCTGCCCGCTTCCCTGGCGGCGCAGCGCCAGTACCGGATCGGGTCTCCATCTTCCTGGGTCCAGCCGATTCACCCGGACCCGCTCGAGCCGGCACCCGCCAGCAAGGTGACGGAGGGGTACGAGATGCTGCTCGAAGACCGGCAGCAGTCCGTCACCGCGGCCGGATTCGAGCAGTACGTCCACCTCTCCTACCGGCTGCTCGACGACCGCGCCGTCGAGAATCACTCCCAGATCGAGCTCGTGTTCGATCCGACCTACGAGCAGCTGACCCTCCATGCCGTCACCGTGACGCGGGACGGGAATGCGATCGACCAGCTCAAACCCGACCGGATCCGGGTGGCCGAGCGGGAGTCGAACATCGACCGGCACATGTTCGATGGAACTCTCTCGGTCGTGGTGGTCCTGGAGGGCGTGAAGCGGGGGGACGTGGTCGAGTACTCCTACTCCCGCCGGGGGAGCAATCCGGTCTTTGCGGGGCACTACATGTCGGGGTTCGGGACCCAGGAGGACGTCCCCATCCGGCGATTGTCGTTCCGCCTGCTCTGGCCCCGGGATCGGAAGCTCTTCATTCGCCGGCACGAGGCGTCGATCGAGCCGTCGCTGACCACGGCGGGTGACCACCAGGAGTACCGCTGGAGCACCGAGCGGGTCCCGGCCAAGGTGGTGGACCAGAACCTCCCCGACTGGTACTACCCCTACCCCTGGATCCAGCTCAGCGACTTTCCCTCCTGGTCGGCCGTGGCCGCCTGGGGAGATTCGCTCTTCTCGACGCCGGGACCGATTCCGCCACAGCTCGCCGCGAAGATCTCCGGCATCCGTGCGGGGGGCGGCACCCGCGAGGAGCAGGTGCTCGCCGCCCTGCGGTACGCCCAGGACGAAGTCCGGTACCTGGGAGTCGAGATCGGGGCCAATTCCCACCGTCCCTATCCCGTCGCGACGGTTCTCCACCGCGGCTACGGCGATTGCAAGGACAAGGCGCAGCTGCTCGTCGTCATGCTCCGCGAGCTCGGAGTCGAGGCCAGCCCCGCGCTGGTGAGTACCGACTTTCGCGACCACGTGGGTGAGATGGCGCCCAGTGCGAGGTACTT
>DATEHG010000241.1:0-5620 GCA_035279705.1 Gemmatimonadales bacterium
TCGCGCCGGTTCATCCGGATCGGCAGGTCTGCCGCCTTGCCGAGCGGAGTAACGGGGGCGTCGCCCCAGCCGCCCCAGCCGTTGCCCACCGCGCGGGCAGCGAGCGCACAGAGCGGGGCCGGTGCCCCGTGAGCCGCTTCGATCAGCGTGCGGATGTCCTGGAGGGCATCACTTCCGACACGGTAGAGATCGTATCGCTCCCCCCGGGACCAGATGGCGCCCAGAGTGACCAGGCTAATTCCGATGGCGCGCAGCATGGCGATTCCTTCCTGTGTAAGTCATCTGCTATGGTGAAATTTCAGCACTTGGATTCAAAAAAAACCGGCTCACCGATGTCGCGCCGAACGCAGTGAGGCGCCTCGACCAGCCGGCTCTGGTACCGGGCCTGGAGAGGTTGAGGTCCCTCGCTGCGCTCGTGACGACCTGCTTCATGTTGGCGTGTTCACTCGCGTTCAGGGAAACGGGCGCGGCTGCGGCCAGGGCCACGGCCAGGGACCGGTCGCCTGTCCGCCCGCGAGCGCGGTGACCGCCACCTCACGAATCTGCGGATCGGAGGACGTCACCAGCTTCTCGAGCAGATCCACCGATCGGTCGCCCATCGCCCCGAGGGCGCGAATCAATCCGCGCTGCACCTCGGGATCGACTTCGTGGCCGAACGCCTGCTCGATGGCGTCGGCGGACTGCGGGTCCCGGATGTTGTAAAGCGCCCAGGCCGTGGTCAGCCGCACCCGGCTTTCCGAATCCTTGAGGCCTTTGACCAGCACAGCGGGCGCCTTGTCGGGGCGGCAGTTGCCGATGGCCCAGGCCGCCACTTCCCGGACGTCGGGATCGGGATCCGCCAGCACGCCGACGAGCGCGTCCAGGGAAGCATCGTCGCCGTTGACTCCTGCTGCCCAGACCGCGGTCGCTCGCACCTTGGGACTCTTGTCCGCCCGGATGGCCTTGGTGAGGGCGGCCCCTGCGATGGTGCTCCGGCGCGCACCCGACAGCGCCCACGCGGACATCTCCCGCACATCGGTATCCGTATCTGTGCCCAGCGCGGCGATCAGGGCGCTCTCCCCGACATCGGTTTCGGCGTACCGCTGCAGCCCCCACGCGGCGACTCGGCGCACCCGCGCACTCGAGTCGCTGCGCAGCGTCCGGGCCAGCGCGTTGGCCCGATCATCGGCAGTCTGCTCATCGGTGCGGGTAGCCTTCGGACCGGCCGCCTGCGCCGGCTTGGCTGGCTGCTCGAACCGGCTCTTGCCGGCCGGAGCGGCCGGAGGCGCTACCGGCGGCCGTGCCGTGTCCTGCTGCAGGACAATGGGCGCCGCGGCATCGGAGTGGCGCTCGACCGTCGCGGCCGGGGTGCTCGCCCGGGCAACGGGAGCGGCGGCTCCGACCAACAGTGCCAGTACGCCGAGCGAACCGGCCAGCGTGGCGGCCTGGAACTTCCCCAGCGCGCGGCGACGAAGGTCGGGATTGAGGATGGCCAGCATGCGTCCTTCAAACTCCTTCCGGTGCGCCATGGCCAGCGCCACGGCGGGGGTGTTGTGGTCGCGTACGCAGGTCACGATATCGAGCAGGTGCTCGGCGTAATCGCTGGGGCGCGCACCATAGACAAGGGCCAGGTCGTCGCACGCCCGCTCGCTCTCGGCGCGGAGATTCCGCGCCGCGGTCCAGACCAGCGGATGGAACCAGTAGAGCGCGGAGGCAATGCGGCCGAGGGTGTGGCCGATGAGATCGCGCCGGCGCACGTGGCCCAGCTCGTGGATGAGCACGGCGCTCCGCCGTTCGGCGGACCAGCCTTCGCTTTCCGCCGGGAGGACGATCCAGGTCTCGAACAGCCCCGCGGCGAACGGCATCTTCACTTCGTCGCTCTGCAGCAGGTGCGGGGCGCCTTCGAGCTCCATCCGGTCGGCGATTTCGTAGAGCGGCGTCTGCCAGTTCGGATGCTCCAGCGGGAGGCCCCGACGGACGATCCGGCGCACCGACCAGGCGCCATAGAGCAGGCGGAGCAGCAGCGCGGCGGCGACAGCGCCCCAGATCGCCAGCAGCCAGGTGCCGATGCTCCAGGCCGAAGGTGACGAAGCGACCGTGGAGGCCGGCGGCAGGCTCTTCGGGGGCTGCTCGCCCTGGAGCGAAGCACCGCTGACGGAAGCGGCCGGCGCACTCAGCGGCGTGGTGACTTCCGCTATCCCCGATGCGGAGGCCATGGTGCTCGGGAGCAGGGGCAGACGCAGCGGCGCCCACCGGGCAACCGCCGGCAACAGCAGCAGGGCGGCGACCGACACCAGCCAGACCAGGTGGCGCGCGCCGGCCGGCGCCTTCGGCATAAGCTGCGTCGCGGCCAGCGCGGCCAGGAGCACGCAGGTCATCTTGACGAGCATGACTACCGCCGGTATGACGCCGGCAACTCCGGAAATCAGCGGCTCGAGAGAGGAGGTCGTCATGGTGCCTCAGTTCTCGTCGAGACGGGCACGGCGGATCTTCTCGCGCAGGCGGCCAATCTCGGGATCGGAGAGCTTGGTGTCGGAGAGCTTGAGCAGCGCCGTGACCGCTTCCTCGGTGGAACCGGCGAAATACGTCTGTACCACGTGCGCCAGGGCGTCATCACGGGCCACATCGGTCGGTTTGGCCGGCGAGTACACGTAGCGCGGACCGTCCTCCCGGAAGGCGATCAGCTTCTTCTCGCCCAGGATCCGGAGAATTGACCGCACCGCCGAATAGGTCGGCGGATCGGGCAGCGCCTGCATGATCTCGCTCACCGTCGACTCGCCGCGGCGGTGAAGGATTTCCATGACCTGGCGCTCGCGGCGGCTCAGATCTTCGCTCTCGGCCCGTTTGGCCATGGTCGATCTTCCCTTCCGGTCTCGGTTCGTCGGTTCGTCGGTTGGTCGCCCGCCTGCCCGCTTGCCCGCCTGCCCGCCTGCCCGCCTGCCCGCCTGCCCGCCTGCCCGCCTGCCCGCCTGCCCGCCTGCCCGCCTGCCCGCCTGTGCTGAGATTTCAGCAGTGCTGAATATTCAACACACCCCCCTTCCTGTCAATCCCCGGATCCGGCAGTGGCGGGATCCCGGCCCGGGCACCCCGTGAGCGACCGGTTCGAGTCGCGTTTCACGGCCTGCAACGTCGAAGTTGTCCCGAAATTCGAACCGCGTATGTTCGGTGTCCGGCGTCAAGGCGGTTCGCCCAGCGAGGGCGGCCTCCGGCCGGAGCAAATGGATCTCTACACCTTCAGTCTGTTGCTGGGTGGTGTCGGCCTGTCGGCGATGGGGCTCAACAGCGTGAGCCATCATGCTGGCGGCCATGGTCATACGGCCAAGGCCGGGGGAATCCGGGCCGGCCGCAGCACCGCCCGCGGTCACGCCCGCGGCAAGGCTGGACACGCCCCCGCCCGCAGCGAAGGCACCTGGCAGCACGTGGCCGACGCGGCGCTGGCACTGCTTTCCCCCCGCCTCCTGTTCAGCGCCCTCCTCGGGTTTGGCCTGGCCGGGATGCTGCTCCGTTCCTTCCTTGATGGTGTGCTGCTCCTCATCGCGGCGGTCTGCGGCGGGATCCTGTTCGAGCGGTTGCTGGTAGCTCCCCTCTGGAATTTCCTGCTGCGCTTCGCCTCCAACCCGGCCACGACGCTCGAGAACTGCGTCACCGACGACGCCACCGCCGTGACGGGCTTCGACCGGGAAGGCCAGGGCCTCGTCGCCGTCGAGGTGGATGGCCAGGTCGTGCAGGTACTCGGCACGCTGACCGAGATCGATCGCACCGCCGGGCGGAAAGTCCGGGCCGGTGATCGTGTGCGCATCGAGGAGGTCGATGCCGCGCGGAACCGCTGCATCGTCTCGGTACCTTAGAATCCCCCTGCTACCCGATTTCGCGGCCAGACTTCCCGGCGTCCGCCGGGTGGTGCCTTGCCGCCGACCATTCGATTCGGAGTGCACATCAGATGTCGGACCTTTCTGGCTAGGCCCTGATCGCCGGCGTCGTCTTCTTCGTCCTGTTCGTCGTGCCGCTGATCGTGGCGAGCTTTCTGCGCTCGGTGGAGGCGGGCAATATCCGGCTGGTGAGCTGGCTGGCCGGAGGCACGGTCATCTACCGCGGCCCCGGCAAGTCGAAGGAAATTCCGTTGCTCACCACCGGGACCACGATCTCGAGCAAGGTGATCAACGTCGACCTGGACATCACCGACCAGACCGCGGATATCGATGACTCCGGGACTCCCCGGCCTATCAAGGTGCGCGTGCTGGCGAGTGCCATCGTTTCCGTCGGGGACACCGATACCCTCATCAAGACCGCGGCCAACCGGTTCTTCTCCAAGGGCGACGCCGACCAGCTCAACACGCTGACGGACCTGCTCTCGAGCTCCGGCCGGCGGGCCATTAACCTGCTGACCCACGACCAGCTCTTCTCCGCCAAGGCGGCGCCGAGCGCTGGGGCGCTCGCCGCCAACCGGCACGCCGAGATTCCGGTGAAACCCGTTGCCGTGGTACCTGTGGCAACGGGTGGTGGTGAGGTCAGCGTGATCGAGGATGATGACGACCCGCTTGCCGTGATCATCCGCAAGGCGTGCTCGCGCGAACTCACGGATCTCGGGCTGATCTTCAATTCGCTCAACATCAAGGTCGTCCAGTCCGAAGTGGCCGATGCCCGGCGCCGCCAGTCGGCTGCCGAGGCGCAGGCCAACGCGGAGATTGTCGCGGCCAACCAGTCCCGCAGAGCGAAGGAGGCGCAGCTCGACGCCGAACGGGCCATTTCGGACAAGCAGCGGGAGCTGGAGCAGACACGCGCGTCCAATGCGGCGCTCATCGCGCAGGCGGAGGCCAAGCGGCAGGCGGCCGCCGGCGTCCAGCGTGAGGCAGAACTGGACGCGACCCAGATCGCGCAGGCCAAGGCGGACGCGGCTCGAGTACGGATCGAAGCCGAAGCGGCCGCCGATGCCGATGCCATCCGGATCCGCCGTCTGGCCGAGGCCACGGCCGAGAGCATTCAGAAGGTGAACCAGGCCATCGAGGCGGGCGGCGAGGCGTACTTCCGCTATCGCCAGATCGAGATGCTTCCGCAGATCGCGCCGGTCATCGCCAACGCGCTGGCCGAAGCCAAGCTGGTGACCATCGCCGGCGATGGTGGAGGCGCGGCACAGGTCACGACCAGCAACATCGCCAGCGTGATCCAGACGGTGCTGGCCGCGCAGCTGGTGACCCGCGGCGGCGTGCTCGATGCCGGCGGCGCTGCCAACGGCAACCCGAATGAGCTGCCCGCGCCGGAGCGGACCCGCAAGTAGCCCACGGGAAAGGGGCTCTGCCCAGGAATGGGGATCCGGTATCGGGTCCCCATTCTCATTTCAAGTAATCCAAGGTCCTCGAGGTCACCTACTAACCGTCTCTGTCACAGGCAGTTAGCCGTGGCTTCCGAATCGCCCCCGCGGGGTGTCGATTTCCCTGTGCGCCGAACGTCGTCATTGCAGGAGCCGGGAGAAAGAGAGCCGGCGTCCTTCCTACTCTATATAAGGAGAGACTCCCATGCGGTTCATGGTCATCGTGAAGGCGACGAAGAATTCCGAGGCCGGCAAGCTCCCCAGCTCCGAGATGCTGGCCGAGATGGGCAAGTTCAACGAAGAGCTGGTGAAGGCAGGCGTACTGCTGGCGGG
>DATEHG010000242.1:0-25050 GCA_035279705.1 Gemmatimonadales bacterium
TACAATGGCGACGGGCCCAACTTCGGCGGGACGGTGCGCTGGGGGGTGACCAACAGCCTCTCGCTCAACGCCACTGCCAACCCCGATTTCTCGCAGATCGAATCCGACGCCAGCCAGATTGTGTTCGATCCGCGGGCGGCCAACTTCGTGCCGGAGAAACGCCCCTTCTTCCTCGACGGGCTGGAGCAGTTCAGCACGCCCAACCAGCTGATCTACACCCGGCGGGTGGTGCAGCCCTGGGGAGCGCTCAAGTTCACCGGCACGAGCGGGGGCACCAACATCGGGATGCTCGCGGCGGTCGACAAGCAGGTCGGGTCGCTTACCGGCAGCAATCCCTCCACGCTGGCCATCCGCCTGCAGCAGAACGTGGGCACGCTGTCGCGCGTGGGCGTCGCGGCCACCGACCGCGAGGATGGTGACGACTACAACCGGGTCGCCGCCATCGATACCCGGCTCGGCTTCGCCAAGATCTACAACCTCACCTTCCAGGGTGGCGGCAGCGTGACCCGCACCGCCGGCGAGGCGGTGACCGGCCCGGTCTGGCAGGGACGATTCGTGCGGAACGGCCACACCTTCGGCATGAACTACCTGCTCAACGGAATGAGCGAGCAGTTCCAGGCGCAGACCGGATTCGTTTCGCGCCCCGGGATCGCGCACCTCGCGCTGGATCACCGGCTCAGCGCCTACGGCAAGCAGGGAGGCGGGCTCGAGCGCCTCGACACCGACATCCTGCTCGACGGCATCTGGAACTACCACGATTTCGTCTCCGGCAACTCCTCGCTCGAGCGCAAGCTCCACATCGAGACCCAGGCCGGGCTCCGCGGCGGCTGGGGTGTGGGAGCCGGCGTGTTCATCGAGACCTTCGAATACGACCCGCAGCTGCTCCAGGGCGCCCACATCGAGCGTCACCTCGCCGGGGGCGTGGTGGACACGGTGCCGTTCGATCCCGTGCCCGCCATCGACAACCTGGACTGGTTCGTCCGCTTCAATACTCCCGAGCTCAAGCACCTGTCGGCCAACGCCTTCATCCTCTGGGGCAGCGACGACGATTTCTTCCAGTGGCAGCCGACCGATTTCTTCTTCATCGAGGCCCATACCCAGATCCGGCCCACCGATCAGCTGCGGCTGTCGCTCGACTACCAGCAGGTGCAGTACAAGCGGCCGCTCGACGGGAGCCTGGTGGGCCGGTTCCGGATTCCGCGGGCCAAGCTGGAATACCAGGTGGCGCGGCCGATCTTCGTGCGGCTGGTGGGGGAGTACGTGGCCAGCGAAGTGGATAGCCTGCGGGACGACCGGCACGGCGGAGCGGCGATCCTGCTGCCCGACGGGAACGGCACGCTCACCAAGCAGGCGCCGTACGTGAACAACAGCTTCCGGGTGGATGCCCTGCTCTCGGTGCAGCCCAATCCGGGTACGGTGTTCTTCCTGGGCTACGGCCGCCTGATGGACGACCCCGAGTCCTTCCGCTTCAACAACCTGAGCCGCCAGTCGGACGGCTTCTTCCTCAAGATGAGCTACCTGTTCCGCATCGGATCCTGAACCGCAGGAGAAAGTAGAGAGGAGAGAGGAACCCGATTGCTCAATGAGCTCCTCTCTCCTCTCTCCGCAGTTTTCGTTTCTACCCGTCTACCCGTCTACCCGTCCACCCGTCTTTCTAGGGTTTCCCCGTCGGTACCTGCGTTCCTCTGGCCGTGTCCTGCACCGCGTTGAACGGCAGCCGCTCGCCCTGAATGGCGCGGATGGCCTGCCTGGCCATGTGGGCCACGTCGTCATTGAAATGATCTTCCATCTTCTCGAGCGAAGGGATCGCCGCGGAGGCCGCGGGCCCGATCTCGCGCAGCGCCACTTCGATCGGATAGATCACGGTGGGCTTCTCGTCGGGGCGGTTGAGCGCCTCGATCAGCGCGGGCACCGCGCTCGCCGCCGCGGGGCCCATCCAGGCGATTTCGTAGGCCGCATCGTGCCGGGTCTCGGGGGACTCGCCCTTGAGCTCGGCGACCCATGCGCTGAGCGGCCGGCCATTGCCGATGGGGTCTTTGGCCGGCTGCTGGGCGGCCGCCGCGGCGGCGAAGGCCAGGACGAGCGCGGCAGCGAGGAAAGGTTCCCTGCGGGTCATTATCGGGCTCCGGTACAGTTGATCGGTCAATGTAGCACCCTCCTCCCAGCCCGGCGCTCCCCCGGTTATGTTGTCCCCCGCGCGAACGGATTTCCAGCCCCTCGAGGCTGGCCAAGTCCCGGGACATTCAACATTTGCACGGTGGGCAGCAATGGCAATCATCGCTTCGGAAATGCGGAAGGGCATGACCCTGGTCTACGAGGGTGCGCCTTGCCGGGTCATGGACTTCCATCATCACACCCCCGGAAATCTCCGGGCGATGGTGCAGGCCAAGCTTCGTAACCTCAAGACGGGCAACCAGTTCGAGCACCGGTTCAGGTCCACCGACACGGTGGAGCAGGCCGTCCTCGAGGCCCACGAGCTCGAGTTCCTCTATTCGGCGGGGGACTCCTACCACTTCATGAACACCGAGAACTTCGACCAGCTTGAGCTGGATTCCGACGCGCTGGGGGACTCGGCGAAGTGGATGACCGGCGGCATGAAGATCAATGCCGAGTTCTACCAGGGCCGGCCGATCGGGATCGTGATGCCCAACACGCTGACGTTCGAGGTGGTGGAGACCAGTCCGCCGATGAAGAGCGCCACCAAGACCTCTTCCACCAAGCCGGCCAAACTGGACAACGGGGTCACGGTGAACGTCCCCGAATTCATCCAGAACGGCGAGCGGATCCGGGTCAACCCGATCCTCGGCGAGTACATCGACCGCGCCAAAGACTGAGTCCCTCCCCCGTTTCGTAAACTCCCCAACAGCACTAAGTTGGAGAATCGTTCCGTCAGGCGGCCGCGGTACGGGGCTGCCTGGCTGGGCGGGCCTTCCCGGAGTTCTCCATGTCGCTGCTGGCGCGGCTCTCTCGAGTGGCGTTCCGCCGTCTGTGAGTCGGCTCCCCGCCGCTGACGAGCGCACCGTCCTATCGCGGGAGCTGTCCGTCTTCCTGGTACAGTTTTCGATCGCTCTCCACAAGCACGCCACCTACCCGCCAGGACATCCTTCGCTCGCCACCGCGCTCGAGTCGGTGCTGGACCGCCTGGCCGACCTGCTGCGCGACCGCGAGCTGCTCTCGATCGGCATCTCCCGCCAGCAGCTGCTGATCGAGGGTGTCGCCACCGATCCCGCCAATCCGGTGCTGCGCGAGCTGGCGCAGCGGCTGCACCGCCAGCAGCTGGGCGCCATCCGCCTCATGGTGGGCATCGAAGCCACCGAGCTGGGCGAGGTGCTCACCATCCTGGGGCCGGAGCCGCTGGCGGAGACCAAGCCGCTCGGACTCCGTCCTGCCGAGGAGCTCAATCGCTACGCGCACGTCAAGCTGGTGCCGATGGCGTTCGACCAGCTCTCCATCGCGGAGGACGGGGCCCCGCCCCCCGAGCAGCTTGGCCGCGGCCAGGAGCTCTGGCTTTCGCTCGCGGCGGCGGCGCTGATCGGCACCGGGTCCGATGGCCAGAGCGATGAGAGCCTCGACCCGACGGTGGTGGCGCGCGAGATCAACCGGCGCGGAGAGAACGCCAGCTACGACCGGGTGATCGTCAGCTATCTGCTCGAGCTGGGCCGCGAGCTCAAGGTGGCCGAAGGAGCCGCGGCCACGATGCTGCGCAACCGGGTGGCGGCGCTGCTGGGCGAGCTCAAGCCCGAGGTGCTCAACCGGCTGCTCGAAACCGGCGCGGACATTTCCCAGCGGCGCCAGCTCCTGCTCGACACAGCACCGGTCCTGCCCGTGCGCGCGGTACTCGATCTGCTCAAGGCGGCCAGCGGATCGAGCCAGCAGACCATCTCGCACGCCCTGCTCCGCATCCTCGGCAAGCTGGCCCAGAATGTCGAAATCGAGGGGCCCGTGAAGATCCGCGCCGAGGGCGCGCTGCGCGACGTGGTGCAGCAGCTGGTCACCGGCTGGACGCTGGCCGATCCCAATCCGGGCGGCTATACGGCGGTGCTGGAGCGGCTGTCGCGCGCGGGCCACGACCTTCCCGAGCGTCCGGATGTGGACGACCCGGGAGAGGGCCTGCGGGTGGTGCAGACTTCGCTCGAGGTGGGGTTCGTGGGAGAGGCCACCTGGCACGCCATGGACGAGATGATCGAGCGGCTGCAGACCGGCAACCTGATCGAGTTGCTCGACCGGCCGCCGCCCGTGGCATCCGCCGAGGATATCGAGGCCTGCTGGGCGCACCTGGCCACGCCGCACTGTGTGCGCCGGCTCCTGCTCCACGAGCAGCAGGACCCCCAGGGCATCGACCGGCTGCTGACCCGCATGGGCATGGCGGCCGCCGAACCGATGCTCGAGGCGCTCGAAGTCGCGGACAGCCGCGCCGTCCGCCGCCGGCTCCTGACCCGCCTGTCGGCCCTGGGTCCCGGCATCGGGCCGCTGGTCGTGCCGCGGCTGGTCTCGGCGCCCTGGTTCGTGCAGCGCAACATGCTGGCCCTGCTGGGCACGCTGCCCGAACTGCCCGGCGGCTTTACGCCGGTCAGCTATGCCGATCACACCGACGGCCGGGTGCGCCGCGAGGCGATCAAGCTGCTGATCCGCAATCCGGCCCAGCGCGAAGACGGGATCGGCCGGGCGCTGGCGGACGAGGACGACCAGATTCTCCGCATGGGGCTGGCCGCGGTGTCGGAGTCCTGCCCCCCCAGCGCGGTGACCCGCCTGATGACACTGCTCAACGACCGCAGCCGCGATCCCGAGGTTCGCGCGCTCGGGATCCGGGCCCTCACGGGGCTGCGGACGCCGAGTGTGCGGAGCTGGCTGCTGAGTCACGCGGTGATCAAGGGTGGCTGGTTCCGCCGGTCCCGCCTCGCGCCCCGCTCCCCGGAACTGCTGGCCATCCTCGGGGTGCTGGCCGTGCGCTGGAAGGATGACCCGCTGGTCGTTCCGGTGCTCAAGCTGGCCGACGCCAGCACCGATCCCGACGTGCGCGCCGCCGCCAAGGGGGCGGTCGGCGCATGAGCGATGCTTTCCGCTTCCTCACCGCCGTGGGCCAGGCGCTGGCCACGGCGACGCTCTACACGCCGGGCCACCCCGCGCGCGAGCGCTCGGTGGACACGGCGTTCGACGCGCTCAACCGCCTGCTGGAGCAGGATCCCAGGCCGCGCTTCAACTTCCTCGAGGGCGATGTGGTCTACGGCCCCGAGGTGCTGCGCCAGCTCAAGGACTGGGAGTGGGGCGAACGTCTGGCGAAGGTCCAGGTGCAGCGTATGGAGTTCGAATCCCCGGTGCCGCGCGAGGAGTTCGCCGATTTCCTGCTCGACCTCTGCCAGCGGCTGGCCCAGCAGCAGGTGGACACCGCCGAGATCCGGCAGATGCGGGAGGGAAAGATCCGCTATGGCCCGATCCAGGTCCGGGCCGGCGAGGAGGCGGCACTGCTGAGCCAGGGGGCGGCCACCGCCACCATCAGCTACGCGCTGGACGAAGAGGTCGAGACCATCAACTGGCTGCACGAACAGGTACAGCAGACCGACTCGCTGCCGCTGCTCGAGGCCGAAGCGGTCGTCCGCTCGCTGGCGGTGGCCATGCACAGCCAGGGGCAGATGTTCATGCCGCTGCTGCAGCTCAAGGAATTCGACCAGTACACCACCACCCACGCGAGCAATGTGGCCGTGCTGGCCATGGCGCTGGGAGAACACCTGGAGCTCGGCAGCGGCCTGGTGCGCGCGCTGGGCACCGCGGGGCTGATGCACGACCTCGGCAAGGTGCGGATCCCGCATGAAATCCTGGTGAAGCCGGGCGCCTTTACCGACAACGAGCGCGAGGTCATGCGCCGCCACCCGGTGGACGGCGCCCGCATCCTCCTCGACCGCCAGAAGGGGATGGAGCTGGCGGCCGTGGTGGCCTACGAGCACCACATCATGCTCAACGGCGACGGCTACCCCCACTTTCACTTCGGCCGCGAGTGTCACTACGCCAGCAAGCTGGTCCACGTCTGCGACGTGTACGATGCCCTCTGTACCAATCGCCCCTACCGCGAGGCCTGGCCCAGCGAGATTGCCCTCAACTACCTCGAGGAAAAGGCCTCGATGGAGTTCGATCCCGATATCGTCACCACGTTCTGCACCATGATGCGGGAGAGCTCGCATCAGCGCGTCCTCATCAACGGTTCAGGCCCCCCGAAACCCGAGGCGCAGGCCTGAGATCCCACGGCCTTCGCCCGCTGTCCCGATGAGCCGCTTCCCCGTTTCCCGCCCGCTCGCCCTGATTGGCCTGGCCGTGGCGTATGCCGCGGCGGCAAGGCTGAGCCTGCTCTTCGCCATTCCCGCCGGTGGCATTCCTCCGCTCTGGCTCCCGGCCGGACTGGGACTGGCGGTGATGTCGTTGGGCGGTCCCGGCTACTGGCCTGGCCTCGCGATGGGTTCGTTCCTCATCTGGGCCACGACCGATCATCCGCCCCTGGTCGTCGCCGCGCTGGTCGCGGCCGACGTGCTCGAACCGGTGCTCGGCGCCCGGCTGCTGCCGCGACTCGGATTCCGGCCCACGCTCGAGCGGGTGCGCGATGTGTGGACGCTGGCGGGCTCGGCGCTGCTGCTTTCGCTGCTCACGGCCTCCCTCGGCCTGATCGCATTGATCGCCGGCCGGGAGGTGAGCGGCGGATTCTCCACGCCGTTCGAGACCTGGTGGACCTGGTTCGCGGCGCGCCTCCTCGGGATCATGGTGGTGGCCCCGCTCTGCCTGGTGTGGAGCCGCCCGGCGCCGTCACGCCCCCCGCTCGCCGACCGGCCGCTCGAAGCCGCCGCACTGATC
Organism: Gemmatimonadales bacterium; assembly: GCA_035279705.1. Taxonomy (GTDB): domain Bacteria; phylum Gemmatimonadota; class Gemmatimonadetes; order Gemmatimonadales; family GWC2-71-9; genus DATEHG01. The sequence continues at coordinate 6,838 of DATEHG010000242.1, forward strand.
ACCACGACCGTGCTGCTGGCGGCGCTGGCCGCCTGGCTCCTGCCCGGATTCCCTCGCCTGGGCATGCCCGCCCTGCTCATGGTCTGCGTGATCTGGGGAGCGAGCCGCGGGCACCAGCACGGCGCCACACTGCTCACGCTCTGCGTCGCCGCGCTCTGCCTGCTCTCCGTGCGCTTCGGCCCGCTCCTCGAACTCGGCCTCGGCGACCTCTCGCTGAGCCCGGTGATCGCGCGGTTTGCCGTTTCCCTCGCGGTCTTTGCCACCACCGGACTGGTCCTTGCCGCGTCGGTGATCGAGCGCGAAGCGGCGATCGGTCACCAGCGGCTGACGGGGGAGGTACAGCGGGTGCTGTTCGAGCTGGCCCCGTTCGGGCTGGTTGCGCTCGATGGCGAGCAGCGGGTCACCGCCTGGAATCCCGCCGCCGAGCGGATCTTCGGCTGGCGGGCGGACGAGGTGCTGGGGCGCGCCATGCCGGTGGTGCAGCCCGAGGCGGCCACCGAATCCGCCGCGCTGTTCCGGCACCTCCGCGATGGCCAACCCATCCAGGGCGTGCACGTTCAGCGATCCCGCAAGGACGGCAGCCTGGTGGACCTGCGGCTGAGCCTCACCCCCGTGCGGGACGATTCGGGCGAGCTCACCCGGATCATTTCCATCTTCGAGGATCTCTCGGTACGGCGGGAGGACATCGAGTCCCTGCGCGAGGAGGAGGAGCGCTACCAGCTGGTCTTCGAAGGGGTCTCGGAAGCGATCTTCCTGCACGAGGCGGGCACCAACCGGATCCTCGACGCCAACCTGGCCGCCGAGCAGCACTATGGCTATACCCGCGCCGAACTGCTCCAGCTCACCACGCTCGACCTCAGCGCCGAGCCGGAGCGCACCCGCGGCGCCATCCAGGAAGGCATCGACAGCGGCGGGCTCACCGTTCCCTTGCGCTGGCACCGGTCGAAGGACGGCCGGCTGTTCCCGGTCACCATCTCGATCCGTCGGCTGAGCTGGCGGGGGCGCACCGCCGGAGTTTCGGTGGTGCGGGACATCAGCCAGGAGCTCAACCAGGTCGAGGAGGCGCGCCGCCGCGAAGAGTATCTCGAGGCGATGCTGGCCCAGGCTTCGGATTTCGTCACCATCCTCGACCACACCGGCACCATCCGGTATCAGAGCCCCTCGGTGACCCGCATCCTCGGCTGGAAGGAGGAGGAACTGGTGGGCCGGCCGGTGACCGAGTTTCTCCACGAGGATGACCGGCCGCGGCTCCGGGACACGCTGCGCCGCGGGCTGGCCGAGCCCGGCGCCATCGTGACGGCGATCGTGCGGATCCGGCGGCCGGACGGCAGCTGGCGGGTGCTCGAGAGCGTGGGGCGCTATCTGCCGGATACCCCGGGCATCGAGGGATTCCTGCTCAACGCCCGCGACGTCACCGAGCGGCGCGAAGCCGAGGCCCAGAGCCAGCGCAGTCGCGATCGCTACGAGATCGTGGCCAACGCCACCAGCGACGTCGTGTGGGAGTGGGACCGCGAAGGGCCCAACTCCTGGTGGAGCGAGGGGCTCACCCGCGTCTTCGGCTGGAATCCCGAGGAACTCTCGCCGATGCTCGAGGCCTGGTCGGAGCGGATCCATCCCGAGGACCGGGCCCGCGCCGTGGCTTCGTTCCACGCGGTCCTCGAGGGCGATGCCCGGCACTGGCGCGCCGAGTACCGGTTCCGCCGCAAGTCTGGCGAGTACGCCATGGTGGTGGACCAGGCCTGGTCCATCGTGCGCACGCCCGATGGCCGCGCGCTGCGCATGATCGGAGCGATCACCGACGTGACGGAGCAGCGCGAGGCCGAGCGCCTGCTGGCGGAAAGCCGGGAACAGCTCCGGCAGGCCACCAAGATGGAGGCGATGGGCCGCCTGGCCGGCGGCATCGCGCACGACTTCAACAACATTCTGACTTCACTGCTGGGTCATGCCGAGCTGGCGCTTACCCAGGTCAACGAGGGGCACCCGCTGGAAGAAGATCTCAGGGAGATCCGCGCCTCGGGTCGCCGGGCGGCGGGGCTCACCCGCCAGCTGCTGGCCTTCAGCCGCAAGCAGGTGCTGGAACCGCGGATCGTCGATCTCAACGAGATCGTCACCGGCGTCCACAAGATGCTGGCGCGCGTCATCGGTGAAGACATCGAGCTGGTCATGAACCTCGCGCCCGGCCTCGGCCGCACGGTCGCCGATCCCGGCCAGCTCGAGCAGGTGCTGGTCAATCTCGCGGTAAACGCGCGCGACGCGATGCCCGAAGGGGGTCGCCTCACCATCGAAACCGGCATGGCCCCGCCGGGCAGCCTCGCGGGCCGTGCAGGGGGGGCCGTGCGGCTGTCGGTCTCGGATACCGGTTCGGGCATGGATCCCGAGACGCAGGCCCGCATCTTCGAGCCGTTCTTCACCACCAAGGAGCTGGGGAAGGGCACGGGGCTGGGCCTGGCCATGGCGTACGGCACGGTGCAGCAGAGCGGAGGGCAGATCCAGGTCGAGAGCGCGCCGGGACACGGCACCCGGTTCGATGTATTGCTGCCGGAGGCCATCCAGCACGCGGAGGAAATCCCGGATACCCCGGGGGGCCCGCCCCCCGGGGGCGGCACCGAAACGATCCTGCTGGTCGAAGATGAGGCGCCGGTGCGCGAGATGGTGCAGCGCCAGCTGCGCCAGCTGGGCTACCGGGTGCTCGTGGCGGGCAATGGACTGGAGGCGCTGGCCACATCGAAGCAGGTGCCGGGCGCCATCGACCTGGTGGTGACCGACGTCGTCATGCCCGGCATGAGCGGAACCAAGTTCGTGTCGCTGATCGGCCAGGAGCGGCCGGGCATCCGCGTGCTTTACATCTCCGGGTATACCGGCATGGCAAGTGTGCAGGATGAAGTGCTGAACCTGGGGCGCCGGTTCCTGGCCAAGCCGTTCACTCCGGAGGAGCTGGCCGGCAGAATTCGCGACGCGCTGAGCGATTGAGGCTCAGCGGCCGGCGCCGGTCGCGGTGCGGCCGACCAGTTCGAGTACCGGCGGCTTGCCGCGGGCCCAGCGCACCAGGAAGACGTCCCCATCGGCCACGGCCACGTAGCCCCGTCCCTCGATGCTCCCCACCGCGCGGAACTGCTGCAGTTCATCCAGCGAAAACAGGTCGAGCTGCATCCGGTAGCTGTGGACGCCCGCCGAGAGACCGGGCACTTCCAGCGAGAGGGGCAGCCGCATGTTGGACAGGCGGCCGGCCGGACGGCCGTCGAACCAGATCCGGATCTCCCGCCCGGTGGCGTCCTCGCTCAGACTTCCGGTGCGCACCTCGACCCTCACCGCGCGCGGCTCACCGCTCACCGGGCCGGTCTCGACGCCGGTATCGCCATCGCGCTGGACCAGCCCTCCGCCGTCATCCGGCGGCAGGCAGGCCAGCAGCCGTTCCGCGCGCTGCGAGCCGGTGGGATGGACCCGGTCGAAGCGGAACGGGCCGAGGCGGGTGAAGAACCGGATGGCCGCCTCGATGGCGGTGCGGTGATCGCGGCCGATGTGGCCGGCCGCCCAGCAATCGGCCGCCAGTTCCTGGCTGCGCTGGGCGGCGTCACGATCGTCGTCGGAGAGATGTTCGAGGCCCACCTGCGTGTGGTGCAGCGCGACGTGCCCGTACTCGTGGGCCAGGAAGAAGTTGGCCAGGTCGGGGCCGTAGCGCTGGAAGCGGGCGGGGTTGTAGTAGATGACGGGATCGGCCCGGTCCACCTGGGCCAGCGCGACGTCCTGGAGATCATCGTCGGGAATTTCCGGGACACCCGGAATGAGGTGCAGCCCCTGGGCCCGGGCCGCGCCGGCTGCTGTCGCGAGCAGGAGGGCGGTCAGCGCCAGCGAGCGGAGACGGGCGCGGAAGACCATGATGCAATGTGGATTCCCCGCAGGTTGCGGGCAACTCAGTGCGTCGCGACGGTCTCCGGGGCCTGGAGGCAGGAGAGAATCTTCGCCCCGCGCTGGCTGCCGGAGGGGTGTTCCCGGTCGTAGCGGAAGGGTCCCATCTCGGCGAAGAAACGGGCGGCCGCCACCACGGCATCACGGTCGGTCCGCCCGAGCGTTGCCGCCGCCGCGCAATCGGCCTCCAGCTCGCGGGCCATGATGGTGCGGTGGCGCTCGGTGAGCGACGCCTGCAGCGCGTACGATCGCGTGTGGTGCAGGCGGATGTGCGCGTACTCGTGCGCCAGGAAGAAGGCCCGGATCCCGGGATCGAACTCCTGCATCCGGCGCTCGTTGACGTAGATCGTCGGGTGCACCGAGTCATACACGGCCACGGCCACGTCGCGCAGTGTATCCGCGGACACAACACTCACCACCGGCTCGGCCCGGGAGACACGCGCCGCCGCCCCGCCCGTCGTGGCGAGCGCGAGGAGTCCGGTGATGATGAGCTTGCCGCCTGTCCTGACCATGACCTGCTGCCTTTCGCTGCGTACCGCCGCCTGAAAACGATTCGCCCCCGCGTTCCTTCGGGTTCGCGGGGGCGATGCATCGGCGGTGTGGCGCTCTCGCGACCTACACTGGTGATGCGGCGCACTGACCTGCCCCCCGGCCTTCCAGCCAGGTCTGCGCCCCCTCGAAGTTTCCCCTAACCCACTCGCCCGTAGTGCTCAGAGACCACTCCCGTATCGGGGTTTCCTTCGCTCCTGTATTTCCTATCGGCAATCGACGTGCCGAACATGAGTCGACGCGTCGCGCACCTTTGTACCTTTTCGTCACAAGCACCATCCCTGCGCGGCCCCTGCGGAGGCGGGATTGACCCCGGGGGGCAGTCAGGTTCGATTCAGCGGACCGCCAGGGGCATCGGCGGCCCGGTTGCCAAGGGATCCCTCGGGGAGTGAACTCCCCTCGGGGTGACTTCTCAATCGGGCTTCACCCGATTGAGAAGTCACCCTTGGAACCTGACCCGGCTCATACCGGCGTAGGGAGTGCGGTGCTGGTTGCACCCGTTCCTGCCGGTCGCCGCACGCTGCGGAGTTCGACCATGGCAACCCGATCCATTCCTGCTCCCCCCTCTGATTCCACCGGCACCGGCTTCGCCGATGCCTTTCCCGGAAGCCACAAGGTGTACCTGGAGGGCCCCCGCGGGATTCGGGTCCCCATGAGAGAGATCGCACTCACCGGCGGAGAGCCGCCACTCCGGGTGTACGACACCAGCGGCCCCCAGGGCACGGACGTCCGGCAGGGCTTGCCGGGAATCCGGCAGTCCTGGATCCTGGAGCGGGATGTGAGCAGGGTCGAGGGTCACGAGTCACGATTCACGGACTCCTCGACCCTCGACCCTCGATTCTCGACCCGCCCATCGGCCTCGATTCCGGAATCACTCCTGCGCCCGGTATACCGGGGCAACGGTGCCGTGACCCAGCTGCGCTACGCGCGCCGCGGGGAAATCACCCCTGAAATGGAATTCGTGGCTCTCCGGGAAGGGCTCCCGCCCGAATTCGTCCGGGCCGAGGTGGCCCGGGGCCGCGCCATCATTCCCGCCAACATCAATCACCCCGAGCTTGAGCCGGTCATCATCGGCCGCGGCTTCCACGTCAAGATCAACGCCAACATCGGCAACAGCGTCGTTCGTTCCTCCATCGAGGAGGAAGTGGACAAGCTGCGCTGGGCCACGCTCTGGGGTGCCGACACGGTGATGGATCTTTCGACGGGGCGCGACATCCACGCCACCCGCCAGTGGATCATCCGCAATGCGGCGGTGCCGATCGGGACGGTGCCGATCTATCAAGCGCTAGAAAAGGTGGGCGGTGCGGCGGAGGACCTGACGTGGGAGGTCTACCGGGATACGCTGATTGAGCAGGCGGAGCAGGGAGTCGACTACTTCACGGTGCACGCGGGGGTGCTGCTCCGCTATGTGCCGCTCACCGCCAACCGGGTCACCGGGATCGTGTCCCGAGGCGGGTCGATCATGGCCAAGTGGTGCCTGGCGCACCACCAGGAAAGCTTTCTCTACACCCACTTCCGGGAAATCTGCGAGATCATGGCGGCGTACGACGTCTCGTTCTCGCTGGGTGACGGGCTGCGGCCCGGCTCGATCGCGGACGCCAATGACGAGGCGCAGTTCGCCGAGCTCCGGACCCAGGGCGAACTCAACCGGATCGCGTGGGAGCACGATGTCCAGGTCATGAACGAGGGGCCGGGACACATCCCGATGCACCTCATCCGGGAGAACATGGACAAGCAGCTCGAGTGGTGCCAGGAGGCGCCATTCTATACGCTCGGCCCCCTCACCACCGACATCGCCCCGGGGTACGATCACATCACCAGTGCCATCGGCGCAGCCATGATCGGCTGGTACGGGACCGCCATGCTCTGCTACGTGACGCCCAAGGAGCACCTGGGCCTGCCCGACCGGGATGATGTGAAAGCCGGGGTGATCGCGTACAAGATCGCGGCGCACGCGGCGGACCTGGCCAAGGGACATCCCCGCGCGCGCCAGCGGGACGATGCGCTCTCGAAGGCCCGGTTCGAGTTCCGCTGGGAGGACCAGTTCAACCTGGCCCTCGATCCGGTGACGGCCCGCGCCTACCACGACGAGAGCCTCCCCGCCGAGGGCGCCAAGGTGGCCCACTTCTGCTCGATGTGCGGCCCCAAGTTCTGTTCGATGCAGATTACCCACGACGTCCGCGCCTACGCCGCCGAAATGGAGCAGAAGTCGGCCGAGTTCAGGAGCCGGGGCGGCGAGCTGTACGTCAAATCATGATCCAGGACCCAACGATCACCGGAGAACGACCGTGATGCCGACCCGCAGTGACAGAATCATCCTGACGACCCTCGTGGCCCTCGCCGCCCTGGGCGGGTGCAGTCCCAAGCCCGCTCCGGTGGCCAAGCCCGATTCCGCCGCCGCGACGACTCCGGCGGCGCCCAGCAAGCTGACGTCGACCGAAGGCTTCTCGACCCCCGAGTCCGTCCTCTGGGACGCCGCGCTCGGTGTCTGGTTCGTGAGCAACATCAACGGCAATCCCAGCGTCAAGGACGCCAACGGCTTCATCAGCCGGCTCAAGGCGGACGGCAGCGTGGACAGCCTGCACTTCATCCAGTCCGGGAAGAACGGCGTCACTCTCAACGCGCCCAAGGGGCTCGCGCTGGTCGGTGACACTCTCTGGGTGACAGATATCGACGCCGTGCGCGGCTTCGACAGCAAGTCGGGCAAGCCGGTGGCTTCGGTCGAGATCGGCAAGAAGGCGCATTTCCTCAATGACATCGCGGCGGGGCCTGACGGCACGCTGTACATCACCGACACGGGTATTGAATTCGACTCCAAGGGCCAGGCCACGCACCCGGGCCCGGACCAGATCTTCGCGATCAAGGGCCGGACAGTCTCGGTGGCAGCAAGCGGAGACTGGCTGGAGCGGCCCAATGGCATCACCTGGGACGCGGCGGCGGGCCACTTCGTGCTGGTGCCGTTCGGCGGACCCCACCTCCTCGGCTGGACGCCGGGGACTGCGAAGGTGGATACGCTCGGCACGGGACCTGGCGGACAGGATGGCGTCGAGCCGTGGCAGGGCGGAGCCGTGTTCACCAGTTGGGCGGATTCCAGCGTCAACCTGCTGCTGCATGGCACCTCGCGGCGCCTCTTCAACGGGGTGAATTCGCCGGCCGATATCGGCCTCGATCCCGCCCGCGGGCTGGTGGCCGTACCGCTGTTCATGGAAAACCGGGTCGAATTCTGGAAGCTGCAGTAGCGCTCCAGGGGGCGGAGGCGGAGCGGCGGCTCCGCTTCCTTCCCCGTCACAGGATGATGCCGCCACCTCTCTGATGCCCGCCCCCTCCCGGACCTCCTCCTTCGAGCGCCAGGCGCTGCTCAGCCTGGCGCTGCTTCTGGGCATCGTGGCGAGTCTCGTCGCCATCGCGGCGGTCGGGTTCGACACCCTTTCCTCGGCCCGCGCCTACGTCGGCGGAGAGGCGCTCTGGTCCAAGGCCCAGAAGGACGCCGTCTACTACCTCATCCGTTACGCCCAGAGCCGCGATTCCGTGGAGTACGACGCGTTCGTACGCCACCTCTCTGTTCCCGAGGGGGATCGCGTCGCCCGGCTCGAGCTCGACAAGCCACGTCCGGACTATCCGGTCATGCGCGAGGGGTTCCTCCGGGGCCGCAATCATCCGGACGACATCCCCGGCATGGCCCGCTTCTACCGGCGGTTCCGCGAGGTGCGCTTCGTCGCCCAGGCCATCGAGATCTGGGCCGAGGGCGACTCGATGATCGCCCAGCTGAAGACACTGGGAAGCCAGCTCAACCTCGAGATGGCGAAGCCGAAGCCGGATGAGACCAGGATTCATGTCACCCTGGTCCAGGTGTATGCCACCAATCTCAGGCTGACCCGCCTCGAGGACGCCTTTTCCGCCGCGATGGGCGCGGGGGCGCGCTGGGCGGAGCGGGTGCTGCTCGGGCTCACCTTCGGGGTGGGGCTGCTGCTGCTCCTGATGGCGGCGATCGGGCTGCGGCTGGAAGCCGGGCGGCTGCAGGCCGCCCAGGAATCGCAGCGCGCCAGCGAGCTGCAGCTCACGGAACTGGTCCAGCGCGCCCAGTTCGGCATCATCCGGACGGCCACCGACGGCCGCGTCCTGAGCGCCAACCCGGCGCTGGTGGCCATGCTGGGGTACGACGCCGAATCGGAAGTGCTGCGCCTCGACATGGGCCACGATGTCTACGCCGATGCGGCGGACCGTCACGAGCTGCTGCACCAGGTGGCCGGCGGCAGCGTGCGGGGCGCCGAGGTGATCTGGAAGCGGCGGGACGGCACGCTGATCCAGGTCCGCCTCCACGGACGGATGGTGGTCGCGGGCGAAAGCGGGCCCGCGATGGTGGAATCATTCGTCGAGGATGTGACGCAGCAGCGGGCGCTCGAGGCCCAGCTCCGCCAGGCGCAGAAGATGGAAGCGGTCGGCCAGCTGACCGGCGGGCTGGCGCACGATTTCAACAACCTGCTCAGCGTCATCCTTTCGACCGCGAACCTCGTGGCGGACGGGCTCCCGCCCGGCGCCGACCAGGCGCGGGCCGACCTTGCCGAGCTCGAGCGCGCCGCCCGCCGGGGCGGAGCCATGATCCGGAAGCTGCTCGCCTTCAGTCGCGCCGAGCAGCTTCAGTTCCGCCCCCATTCGCTCGCCGAGCTGGTCGAGGCGGCCGCCGCCGTGCTGCGCCGCCTGCTGCCGTCGAATATCATCATGGAAGTGGAGGTGGACCCCGCCACGCCCCTGGTACACACCGATCCCGCCGCGCTGGAGCAGGTGCTGCTCAACCTCGCCACCAACGCACGGGATGCGATGCCTGAGGGCGGCACCCTCCGGATCGTGACCGGCCCCGCGACGACCAGGGCAGACGCAGGCTGGGCCATGCTCGCGGTCACCGACAGCGGGCATGGCATGACGGAGACGGTGCGCCAGCGCTACTTCGAGCCCTTCTTCACCACCAAGCCGCCGGGCGAAGGGACCGGACTCGGGACCGCCATGATCTACGGACTGGTCCAGCAGCACGGCGGGCGGGTCGAGGTGGACAGCGCCGAGGGGCAGGGCACGACGGTCAGAATCCTGCTTCCCGGGGTAGATGAACTCGCCGGCGATGGCAGCGAAGCCGCGGAACGTCTTCCCGCCGCCGGCTCGGCCCGGGGCACCATCCTTCTTGCCGAGGACGAACCGCAACTGCGCCGCTCGGCGCAGCGGATCCTCGAGCGGTTCGGCTACCGGGTGATGGCAGCCGCGGACGGTCTCGAGGCGCTCGACTGCTACCGCCAGGCTGCCGGCGATCTGGATCTCATCATCACCGACGTCGTGATGCCTCGGATGGGAGGGGCGGCGCTGCTGGCGGAGCTGGCGCGCCTCGGGTCACGGGTCCCCGTGCTGATCACCAGCGGGTACGCAGCCAGCGAGCAGCCCGGCGGGGTGCCGCTGCCGGAGGGGGTGCCTTTCCTGGCCAAGCCGTGGGATGCGGGGGATCTTCTCCTGCTGGTGCAGGAGACACTCTCGGCGGGCGTCCCCACGCGGAAGGCCCGGGGGGCCTGAGCGCGGTGGCCGCCAGGGCTTGGCGGACACCGATGCCAGAGTCCGATAGTGGGGTGGGCCTTACCGGTATCGCGGCATCGTGCCGCCGTCCGGCGTTCTCCAAATTCAGGCATCGGCTCAACGAGCCGGTACCTTTCGAACTGAAGGGATGGTATCCGATGCGAGTCAGGGCCGGACTTGCCGTTCTTGTCATTGTCGTTGCAGCTGGCGCCGCCTGTGGCGGAGGAGGAGGGGGAGGTACGCCGAATCCGACGACGGCCATTGCGAAGGGGCCGACCAGCGGGGACGGGCAGGACGCCGAGGTGACGTTGACCCTGCCGCTGCCGCTGCAGGTGCTGGTCACGGAAAATGGTGCTCCCAAGGCGGACGCCACCGTTACCTGGTCGACCAACAGCGTCGGCGTGATCATCACTCCGGGCGGCAACACCGGCGCCGACGGACTGGCCACCGCGGGCATCCAGCTGGGCACCAAGTCGGGTCCCGACACCATCCGCGCCACCCTCTCCGGTGCCACCGGCTCGCCGGTGCGCTTCATCGTGTTTGCCGACCCCGGCGCAGCCAGTACCCTGGTGTTCACCACGCCGCCGCACGCGGCACAGACGGCGACCGCCCTGGTCCCCAACGTACGGGTGGCCGTGGCCGACGATCATGGCAACACCGTTACCTCGGCCAACAACCCCATCACGCTCGCGCTCTCCACCAACCCCTCCGGCGCCACCCTGGCCGGGGCCGGGCCGGTCAACGCCGTGAGCGGAGTGGCCGTCTTTCCCGCGCTGGCGGTGAGTCTGGCGGGCGCGGGTTACAAGCTGACCGCCACGGCCGCCGGGCTGACTGACGCAGTAAGCCAGGCCTTCGATGTCACTGATATTCCGCCGCCGCCCTCGGCCATCAGCGTGACGGTCGGCGTCGGGCTCTTGTTCAAGAGCGCCCGGAATGGCAGTCAGAACCCGGCGGTGGACACTTTAGCGGTGGGTGGGACGGTGACCTGGAACCGGGCGGGTGGTTCGCACAACGTACAGTCCACTGGCTCGCCCAGCTTCACCAGCAGCTTTGGCGGCGGATCCTCACTCACCGTAATGGGGGCCAGCTACCAGTTCCTGTTCAATACCGCCGGTACCTACCAGTACGATTGCGGAGTCCATGGGCCGGTGATGTCGGGTCGGGTGGTGGTGAAGTAGGAAGGAACAAGGAGAGAGGAGAATTGAAGAAGGGCGCTCCAATCCGGGGCGCCCTTTTGTCGTTCCCCACAACAATTATCGCCGCGGTCGGCCCGGCCCCCTGGCCGTCAGCTTCCAAACCTTGCCACGAAGCGGCGGTCCATCCGGTCCTTGAGCCCCAGCACCCAGGCCCCGCGCATCACGACAGGGTCGTAGCTCAGGATTGCCCGGCCATCTCCCGTGGCCATGAGATTGAGCGCCCGCCGGCGGGGGCGGAAGTGGCGGAAACCCCGTGCCGCATCCGGATCCGCGGCGAGCAGGGCGAGGTTGGCCGCCAGGACTGGCCCCTGGCGCACCGCCGCCGCTCCCGAGCGCGGTGCATGACGCCAGGCGTCTAGCACCACGCCATCGCCGCTGCCGAGGATGCGCGGATGGCCGATGACCCGCAGCGATTCGTCGATGAGGAGGAAGCCGTGCGATTCCGTGGGAAGCCCCGAGGCGCGGAAGAGCGGAGGTGCCACGGTACCGGTGGCCCAGATCAGGAGATCGGCGGGGAGCACCCCGTCGCCGACCAGCTTGAGGTGGCCGGGACCGACCTCGGCCACGGCAGTGGCGGCGCGCAGTGTCACATCGGCGCGCTTGAGAGTGCGCCGCGCCTCGCTCTGCGCCTGAGGCGGGGCAATCGGCAGGACCGTGTGTCCTGCCTCGAGAATGGTGACGGCCGCCGCGACGTTGCCCTGCCGGTCGAGCCGCGCCCGTGCCGCCAGCGCCAGCTCCACCCCCGAGGGACCGGCCCCGACTACGACGACCCGGAACGGCTCCGGCCCCGGCTGCGTCATGGCCCGATCCAGCGCCGCCGATATCGCCAGGGCGCCGCTCAGCGGCCGGGCCGGCATGGCGTGTTCGGCAACGCCGGGAAGGTCGTGACCTGCCAGGTCGGCGGTCACGCTGAGCGAAAGGAGGTCGTACCCGAGCCGCTCTCCCGATTCGAGCGTCAGCACCCGCCCCGCCGCATCGACCCGTGCCACGCGATCGTGCACGAATCGGCCGCGGACCCGATCGGTGAGCCGCCGGATGTCGATGACCGCCGATTCGGCCGAAATCCGCCCGGCGACGACGCCGGGGAGCATCTCGGTGCAGGAGAGCGGTTCCTCCGGGCTGACCACCACGAGTTCACAACCGGCCAGCGCTCCGCGCAGTGCCGATTCGAGCACGAAGAGGTGCGCATACCCGCCACCAGCCAGGACCACTCGCGTCATGTTCGGAGTGTAGTCCGGTGATCGCCGCACGGGTAGCGGTCCAGACTCGTTCATCCGGCCCGAATGTGCGCCAAGTCACACTGCCAGAGGAGCGTTCCGGGGCGTATGTTTCTGCACTCCTCCACCCCGTCCACGATGATTCTGACCCGGTTCTACGACGACCAGCTGGCCCAGGCCAGCTTTCTCATCGGATGCAGCCACTCCGGCGAGGCCCTGGTGATCGATCCCAACCGCCGGGTCGAGCAGTACATTGCAGCCGCGGACGAGGCGGGGTTGCGCCTCACCGGCGTCGCCGAGACCCACATCCATGCCGATTTTGTCTCCGGGGCGCGCGAACTCGCGGCCCGCACCGGGGCGAAACTTCATCTCTCCGATGAGGGTGGACCGGAGTGGCGCTACGGGTACGCCGCCGGCGCCCGTGCCGCGCTTCTCAAGGAAGGCTCCCGCATCGACGTGGGCCGGGTGCGCCTCGAGGTCATGCACACCCCCGGGCACACGCCGGAGCACGTTTCCTACCTGATCACCGATACGGCGGGCGCCGACGGTCCGATCGGCATCATCACCGGCGATTTCGTCTTCGCGGGAGACGTGGGACGTCCCGATCTGCTCGAGAAAGCAGTCGGTGTGGCCAACGCCGCAGACGGATCGGCCCGCGTCCTCTTCCGCAGCCTGCAGCGTTTCCGCGAGCTTCCGGAGCATCTGCAGGTCTGGCCCGGCCATGGCGCCGGTTCCGCGTGCGGCAAGGGGATGAGCGCCATGCCGCAGACGACGGTGGGCTACGAGCTGCGCTACAACTGGGCCTTCGGTGTGACGGACGAGGACGAGTTCGTGCGCCAGGTGCTCATGGGGCAACCCGAGCCGCCGCGCTATTTCGCCGAGATGAAGCGGATCAACCGCGACGGCCCGGAGCTGCTCAACGGCTTCCGCTCTCCCGGCCGCCTGCCGGATCAGCGGCTCAAGGCCCTGCTCAACTCCGGGGCGCGAGTCGTCGACCTGCGCACGGCCAACGCCTTTGCGGCGGCGCACATCCCCGGCACGATCAATATCCCGTTCAACCGCAGCTTCACCACCTGGGCCGGTTCGCTGCTGCCCTTCGACCGGGAGTTCTACCTGATTGCCGACGAGCGGGGCACCGCGCTGGTCGAGCAGGCGGCGCGGGACCTGATGATGATCGGCCTGGAAAAGATCGGCGGCGCCTTCGGCCCCGAAGTCCTGGAGCTCTGGGAGTCGCAGGAAGGCCCCCTCGAGAGTGCCCGGCAGCTTTCGCTGGAGGAGCTGGCCGCCAGGACGGGCGGCACGGTCACCGTGCTCGACGTCCGGAGCCGGGCGGAATGGGAGGCGGGGCATCTCGCCGCCGCGCAGCACATCCCTCTGGGCGATCTGCCGGAGCAGCTGGCGCGGTTCGCGCCCGACCGCATGCTGGTGGTGCATTGCCAGGGTGGCGGCCGTTCGGCGATCGCGGTGAGCCTGCTGCAGGCCGCGGGACACCGCGCGGTCGCCAATCTGCCCGGGGGATTCGGCGCGTGGAGTGCCGCGGGCCTCCCGGTAGAGCGGAACGGAGACGGAGCCTGATGAACGACCTGGATACGCTCCAGGTCACCGAACTCATCGCGTTCATCGGCACGATCGTGCAGGCGGCCGCGGCCGTGCTGCTGGCCGGCCTCTTTTTCCTGTTGAGCCGGAGAGCGGGCCGCCGGCTCTACGTCCAAGCCTGGACCTGGGCGCTGGTCGCACTGACCGTCGGGATTGCGGCGGTCGTGGCCAGCTACGCCGCGCAGTATCCCCTGCCGACCACCGGATTCCAGAAGAATCCCACGTTCCTCGTCCACGTCTTTCAGGCAGTCTATCTCTTTTCCAAGCTGATGTTCGGCGGACTGCTCGTGCTGGGTGCCGCCGCCTACGCCGAGCGGGCGCCGACTCGCACACGGCTGCAGGGTGCGATCCTCGGCCTGGCGATCTTCTCGATCGTGACGGTGGCGCTGCTCCGCACCCTCGACCGGATCGTGGTGATCCAGGCGCTCGCGGTGGCGCCGATGTTCGCCGTGGGCGCCGTGGTCCTCCACCGGATGCCGCCCGCGCGCCGGGGCATCGGGTCACGGCTGACGATGCTGGTCTGCGTCGTCGATGCGCTGCTCTGGCTGGCCTACGGGGTGGGTTTCTCGCTGATCTGGGCCCACGAGATGGTGCCCGACTACGTCAATCCGCTCGGCGGTCTGCTGCGGGCCAACCCCTTCATCGATACGGTCATGGAAATGCTGCTGGCCTTCGGGCTGGTGGTCATGATCAACGAGCAGGTCGAGCGGGAGGTCGAGGAGGAGCGGACCGGGCGGCTCACCGAGCTCGCGGCCGCGAGCGACCGCCTCGGTGCGGTGATCCGCGCCGCGGTGGACGCCATCGTGCTGCTCGACGCCACGGGACGCGTCACGCTGAGCAATGCCGCTGCAGACCTGATGTTCGCGCCGCCGGGAGGCACCGCGGCCGGGAAGCGCTTCGCCGACTGCGTGGTGGACTCCGACCGTATGGAGCTCGCCAGATGGCTCGACGTCCCGGTAGCGGGAGACGCCCGCAACCTCGCCCTCCTCGGCCTCCGCCCTGATGGTACCTCCTTCAGCATCGAGGCTTCCGCGGCGGAGGTTTCGCTGGGCGGGGCATCACACCGCCTGCTGGTCATCCGGGACATCACCGTTCGCGAAAAAGCCGAGGCCGAGCGGCTGGAACTCCAGAAGCGGCTGGCGCAGTTCGAAAAATCGGAGGCGCTGGGCCGGCTCATTTCCGGCATCACGCACGAACTCAACAACCCGCTGGCGGCGATCCTGACCGCCATCGGCGACCTGCTCGAGACCGAGCCTGACGGGACGCAGCGACAGGGACTCGCCGCCGTCTACGAGCAGGCGCAGCGCTGCCGGCTGATCACCCGCAACCTCGTCTACTTCATCCGGGGCGGTGAAGGCCAGCGACAGGAAACCTCACCGGTACAGGTCGTGACCCGTGCGGTGGACGAGCTGCGCCAGGAAGCCGCCAGGCGCCAGGTGACCCTGACACT
This sequence comes from Gemmatimonadales bacterium, assembly GCA_035279705.1. Taxonomy (GTDB): domain Bacteria; phylum Gemmatimonadota; class Gemmatimonadetes; order Gemmatimonadales; family GWC2-71-9; genus DATEHG01. The sequence goes on from DATEHG010000242.1 coordinate 22,305, forward strand.
CGAAGCACCGGAGTCTCTGCCAGCGATCATGGCCGATCCGATCGCCCTCGAGCAGGTGGTGGCCAACCTTACCCTGAACGCGATGGAGGCGGCCGACCAGGGAGGCAGGGTGCGGGTGCTGGTGACCGTGCGGGATGGCCGCCTGCTGCTAGCGGTGGAAGACAACGGCCCCGGAATTCCCCCTCTGCTGCTCTCCCGGATCTTCGATCCCTTCTTCACCCGCAAGCCGGCCGGGAAGGGCAGCGGTCTCGGCCTGCCGGTGGCGCTCGGTATCGTGCAGCATCATGGCGGCACGCTGATGGCGGAAAACATCGCGCCCCCGGGACGGGGCGCACGGGTGAGCGCCGAGATTCCGTTCGGCCCCGGAAGGCGGCGACTGCAGGCTGAAGAAAAGCCCGCCAGCCCGAACCAGCGGCGCGCGCTGATCGTGGATGACGAGGCCCCCGTGCGCAGTCCGCTGCGGAGATTCCTGGAACGGCGCGGCTGGCAGGTGGTGGAAGCAGAAGACGGAGAGCAGGGGCTCAGGATCCTGCGCGGGCACGAGTTTCCCGACTTCGACCTGATTCTCTCCGATCTCAAGATGCCCGGGATGTCGGGCATCGATCTGCACAATCGGCTGCTGGAGGAACGGCCCGAGCTGCTGCAACGGATCGTGTTCATCACCGGCGACGTGGTATCGGCCGAAGTGGCCGAGTTTCTCAAGCGGACCGCGCGGCCCGTGCTGGAAAAACCGTTCGAGCTGACCGAGCTCGAGCAGGTGGTGGCCCGGCTCAACGCAGCGCCCCGGGAAATCGACTCGGACTGACGTCGAAACCCGGGAAGACGCCGGCCAGGTCGGTGGCGCCCATGTGGCGAGCCAGGAGTTCGGCAAAGAGATCCCGGAAGTCGGTCGTCACCGCCACGTCCCGTCCTTCGAACCGGGCCTCGGGACTCAGCCCCGGCCAGCGCCCCAGCATCCGCCCGCCCCGCACCGGTCCGCCCATCACCAGCATCGCGGTCGCATGGCCGTGATCCGTTCCCGAGCTGCCGTTTTCCCTGACCGTCCGGCCGAACTCGGACATCGTCAGCACGATCACGTCCGCCATCTTCTCGCCCAGGTCCTTCGAGAACGCGACAAGTGATCCGCCGAACTCGGCAAGCCGGGTGGCAAGCTGTCCATCGCCGGCGCCCTGGTTCACGTGCGTGTCCCACCCGCCGACGTCCGCAAAGGCAATCTCCACTCCCACATCGGCCCGGATCAGCTGCGCGATCTGCTGCATCGTCCGGCCGAACTTCCCCCTGGGATACTCCGCTCCGTTGGCCGGGGTGTACTGACCCGGATTGACGTCGCGCAGCCTGCGTGCCGCTTCGAACCCCTCTTCGGCGCTGCTGGCCACAAGATCGGTCGCCTGGTCCTGGTAGAGCGCCTCGAAGGCGCGGGTCAACCGGTCACGGGTGCCGCCGGCGGCCGGTCCGCGGATTCCGAAGGCCTGCAGATTGCTGATCGCCAGGGTGGAAGCAGGGCCCGACAGGATCCGCGGCAGCTCGGGACCGAAGGCCACCGAGCGGAACGGCGTCGACGTGTGCTCCTGCTGATGCTGGCAGTACCGGTTGAGCCAGCCATCGCGCGTCGATTTCACTCCGGGAGTGCCGGATTCCATGTAGTCCTGGGCGTCGAAGTGACTCCGGGTGCCGTCCGGGGACCCGATGCCGTGAATGGCCGCGAGACTGCCGTTGCGCCAGAGCGGCTCGAGGCCAGCGAGCGCAGGGTGGAGGCCGAAGTGGCCGTCGAGATCGATGACCTGGTTTCTCGGGATCGCGATCCGGGGCCGCTCCTGGTAATAGCTCGATTCGCCGTGGGGCACGATCATACTGAGGCCGTCCACCGCACCGCGCTGGAACAGGCAGACGAGCACGGGCGATCGACCGCCGGGGCGGCGCAGGGCCCACGCCGCCTTGTCGAGGAACAGCGGGTCGGCGCCGAAGCTCACCAGCGCGAGCCCGCCGGCCCGGATGAACAGCCGTCGCGAGAGCGTCATGGGTCCAGGTCTCCCTTCATCGCCGCTGGAACTCCGGTGCGCCGAGGGCCAGCGCCACGGCGTACGCGCGAGGGTCTACGCCGGCAGGAGGATCGGCCGCCTCCCGGCCGATGACTTCGGCCGTATGAACCGAAAGCCCGCCGGCAAACAGCTGGTTGCCGATGGCGCTCACGATGGAATTGGGGGCAAGCGCGCCGGAGACCAGCCGGTCGAGGTCCGGCTCGACACTGCCGAGACGGCCCGCGGCCAGGGCGCTGGCCACATTCATCCGCTCGAGCAGGGCGCCGCTGTTGGCCCACTCGGCTTCCACCGCGGGATAGCCGGCGGGTGAGGCCTGCAGGTAGAGCGGCTGGCCCAGCCGGGCCACGGTTGCGGAGAGGACGGGAGAGGTATCGGGCCTGGCACCGACGGCGCGCGCCGCGCTGGCCACGAACTCCAGCGGAGTCTTGAACTTGTGGCTCACCGATGTGGGCGCCCAGAAGTCCGGCGAACGGAAGATGGCCCGCAGCACTTCCCGGATGTTCCCGTGCGAGGCCTTCCACGCCGCCACCGCGTCGTCGATGCAGCCGTCGGTGGGTTCGTCGCTCACGAATCGCTGGCAGAGTTTGGCGCTGATGTGATGCATGGTGGCGGGGTGCTGCGCCAGCATGCGGAGCAGCTTCTCCCCTTCATCCTGGCCATGGCCCATCGGGAACCGGACGCCCAGCACCACCTTCTCGCCCATGTCA
>DATEHG010000243.1:0-8314 GCA_035279705.1 Gemmatimonadales bacterium
GATCTTCGGGATCGTGGCCTACCGCCAGCTGCCGGTGAGTGACCTGCCGTCGGTGGACTACCCGACGATCACGGTGAATGCGAGCCTGGCCGGGGCGGCGCCGGAAACGATGGCCTCGTCGGTCGCCACACCGCTCGAGCGGCAATTCTCGACCATCGCCGGCCTCAACGTCATCACCAGCTCGAGCTACCAGGGCCAGACGTCGCTCACCCTGCAATTCGACCTGGACCGCAACATCGACGCGGCCGCCGCGGACGTGCAGGCCGCGATCACCCAGACCATCCGGACGCTGCCGCAGAACATCGTGCCGCCTTCGTACCAGAAGGTGGATCCCTCGGCGGCGCCGATCATCCTGTACGCGCTCAATTCCGCCACGCTGCCGCTGTCGACCATCGACGAATTCGGCGAAACCACCATCGCGCAGCGGCTATCGACGGTCTCCGGCGTGGCGCAGGTCGTGGTCTACGGCACCCAGAAGTACGCCGTGCGGGTGCAGCTCGATCCGCAGGCGCTGGCGGCCCGGCAGATCGGCATCGACGAGGTGGCCAAGGCGCTGGACGATGGCAACGTCAACCAGCCGACCGGCATCCTCTGGGGCACCGACAAAGCCTACGCGGTGAAGGCCGACGGGCAGCTCACCGACGCGGAGGGCTTCGGTCAGCTCGCCGTCGCCTATCGCAACGGCGCGGCGGTGCGGCTCAAGGACCTGGGCAACGTGGTGGACGATGTGCAGGACAGCAAGCAGGCTGCCTGGTACAACGGCGATCGCGGCATCGTGCTGGCCATCCAGCGGCAGCCCGGCACCAACACGGTGGAGGTGGCGCAGCGGGTGCGGGAGGAGATGACGCGGCTGCAGGCCTCGCTCCCCGCCTCCCTCAAGGTCCTGGTGATGTACGACCGGTCGGTCACGATCCGGAAGTCGGTCAACGACGTGAAGTTCACCATGTACCTCACCCTGTTCCTCGTGGTGATGGTGATCTTCCTGTTCCTGCGAAACATCCCCGCCACCGTGATCCCGAGCCTCGCGCTGCCGATGTCCCTCGTCGGCACCTTCGCGGTGATGGCGCTGCTCGGCTACAGCCTCGACAACCTGTCGCTGATGGCGCTCACCCTGTCGGTGGGCTTCGTGGTGGACGATGCCATCGTCATGCTGGAAAACGTGGTCCGCCACATGGAAATGGGGAAACCGCCGCTGCAGGCCGCGCTCGAAGGCTCCCGCGAGATCGGCTTCACCATCGTCTCGATGACGATCTCGCTGGTCGCGGTCTTCATCCCGATCCTCTTCCTCGGCGGCCTCATCGGCCGGCTGTTCCACGAATTTGCCGTCACCATCGGCGCGGCGATCCTGGTCTCGGCCGTGGTGTCGCTCACGCTCACCCCGATGCTCTGCAGCCGGTTCCTCAAGGCCGGCTCCCATGTAACCCACGGCCGCTTCTACCAGGCCACCGAGCGGGTCTACCAGCGGTGCCTCGGGGCCTACGAGCGCAGCCTGCTCTGGGTTATGGACCGCCGCGGCCTGGCGCTGGCCGTATCGGGAACGCTGCTGCTCGCTACGGGGTGGCTCGCGGTGGCGGTGCCGAAGGGATTCATCCCCAGCGAAGACCAGGACCAGCTGCGCGCCACGATCGAGGCGGCGGAAGGGTCCTCCTTCGATGCGATGAAGCGGTACATCGTGGATATCAACCGGGTGATCGGCGCCGATCCCAACATGGCCGGCTTCATGGTCGCCACCGGCGGCGGCGGCCGCTCGGCCAACCAGGCGCGGGCCATCATGCACCTGACGCCCGCGGCCGGCCGCCGGCTTGATGCCGACGGTGTGGGCCGGGAACTGGGCCTCAAGCTGCGGCAGATCCCCGGGATCAACGCCTTCGTGCAGAATCCGCCGGTCATCAACATCGGCGGCCGCCAGACCAAGAGCCTCTACCAGTACACGCTGCAGGGCTCCGACATCGACCAGCTGTACGCGACTTCGCAGGCGCTGGAAGGGAAGCTGCGCAGCCTGCCGCAACTCAGGAACGTGACCACCGACCTGCTGATCCGGAACCCGGAGATCCACATCGCGATCGACCGCGAGCGCGCCTCGGCGTTCGGGGTGTCGCCCTCCGTGATTGAGGATGCGCTGTACCAGGCGTACGGCGCGGGCCAGGCCTCCACGATCTACACCGCGACCAACCAGTACTGGGTCATCATGGAGCTGCTCCCCCAGTACCAGCGGGACCTGAGCGCGATGAGCCTCCTGTCCGTCCGCGCGGCCAACGGCTCCCTGGTGCCGCTCACGGCGCTCGCCAAGGTCAGCGAAGGTCTCGGGCCTCTCGCCGTCAATCACTCCGGCCAGCAGCCGTCGGTCACGCTCTCGTTCGACCCGGCGCCGGGGATCTCGGTGGGTGAGGCGGTAGACGCGGTGACGCGCGAGGCCCGCAACGCGCTCCCCGCCGGCATCAGCGCGTCCTTCTCCGGCACGGCCCAGGCGTTCCAGGACTCGCAACAGGGGCTCTTGATGCTGCTGATCCTCGCGGTGGTGGTGATCTACATCGTGCTGGGCATCCTGTACGAGAGCTTCGTGCATCCGCTCACGATTCTCTCCGGCCTGCCGTTCGCCGGGTTCGGCGCGCTGCTCACCCTGTGGCTCGTGGGTCTCGACCTCAGCGTGTACGCCTTCGTCGGCATCATCATGCTGATCGGCCTGGTCAAGAAGAACGCCATCATGATGATCGACTTCGCGCTGGAGGCGGAGCGCAAGGAGGGGAAGGGGCCGAAGGAGGCGATCCTGGAGGCCTGCTCGGTGCGCTTCCGGCCGATCATGATGATCACGATGGCGGCGCTCATGGGCACGCTGCCGATTGCCCTCGGGGCGGGGGCGGGCGCCGAATCACGGCGGCCGCTGGGCGTGGCGGTGGTGGGCGGGCTGGCGTTCTCCCAGCTGATTACGCTCTATCTCACCCCGGTCGTCTATACCCTGCTCGACGAACTGCGCATGCGGATGCGGCGGCCGGCCCCGGTCGCCGGACCCTCCACTTCGACCCAGCCCTCCTGAACCCGGCCGCCGGCCCGGGGCTTGACGGGAATTAGTTATTTCGTAAATTAACGAAATGACTAAGCGCCGGACCCTCCCCGACCCGCTGGCCCAGCTGCCCGCCCTCAAGGCCCTGGCCAGCGACAAGCGCCTGCTGATCCTGCACTACCTCAAGGACCCGGTCCGCCATTTCCCGCCGCAGGTCGACGGGGACCTCGTCTCCGACGGGGTCTGTGCGGACTACATCCGCGAAAAGCTGGGGGTGAGCGCGGCCACGGCCACCCAGCACCTCAAGGTGCTGGCCGGCGCGGGGCTGATCCGCGGCAAGCGGATCAAGCAGTGGACCTTCTACCAGCGCCGCGACGATGCCATCGCGGCGCTGCGCCGCTACTCCACGGAGCTCTGAATGACCGCCACCGCCCATTTTCCGCTGGCCTACCAGCATGTCGATGTCTTTGCGGCCCGTCCCTTTACCGGCAACAGCCTCGCCGTCTTTGCGGATGCCGCCGATCTGAGCCCGGGTCAGATGCAGGCCATTACCCGGGAAATGCGGCACTTCGAGAGCATCTTCCTCGCACCGCTCGCCTCACCGGGCGAGTACCGGGTCCGCGTTTTCGATCTGAACGAGGAACTCGACTTCGCCGGCCATCCGCTCCTCGGGGCAGCCTGCGTCCTCCATGCGGAAACCGGGTCTTCAGAGGAGCGGAGCTGGACCCTGCACCTGAACGCCCGGACGGTCACGGTGCGGACGGCCCGCCTCGGCCCGGATCGTTTTGCGGCGATTCTCGATCAGGGAGCACCCGAGTTTCTCGGCACACCCGGTCCGCACCTCCGCGGCGAAATCGCCCGCTGGTTCTCGTTGAGCGCAGCCGACCTCGATCCGGAACTGCCACCCGAAGTCGTCTCGACCGGCCTCCGTTATCTCGTGGTGCCGGTCATGCCTGCGGCACTCGAGAGGGCCCGGATCATCGTTCCCGATCTCGAGCATCGACTGGCAGGGCTTGGAGCGCAGTTTGCCTACCTCGTCGACGCCAGCAGCCGCGAAGGCAGGCACTGGAACAACGACGGTGTGATCGAAGACGTGGCCACCGGCAGCGGGGCGGGAACGGTGGCCGCGTACCTGGTGCGCCATGGCCGGATCGAGCCCGGCGCCGAGTGGATCCTGCATCAGGGACGGTTCACCGGCCGCCCCAGCGAGATCCGCCTGCAGGCGAATGGCTCCCCGACTGCAATTCACAGCATCCTGGTCAAGGGCGAAGTGGCGCTGGTGGCCGAGGGCAGCCTGGTCGCGCTGCCCGGGGAGGCGCTGTGACGCCCACGATCATTACGGCGGATACGCTGCGGGCGGCGGTGGGCTTCGAGGACCTGATCGAACCGGTCGGTCGTGCCTTCCAGGAGTTCAGCGGCGGACTGGCGGAGGCGGGCCTGCTGACGATGTTCCCCGCCGAGCGGCCTGACCTCGGGGACGTGTACGTCAAGACGGGTCAGATCAGGGGGCGGTCGATCTACGTGGTCAAGATCTCACCCTGGTTCGCGACCAACGTCGGGGCCGGCCGGCCGCAGGGCGGATTCATCGCCGTCTTCGATTCGCAGACCGGCTACACCCGGGCCATTCTGGCCGAGGAGCACTACCTCTCCGATATCCGTACGGCGGCGGCGGGCGCGCTCGCCGCCAGGGTGCTGGCGCCGCAACATGTGCGGACCGCGACGGTCCTGGGCACCGGCACCCAGGCGTTCTGGCAGCCGCGGGCGCTCTACACCGAGCGGCGGTTCGAGCAGCTGGTGATCTGGGGCCGGGACGCAGCACGCGGGCGCGCACTGGCCCAACGGCTGGCGCCCCACCTGCCGGGGGTGCGGATCACACTCGAAGACGACCTGGAGACCGCCGTCCGTGCCGGCGACGTTCTCCTCACCACCACTGCCGCGAAGCAGCCGCTGGTCAAGGGCGAATGGCTGCGACCCGGCCAGCATATCACGGCCGTGGGCGCCGACGACCAGACCAAGTGCGAACTGGACGCCGCGTGCCTGCGCCGCGCCGCCCGCCTGATCGTGGACAGCCTTGAGAGCGCCCGGACCCATGGTGAAGTCGCGAGGCACGTCGCTGACGGAGGCCTGAGGCTGGATCAGGTACACGGCGAAATCGGCGCCGTCCTCTCGGGGAGTCTGGCCGGCCGCCGGAATGAAAGCGAGATCACCATCGCGAAGTTCATCGGCCTCGGGGTGCAGGATCTGGCCGCCGCCGAGGTCAGCCTGGCCAAACTCGCTGCGACCATGGGGGTCGCGGCCTAGGCCATCAACCAGGCCCCGCCGGCTTCATAGCTGGCGCAGCTGGCGGCGGACCTCGGGATCGGCCCGGTTCCAGGCCCGCCGCACCAGATCGCCATACACCCGGGCGCTGTCGGTCATGCCTGCCTCGCGAAACGCCTCCGCCATCAGGAAATCCAGCTCACTGCGCGGCTCGTAGCGGCCCATCGCATCGAGCGGCGCCTCGTACGCCTCGCGCAGCGCGGCGAGCGCCGCCATCGGACGATTGAGCTTGAGGTCCGCCCGGGCCAGCTCGGCGTTGGTCTCCGTCCACCCGCTCGGCGTCCAGCGCGCGCTGTCGAACTGGGCCGCCGCCTCGATGTAGCGGCCGCCGGTCATCGCCACCAGCCCCAGCAGGTGGTGATTGAGCCGCCAATCTCTTCCGTAATAGCTCCGCTCGGCCACCGCGCCGATCGAGTCGGCCCAGTGACGGAGCAGCACCGTGTCGCCGCTGGAGGCGAGCGCCGCGCCTTCGAGCGCATGCTGCCAGCAGTAGGCCCGCGCCTTGTCTCCCATCAATCCCGAGTCGGGCGGCGCCCCGGGCCAGCGGTTCACCAGGGTGAAGACCCGGCGGACCCCCGCGTAATCGCCGATTCTCCCGAGGCTGTTGCCCTCCTCCATCCGCAGGCTCGATGACGGCGGGTCGGCGGCGATGAGCTGTTCGATCGTCGCGATCGAGGCGCGGTACTGTCCCTCTTCCCGCTCGAGCAGCGCCTTGAGATCAAAGGCGACCACCCGGACCCCGGGCCGGGCGTCGTGGGACCAGGTGATGATCAGCGAATCCACCGAGGCGTAGCGCCGGCTCATGAGCAGGGCACGGCCGATCCGCTCGATGTAGTCGGGATCGCCCCCCGAGAGCGTGGCGCTCCGCCGTGCGGTCGCCAGCGCCTCGTCGAACTTTCCTTCAAAGGAGAGCACGGAGGACAGCTCGGCCCACGGGCCGGGGAGATCGGGTTGCAGCGTCGCCCACCGTCGGGCGGCCTGTTCCGCGCCGGGGAGATGGCCCCGCGCCGCGCGGATCTCGGCCAGACCATTGAGGCTCACGCAGGGGGCACAGGGGCCGTGGCCCGCCTCGAGTGCCAGCGAGTCCAGCGCCAGCGCGCGCTCCAGCACCTCCTCCGCGCGATCGAAGCGGCCATGCGAGCTGTAGATCTGGTCGAGCAGCTGGTACCCGCGGGGGTCGGAGGGATACCGGGCCACCAGTGCCTCGCCCAGCGCCTCGCTCCGCTCCCGTTCCCCGCTGTGGTAGGCGAATTCCACGTCCTGGTTGAGCCGGTCCCACTCGGAGGCGCGCGAGCGGTAGCGGGCAAACACCGCGCGGAGCTGCGCTTCGGTGCGGCCATCGCCTTCCGTCCACGCCAGCGCCTGGCGCTCGCGCACCGCGCTCACGAAGCCGGAGTCGAGGGCGACCGCGGCGTCGAGCTCCCGGCGCCGCTCGCTGAGCCGCCCTTCGCCACCGGCCTGGTAGGCGCGCACGAAATGCTGGTACGCCTCGAGGCTCGACGTCTCGAGTTCGGCCAGGTGCGGGCCGATCCCGTTGCCGTTCGCGGCGTCGAGCAGGCGCGCCGCGGCCAGATCGGCCAGCCGGAGCGCATCGCGATTGACCACCGTGATCAGGCGGACCACGCCGCCGGTCTGCACATCGTGCACGCTGAGGTCGAGAACCAGCGCCGTGTCGCCCCGGACCAGGCCGCCGCTCACCAGCTCGCTGGCCCCGGTGCGGCGAGCGAGATCCAGCAGCTCCTCCGTCGTCGGCGTGGCGCCCCGCCGCTGGCCTTCCCGGGTCTGGATCTCGCGCAGCCGCTCCGGCGCCACCACGTCTACGTCGCTGCTCCGCGACAGCAGGCTCCCGATCATCTGGGGCAGGCCATCCGCCATCCACTGTGCCGTCGAATCGCCGGACAGGTTGCGGATGCTGGTGATGGCGATGAGCGGTCGCCCGGTGCGCGTGGGGTGCCGCTGCTGCCACCCCCACCAGCCGAACGCCGTCAGTGCCAGCCCCGCGGCCATCGCCGGAATCCAGCGCCGTCCTCTGCTGCCGATCCCCCTGTTTCCTGTCACCGGGATCTCGACCGGTTCCGTCGCGGCGCGGGCACGGATCCGGCCCGCCGCCTCGCGGGCCAGTGACGCGACCGCTTCCGCCGGCGCGAGACCGTACTCCTTCTTCAGCCGCTGCTCGATTCGCTCGTACACCGCGAGCGCGGCCTGGTCGGCTTCCGGGGTCCCTGGCCCGAGCGCGGCCTGGAGCCAGCTTGCCGCCGCCGAGTGCGAGAGCGGATCGACCTCGAGCCAGCGCTCGGCGAGTTGGGCGGCACCGGTCCAGTCCTCCGCTGCCAGCCGTTGATTGGCGGCGTTCTCCACGACTCGGAGAAAAAGCGCCGAGAGCCTGGCGCGCTCGGCGGAGAGCCAGGCGTCGAAGGTGTGGGAATCGGCGATGTAGACGCCGGCCAGGAACTCTCCGCCATACAACGCCGCCGCCAGCTCGTCATTCCCCTCGGCCGCGGCGGCCTCGAATCGCGCCGCATCCACCTGGAGCGGGCAATCGTCCGCCAGCCCCACCTCTTCCTGGCGGGCGGTGATCGCGCCTTTGCCGAGCACCCGCCGGAGGTGGGAGAGGGCGTCGCTCAGCGAGTGGCGGGCCCGTTCTTCCGGCTGATCCCCCCAGAACATTTCGGCGAGTTGCGCGCGCGACAGCGGCCGCCGCGAGCGGGCCAGCACCGCGAGGAGTGCCAGCTTCCGGCGCCGGGTGCCCAGCGAATCGTCCTCCGACCCGGAAGGGAGCCGGAGGGCGACGCGCCCCAAGGTGATGAGCTGGAACTCAGTGTTCCGCAACATGTTGACTTGTTGAGACGGGGACGAGCCGGAGGTGGAGATTGGCTGCCCAGTAAGCTATCCCGGCGTCCCGCCGGGGGCCAATCACCCGGAGCCGACCATGCCGAAACCCACCCTCAGGCGCGTCCTGCTGGCGGTCATCGTCGCCAGTGCCGCCCCCATTCC
>DATEHG010000244.1:0-7109 GCA_035279705.1 Gemmatimonadales bacterium
GAGAATGATCTTGACCCGGTCGCCCTGGCGCACCCGGATCTGCGGACCCGGGACCTGGTCGTTATAGCTCCAGGCCTTCATCAGTTTGCCACTGGTGACTTCCCACTGGATTTCCTTCGCCGTCAGTTCGTACACCTTGACTCCGCCCTCCAGCTTCGGCTCGATCAGCACGTTGCCTTTGCCGGCCGTCTTTGCGGGGAAGGCCTTGACCCCCGCCTCGTGCATGGCGTCCATCTCGGCCGCTTCCTGGGCCGGTGTCTTGGCCGGAGGAGCTGCGGGCGCCTGGGCCGCGGGCGCGGCCGCCGGCTTCTCGCACGATTCGAGCGTGCTCACGATCGGCAGCGAGACAGCCAGCGCGGCGCCTTTGCGGAGGAAGCTGCGGCGCGAGGCGGATTTGTCGTTGGAGGAGGACACGGTCGGGCTCCGGGCTGAGGAAGAAGCGGTGAACTGCTGTTCAATATTCCCGGATCCCATGAAGCCGGGAGCGGAAGTTCATGAATCCATGTTCAGGGACGGGGACGCTTGCGGCGCTCCCCGTGGGGCATCTCGCGCGCCACGTCCGGCCGGGCAAAGGCGGGCCGCTCTTCAGTCGCGAGGCCGAGGTACATCCGGGCCCGGTTGAGGGCGTCATCCACGTTGCCGCAGATGTTGTCACCCCCCAGTTCTTCATACAGGCCGGACTCGGTGAGCGCAACCACCGGCTGCGAATGGACGCCTGACAGGATGAGCAGCGTACCATCCGCCCGGCACCGGCGGGCCAGGTCCCTCAGGGTGTGAAGGCCCGTACTGTCGATGACCGGTACCCGGCGCATCCGGAGAATGAGCACCCGGGGCCGCCGGCTGACCGTGACCAGGTGCTGCTTGAAGGTATCGGCGGCACCGAAGAAGAAGGGGCCCTCGATTTCGTAGACCTCGACCTCGGGTGGTACCGAGCGGCTCGCGATCGCGTTGGGGTCGGCGCGCTCCTCGCCCGTGTCGTCGGCAAACTCCCGGGTCACCAGGCTGATATTGGTGACCTCCGCCATCCGCTTCATGAACAGGAATGCCGCCAGCACCATCCCGACCTCGACCGCCACGGTCAGGTCCACCAGCACGGTGAGCGCAAAGGTGATCAGCAGCACGGCGACGTCACTCCGCGGCGCCCGGAGTTCGCTCCGGAAGCCGCGCCACTCGCTCATGTGGTAGCTCACGACCACGAGGATCGCGGCCAGCACCGCCATGGGGATCAGCGCGGCCCAGCGGCCGAAGAACAGGGTGATGAGGAGCAGTGTCAGGGCGTGAAAGATCCCGGCCACCGGTGTGCGCCCGCCGTTCTTGACGTTCGTCGCGGTCCGGGCGATGGCCCCGGTTGCCGGGATGCCGCCGAAGATCGGCGACACGAAGTTGGCCACGCCCTGGGCCACCAGCTCCATGTTGCTGCGGTGTCGGGAGCCGATCATGCCGTCCGCCACCATCGCCGAGAGCAGCGATTCGATCGCGGCGAGAAGGGCAATCGTCAGCGCGGGTCCGGCCAGCCCGATGACCGTCGACAGTTCCACATGGGGCAGGGAAGGCTCCGGCAGTCCGGCCTGGATCGCGCCGAACCGGTCGCCGATGGTCTCGACTGGCAGGTGGAATCCCTGCACGACGGCGGTGACCACAATGAGCGCCACGAACGGCGCCGGCAGCTTCTGGCTGACCCTCGGCCAGAGAACCACGATGGCGAGCGTGAGCGCGGCCACTCCCACCGCCCACGGATTCAGGCTGGGCAGGTTGAGCGCAAAGGCGCGCCACTTGTCGAGGAAGGGCGCCGGCACCGCCCCCATGCGCAGGCCGAGCAGGTCCTTGACCTGGCTGGAGAAGATGATGAGCGCGATGCCGCTGGTGAATCCGGTGACAACGGGGAAGGGGATGAACTTGATCGCGGCGCCCAGCCGCGCGATCCCGAGCAAGACCAGGATGACGCCGGCCATCATCGTCGCGATCGTCAGCCCGTCGATGCCGTACTTCTGGACGATGCCGTAGACGATGACCACGAAGGCGCCGGTCGGTCCGCCGATCTGGACCCGCGATCCCCCCAGGGCGGAGATCAGGAAGCCCGCCACGATCGCGGTGTGGAGTCCGCGTTCGGGCGACACGCCGCTGGCGATCGCAAAGGCGATCGCCAGCGGCAGGGCCACGATTCCCACCACGATGCCGGCGGCCACGTCCGCCGCCAGCTGCTGGCGGGTGTAGCCACGAAGCGTCGTCACCAGCTTGGGGACGAGAATCATCAGTGCCCGCGGTGCTCTTCCAGGGTCCCGGCCGGGCGCATCGCGAGGTCGAAGGCCAGGAACAGCGTCTTGGAGAAGGGATAGAAGAAGATCGGCGACACGATGGCCTCGACCGGTCCCTGGATCTGAAGGCGGTCCCATGGGGGATCCGGCCACGTCAGGTACACGGTGGTGAGAAAGACGGTCATCGCCACCGACTCGGCGAAAAGCAGGTTGAACCACATGGCGCCCAGCTGGTAGCCGGATTCGCCACGGGAGAAGGCCAGCCCGCAGCGCGGGCAGTGATCGGCCATCCGGATCCAGCGGGTGAACAGAGGACCGCCGCCGCACCGGGGACAGCGCCGCCGTACGGCGCGGCCGAGCATCGTCCACCGGTCCGGACGAGGCCAGTTCACGGCATCAGCGGAACCCGCGGGAGAAATCTTCGGCTCAGGTTTCACCGGCAAAGCTCGTGCGCAGGGCGTTGAGGATGACCGCCACGTCGATCGCCTCCTGGAGCAGCGCGCCTTCCGGCGCCGCGATGTAGCCCGCCGCCGCCGCGACCATCGCCGAGATGCTGAGGCCGAGTCCGACGCGGATGCTTTGGCGGGCGATCCGCAGGGTGCGGCGGCTGATCCGGATCGCCTCCGCGACGCGGGAGAGATCGTCGGCCAGGATCACCACGTCGGCCGCCTCCGCGCTGATGCCGCCCCCGTGGGCTGCCAGCGCGATGCCGACGGTCGCTCGCGCCAGGGCCGGCGCATCGTTGGTGCCGTCGCCCACCATCATGACCCGCTGCCCCGCCTCGCTCAGTTCCGCCACGATCCGTGTCTTGTCTTCCGGCAGCAGGTCCGCATGGACCTCGCGAATGCCGGCGGTTGCGGCGACGTGCTCCGCCGCCGCGGCGCGGTCGCCGGTGAGGAGCAGGCTGCGACTGATGCCCAGCGCGCGGAGCTGGGCAAAGAACGGAGCGAGGTCCGGGCGAACCTGGTCCGCAAAGGCGATGAGGCCCGCGGGACGTCCATCGATCGACACCGCGGCGCGCAACTCGCCCGCGGTACCCTCCAGTCCCTTCAGCGCCTCGGCCGCGCCGCGGGTTTCCTCCTCGATCCAGCCGATCGACCCGACCGCGACCGCACGACCTTCGACCCGTCCGCTGACGCCACGACCCGCGGCCTCGACGACATGGGTTGCCGCCGGGAGGGTGCCTTCGGCGCGCTGGCCGGCCTCGACGACGCTCCGGGCCAGCAGATGCCCCGACCCCTGCTCCACCGCGGCCGCGAGTCGGAGGACTTCGCCTTTCGGGTACGGAGCCAGCGCGGTCACGCCGGCGACCGCCGGACGACCGATCGTCAGGGTGCCGGTCTTGTCGAAGACCGCCACTTCGACCTGCCCCAGCTGCTCGATCGCCCCACCATGGCGAAAGACAATGCGGCGACCTGCCGCGCGGCTGATGCCCCCGATGATCGCCACGGGAGTGGCCAGGATCAGCGGACAGGGGGTTGCCACGACCAGGACCGCGAGAATCCGGCCGGGGTCACCGGTCGCGGCCCAGGCAGCCACGCAGGCGGCGAGCGTCAGCGGCGTGAACCAGACGGCGGCGCGATCGGCCAGGCGCTGCAGCGGTGCCTTGCTGTCCTGCGCCTCCCGCACCAGCCCCACGATGCGGGCATACTGGCTCTCGGCGGCCACTGCCGTGGCCTCGAGGACGAGCGGGCTTTCTCCATTGATGCTCCCGCTCATGAGACGGACCCCAGCCTGCGCGGTGACTGGAGCCGGCTCGCCCGTCAGGCGGGAGACATCGACATGCGAGCGCCCGTCGACCACCCGGCCATCACACGGCACCAGCTCCCCCGGGCGGACCTGCAAACGGTCGCCGATGCTGATCTGTTCGACCGGAATGTCCTCGAAGCCGGCTCCGGCGATCCGGTGGGCCAGCCGGGGCAGCGCCGCCTCAAGTTCGCTGACGGCGGCCCGGGCGCGCCGCGCGGCGTAGCGCTCCAGCGCCTCGCCACCGGTCTGCATGAGGACGACGATGAGGCCGGGAAACGGCTGGGCGAGCAGCAGCGCGGTGATGATCGCCAGCGCGGCCACGAGGTCGGCGTTCAGGCGGCCGCGCAGCACCATGCGGCCGGTGCCCACGACGGTCGGAAGCCCGACGATGGCCAGCGCGACCATCCAGAATTCCTGCCGGGTCGGCGCGCTGGCCAGGTGCGGCAGCAGCCAGCCGGCCAGGAGTGCCGCCAGCGTTGCCGATGGGAGGAGGAGCGCCCGCGCCCGCGGGCTCACTGCCCGCCTGTCGCCGCCTGCTTCGGGCCCGCCGCCTTCGACCCGTCCCGCAGGGTGAAGCCGACGCCCCGGATGGTGGTGATGAGATTCTGCCCCACCGCTTCCTGCAGCTTGCGGCGCAGGTTCCCCACGTGCACGTCCACCACGTTGCTTTCGGGATCGAAGTGCATGTCCCACACCTTCTCGAGCAGCGTCGTGCGGCGCACCACCTCTTCGGGGTGCAGCAGGAAGTACTCCAGGAGCTGGAACTCCTTCGGGGTGAGATCGAGGGTCCGCTCGCCGACGCTCGCCTGGTGCCGCAGGCGATCGAGACTTACCGCCCCGTAGCGCAGGACATCGAGCCGCTCGGCGCCGCCGCGCCGCGAGAGCGCGCGGATCCGGGCCAGCAGCTCCTCGAACCGGAAGGGCTTGGACAGGTAGTCGTCGGCCCCGACATCGAGGCCGCGGACCACGTCCTCCACCGAATCGCGGGAGGTGAGAATCAGGATGGGCGTATTGCGGCCTTCCCGGCGGAGCTCCATCGCCACCTGGAAGCCGTTCTTCTTGGGGAGGACGACATCGAGCAGAATGACGTCGTACTGGTAGACGTGGGCGAGCATCGTGGCCTCTTCACCGTCCGGAGCCACGTCCACGGCGTAGCCCTCTTCGCGGAGCCCCTGCTCGATGAACCCGGCGACCTTCCGGTCGTCCTCCACCACCAGAATCTTCATGGCTTCGAAGCTACCCCCCCTGCCTGAAAGCTCTCCCAATCGTTCGTGAAGAAACCTTTAGCCGGCGGACCGGCCGGTCGGCAGTTCCAGCACGAACTCCCCGCCGGCCCCATTCCGGCTGGCGGCGTAGAGCCTGCCGCCCAGCAGCCGCGCCAGCCGCCTCGAAAGGGGCAGGCCCAGCCCGACGCCGGCCCGCTCCCCACCGGCTGTCGTCTGGTAGATGTCGAAGATCCGCTCCCGCTCGCTCTCCGGAACCCCGGGTCCCTGGTCCAGGATCCGGAACAGCAGGTGATCAGCCTCGTGGCTGATGGCCACGGTCACCTGGCCACCGGTCGGTGAGTGCCGGATGGCGTTGGCCAGCAGGTTGATCAGGATCTGTTCTACCCGCCGCAGGTCACTGAGGCAGTTGGGCAGATCGTCGGGCGCGAGCTGCACCAGTTCGACCCCGCGCCCGACTGCCTGTGGCGTCACCCGGGCGACCGCGTTGCGCGCCACCAGCGCCCCGCTGAATTCACGCAGGTCGGGGCGGAGCCGGTCCTCATCGAGTCGGCTGAGATCGAGCAGGTCATTGACCAGCCCGATCGCCCCCTCGGCCGATTCCAGCACCTCGAAGGCCGCCCGGGGAACGGTAGCCGGATCCTTCTTGCGCACCAGCATCTCGGCCCACCCGTAGGTCCCGGCCAGCGCATTCCGGAGCTCGTGATTGACCATCGCGAAGAATCGCTCACGGGTGCGCTGCAGCTGCTGGACCTCCTCGAGCAGGCGGGCGCCTTCCTCGTGCAGGCGGGCATTTTCCACTGCCGCCGCCGTCTGCTGGGCCAGGAGGACGGCCAGGTGTTCGTCCTCCTCCGTGAAGCCACCGCCGCCTGCCTTTTCGGTGACGTAGAGATCACCGAGCACGCCGCGCCGCCCGATGACAGGCACGCCGAGGAAGGACCGCATCGGCGGGTGATTGGCCGGAAAACCGTGCGAGTCGGGGTGTTTGGTCAGGTCGTCGAGCCGGAGCACCTTGCCTTCCCGGATCACCGCGCCCAGCACGCCCAGCCCCCTCGGCAGGTGGCCCATCCGGCGCCTTTCCGCCTCCGGAATTCCCTCCGTCACGAAGGTCTCCAGCGTGCGGCCATCGGGGCTCAGCAGTCCGATGGCGGCATAGCGCGCCCCGGTCACCTCCGTGGCCAGCGAGGCGACGCGCTGCAGCACGCCATGCAGCGAGTACTCCTGCGCCAGCTCGGCGCTGGCCGCGACCAGGCGTTCCAGCCGGGCCAGCATTTACGCGAAGGGGAGATGAGGCATGGTCAGATGATACTCCCGCCGGCCAAGCGTGACGAGGGAGCCGGATGCCGGCCACGCTTCACCCCCCGTTCATGGGCGCTTCATGCTCGAAAGGCAATAGTCACTCCCGGGACAAGAGGAGTGATGCAACGTGACAATCCGGCATCTGGTCGCAGCGACGGACGACTCGGCGGCAGGCCGCCACGCCGTGGAGACGGCCACCTGGCTCGCGGCCCGGCTGGACGCGCGCCTTACGGTGGTCACGGTGACACCGGTGGCGGGGCGGGACCGGATCCACACCGTGGCGCACCCGGTGGTGGGTACCGGCTCGGGAGGGGTCGCTACCCTGCACGACAGGGTAGTCCTGACTGGCCTTCCCGGAATCGAAATCGTCCGCTACGCCGAGGCCGAGTCGGCTGACCTGATTGTGCTGGGGCGCTCGCGGCGGTCGTCGGCCAGCCGCTGGCTGATCGGGGATACCGGGGATGCGGTCGCCCGGCGAAGCTCGGTGCCCTGCCTCTTCGTTCCGCCGGGACAGTCGGGTCTGACCCGCGTCCTGGTTGCCGTGGATGGCACCGAGCGCGGCCTCATGGTGCTCCGCCGTGCG
>DATEHG010000245.1:0-8499 GCA_035279705.1 Gemmatimonadales bacterium
GATGTCGTTCACCAGCTGGTGCAGCGGCTTGAACAGCGGCGGCGCGCCGGCGCCGCGACGGATGAACGGTCCCAGGCTGAAGGCATCGGCCTTGGACATGTCGACGCTGTATCCCAGGTCCGCCAGCGAGGCGATGGTGACGCCGCTCAGCGGGTTGGGCGGATAGCTGATGTAGCCGGTCATGAGCTCGTTGCCGAAGATGGTCTCGCGCCAGTGCGCATCCGCGGTGCCGTAGCCGCCCTGGTCCTCGACGGGAACCTTGGCGCCAGTGTAGGCCGCGCCACCCTCGGTATCGAATTCCGCGATGGCGCGCGGACCCGTGAAGGAAGGATCGAGGCCGCCCGAGAGCGACGGGTTGGCGAGGAAGCCTTTGGCGTCCCACAGGGTGCCGATGCCGAGGACGTGACCCATTTCGTGGGTGATGACGTCGGTGAGGGTGCCGTCGTTCTCCATGCTCTGCAGGTCGTCGGAGTCGAAGGTCATGGCGCCGATCGCCGTGAGGCCACCCGTGTCGTGCATGAAGCAGGGGCCGCCACCGCCCAGGATGCCGCCGGGTCCGTCCATCTGCTGGATCGTGACGAAGATGATCAGGTCGTCGATGGGCCGGTCGAGTGCGGGGCTGGCGCCGCAACTGTACGCCGGGAGGGTGGCGTAGTCGTCCGGCAGGTCCGCGGTGATGATCGACTCCCAGCGCGCCTTGGCGTCGGCAAAGGCAGCCTTCACCCCGGGTGAGGCGCTGGTCAGGTACGCCAGTTCGATGTTGTAGGGCCCGCCCACGGCAGCATGCTCGGTGAACGTCACGCTGAGCGAGGTGCCGGGAATGCTGGCGACCGCCGTGTAGTCCCCTTCGGCGTTGCCGAGGGTCATCGTAGTGGAGTTCTCGCCGATGAAGTCGGTCGTGCCGGTGTCGGGCGAGACGCTGCCGCCGACGCTGGTCGAGAGCCACTGGATCGGCACGTTGCGGATCCGGAAGCCGAGGGCGTCGGTGACGCTCACGGTGAGCGGGACGATGAGCGACTGGCCGGGGACGCCGGTCTCGTCATCGCCGAATTCGGCGGCGATGTTGGCCGGGACCTGGCTCACCACGATGTGGAGGGTGTCGGCCAGGTCGCCGTAGTGCACGGAGAGGGTGGCTTCACCGGGGGAAATCGCGGTGGCGAGGCCGTCTCCATTCACCGTGGCGACGCCGGGATCGCTGGTCGACCAGACCAGGGTGGCGTCCAGGTCGTGGCCGCCGGCATCGGTGGCGTGGGCCACCAGCAGGTGGTTCTGCCCCAAGGCCGAGAAGGAGAAGTTGCTCTCCTCGAGCGTGAGCTTGGAGACCGTGGCGGGGCCGGTGTTGCTGTCGTCGCTGCAGCCGGCGAGGAGGAGCGCGCTCAGGCCGCAGAGGGCGAGGAAATTATGGGCGCGCATCAGAGACCGTAGGCCGAGTGGGGGAGACGGAGCACGAAGGTGTAGGAATGGAAGTTGTCGTCGTTGGCGGTGCCCGTGATGACCGTGCCGTCGCTCGAGGCATGGAGCACGTTGGACAGGGTGACGCCCGCGGGGATCGTCACGCCAGCGGCGGTGGCCACCTCGGCGAGGGTGCGCATGCCGCCGCCCTGGGTCCAGACGAAGGCGCGGGGCGGGTTGCCGAACCAGACGTTGCCGCAGGTGCCGAACATCAGCTTGCCGTCGTCCGACATCGCGTTGACGTAGGTGTTGTCGCTGTACGGGTCGGCGTCGGGAAGTTTGCCGATGATCACCGTCCCCACATCCGCGGTCCAGTAGTAGGCGTCGGTGCCCCAGTAGCCGGCGACGATGCTGCCGTCGCCGTTGATGGCCAGGACTTCGCCGGGGGTGGCGTCGGGGCCGCCGGTGAGCAGCTCACCGGTGCCGTCGGCGTGCCAGATGGCGGGCCAGCGGTCGACCTCCGCCGTCTGGGCGAAGCCGCCTGAGACCTGGCCGTCTCGCGACACCTTGGTGGCGCGGTTGCTGGGCGGATTGTTGTCGCCCGGGAAGGGGGCGCCCAGGCGCTGGAGTTCGTGGACGATGCCGTCACCCGCGCCATCCCAGCGGAACGCCGAGGCGTTGCAGCCGTTCCAGAGCAGGCCGACCACGACGTGGCCGTCGGCGCTCACGTCCCAGGCACCGCCGGTGTCCTCGCCATAGCCGGAGAAGCAGCCCTGCTTGTAGGGGCTGACCAGCGGCGTCCAGTCGCTGTGCTCGGTCCAGAAGGCAGGCTGGACCGGATTGCCGTGCAGGGCCGTGACGACGCCGTTGCCTGACATCCCAGTGGCGACCGTCGAGGCCAGGTCGCCGACGTAGGTCTTGAGCGAGAGGGCGCCGGTCCGGGTGTTGTAGAAGTAGAGGTCGCCGGCATCGCTCTCGAACGCGGCCATGCTGCCGTCCGGTGTTATCCCGACGGAGTAGAAGGCGTTGACGAGGTTGAGCTGCGGTGCCACGGCGGTGTCGGCGCTGGGCGCGGTCGCGTCGTTGCTGCACGCGCCAAGCACGCCCGCGAGGGCGAGTGCCGCGAGCAGCGGGAGACGGCGGCCGGTGAGGCTGTGAGGCATACGCACTCCATCTCAGAGTATGCGGAACGGAGCAGCGTTCCCCCTCCCCCAACCCCTCCCCACATACGTGGGGAGGGGGGTGAGGCATGAACGCGCGAGAGGCTGCTGTATCGGTGGTTCGCCAGCTACGCTACCAGCTCGTGCCCGACCCGACGCTGGACACGACAGCTGTCCAGTCGGCCACGATCCATCGCGACCATGCTGACTATTGAAGCTTCCAGGGGGGCAGACCCGACGCTTCGGCAAAAGGAGAGTCGGGCAGCGCACTAGGCTAAGGGAGGGGGGGAGGAGCGTCAAGTTGCCCGAAGGGGCAATGTGACTTCAAAACCTCGGGAATTGGGGTGCTATGCGACCTTGGGAGGTGATATAGGGAGACGGGAGACAGGAGACAGGAGACTGGCCCCGCTCCCCGCCGCGAGCGCGAGAACCTCACCCCCCTACCCCCCTCTCCTCGTCAGAGGAGAGGGGGCGGGGGGGGTGAGGGAGGAGCTACGCTCCCAGCGTCAGATCCCGGATCGGGATGCCCTCGCCGAAGGAGAGGTTGCCCGGCAGCTTGAACTTGCGGGTCTTCGGCGCGGCGAGGATGGCCTTGCCGAGGGTCAGGGTTCCCTTCCCTTCGCAGCTGCCGGTGCGCACTCCGATGATCTTCGCGTTGCGGATCTGGAGCACGACGGCCTCGAAGTTCAGTTCCACCGTGAGCTCGAAGTCGATGTCCGCCAGGTGCTGCTGGTCCACCAGGATCTCGATCTTCGGCTTGAGCTTCCGCTCCACCTTCGGCTTCTCCAGCACCACTTCGCCCAGGTCGGCGGGGAGATGCTTCTTCGGATCGAGGTACTCGATCAGATCCCGCCGGGTGTTCCACGCCTTGGCGAGAATGTCGCCAATCGGGATGGCCAGCACGCTGTCGAAGGCGGTGGCAATGTCACCCGTGATATCCTCGCCCAGCAGGGCCGGGAGACGCTTCAGGGTCTTGGCGACCAGCGCCACGGTCTCGTCCTCGTCGATCCATTCCACCCTGGCATCGTGCAGCCCACGCTCGGCGAGGCCCAGGAGCTGGCCCACGGATTCGATGACTTCGCTCATGATCCCTCCAGGTATCGCGGCGTCACGGTGACCCCGCGCGATCGTCGTCGTCCAGACCCAGCGTCACCCTGAAGCGCAGCTCGGCGGCCCGCCGACCGGGCTCGGGCGACCCCGAGTCCTGCCATTCAAGGCTGTCACTCTTCAGCACGGCCTTGAGACGCCGGCGCTGCAGGCGACGACGCCAGTGGCGGGCTCCCGTGGTGGCGCCGGCAACGCCACCGGCGCCCAGCGCGACCCACACCCACCAGGGCCAGTCGATGATCGGCGGCGGCGGCTCGCTGGCGATCACCACGCTGACCCGCTCCCCGCGCTTGGCGGGCTGGCCACGAGCTGGCTTCTGATTGAAGATGGTGCCGGGCATGGCCGGGCCTGGCGCCACGGCAACATCGCCGAGCGCGAGTTGCGCCGCGCTGAGGATGGAGTCGGCCTGCTGCCGGGTGTGACCGTAGAGGTCCGGCACATGGATCGACTCGGGGGGAGCGGCGCGGTAGAGAATGAAATCGACCGTGCGGCCGCGGGTGATCGTATCGCCGGGCGGCGGAGCCTGGCGGAACACGGTGCCCACTTTGCCCGGGCCGAGGATCGCACCGACCTTGCCGGGTTTCAGGCCGGAGTCGGCCAGACTGCGGACGGCCTGTTGCCTGGTCAGGTTGCTGAGGTCGGGAACGTGGGTGAGCGGGCGCGGCTTCTTGCCGTTCTTGTCGACGTAGACGAGGGTCACGCTTACGGAGTCCCCCGCGGCGGCGGGTGCACCTGGCTTCGGCAGCTGATCGGACACCGTCCCTGGTCCCGGCAGTTTGGGCCGATTGGGTTCGTCCTTGAGGAGCAGGCCCGAGTCGGCCAGGCGCGCGACGGCCTGGGCCAGCG
Organism: Gemmatimonadales bacterium; assembly: GCA_035279705.1. Taxonomy (GTDB): domain Bacteria; phylum Gemmatimonadota; class Gemmatimonadetes; order Gemmatimonadales; family GWC2-71-9; genus DATEHG01. The sequence goes on from DATEHG010000245.1 coordinate 4,506, forward strand.
TCATCCCGGAGAGGTCGGGAACGTGGTGCTGCGGCGGCGCCAGTCCCCAGAAGGTGAGGTGGTCGACGGCGACATCGAGATTGGACCCGACGCCGCCCGAGACCGTGGCATTGGACACGACGAACTGCAGCACCACTCGGCGAATGGATGGTTGCGCGGTGCGGACCCCGAACTGGGTGGCGACCGAATCCTTGCTCACTCTCTCCTGGGTGAACTGGGCGACCTGATTGTTCGCCGCATCGTAGGCGATGACCGTGCCGCGAACGAAGGCACGCCCGGGAGCGGAGCTGCCTGCGACGAAGGTGACGTACCGCTGGGGCGCCGCGAAGAGGAGGGTGAGGATCGGCGGCTGGCCCTGGTTGGGATTCACCATCCGCGCGACATGCCTGCTGCCCTCGCTCCGCGGCACCGTGTCGATCCGCGCACCGGGGATGCTCAGCCCGATCGACTGGTAGGCCTGATCGAGCGCAGATCCGTAGGGGAGGCCCTCGAAATCGACCGTCTGAGTGACCTGCGCGGCCAGCGCTCCGGGCCAGAGCAGCCCGGCGAAGAGAACCACGACCAGCGGGGTGGAACCGCGAGGGGACACGCCGAGTCGCCTGGGCGATGAGAGGCGGAGCGAAGGTGGGGCGCGGTACGGCGGGGCACAACTACCAGCGGTGGTAGGGGTACGGCCTTAAGCCTTAAGCCTTAAGCCTTAAGCCAGAAGCAAGAGCGCGGCGGACCGGCGGACCGCGAATGTCGCTCTCACACCTCATCCTGAGTCGTCGCCCAAGCGAAGCGGTGGGCGACGGCGAAGGATCGCTCCGCCGGCCCTCGGGCCTCACCCCCTAGCCCCCTCTCCAACAAGTTGGAGAGGGGGAACGTGCAATGAGAATCAAGCAATGAGTCATCCCTCTCCAGCTTGCTGGAGAGGGACCGAGGGTGAGGCCAGCGCGGGGGTCTCACCCCCTAGCCCCCCCTTCCTCGCGGCGAGGGCGCAAACAGCCGCGCCCCAATGCCGCTCGGTCGCCAACAAGTTGGAGAGGGGGAATTCAGTGGGCGAGCAGAATCCGCAGGAACTCGTCGTCGCGATAATCGGGGCCGGTGTTGTGCCCGAAGCGGACCACGACGAGGCCGGCGGAGGGGAGGATGTACAGCCGCTGGCCGCCGGTGCCGGCGGAGAGCCAGAGGTCGTGCGGGAGATCGGGGGCGTCGATGAGGTGATCGGTCTTCCCTGCCCGCTCGACGCCTTTGGGCGGCGGTGGAGCACCGGGAGCGGCATTGAGCCAGACGCCCAATCCATAGTACGGATTCGCCGAGCTGCCTTTGCCGCACTCGGCGAGTAGGGCGGCGGGGATCAGCTGCTTGCCGTGCCAGCGACCGTGGTCGAGGAGGAGGACTCCGAACCTCCCCCAGTTGCGCGCCGTGAAGGCGGCGCCGCTGGCGAGGCCAGGGTGACCGTCCCCATCCCGCTCCCACTCTCCGATCGTCATGCCGATAGGATCCAGCACCCGGCGGGACAGCCAGGTGATCAGGTCCTGGCCGTCGAGCTTCCGGGCCATCACGGCGCCGAACAGGGCGAAACTGGTGCCGCCGTAGGCAAACTTCCGGCCCGGGCGAGAGACCGTCGTCAGGTGACCCGATCGATCCATGTCGAGCCCGCTGGTGAGGCTAAGCAGGTGGCGGATGGTGACTGCCTGGAGACCGGCGTCCGTGGCGAATTCCGGAAAGGTCCGGCTGACCGGTTCATCCAGCGTCAGCAACCCATCCGCGGCCGCCGCCGCGGCTATCACACAGGAGAAGGTCTTGGTGCCGCTCGCCAGCGGGTGTGGGAGGTTGTGGGCGGACCCAGGCTGGTAGTCCTCGAAGACCAGGGAGTCGTGGCGGAAGACGGCGAGGGCGTCGCCGGAGTGCGAGGCGGAGTACGCGGCGGCGGCGGGGATTCGGCTCGCGGGGGTTTGAAAGACGAGGACGGTGGCGAGGGTGAGGGCGAGCATCGGGACAAGATAGTTGTGCGGGCTACGGCTGCCTCACCCCCCCCCGCCCCCTCTCCTCTTACGAGGAGAGGGGGAGCGCGACGTACCGGGCGTCAGTCGGACTTCGTCGCACCGTTTACCTCCGCCACGCAATCGTAAGGCGCCACCCCCTCTCCACGTATGTGGAGAGGGGGGGAGGGGGGTGAGGATGGGAGGCGGCGTCGCAATACCCAGTTCCGTCTTTTCCGGATGACGGGAGTCTCTGGAACTGGGCCGAGAATGTGGGATGAGTCGAAGCAAGACCGCCATCGCGCGAAGGTTGAGAGCTCGGGGCACCGAGGCCGAGCAGCGCGCGTGGCTCATACTCCGAAACCGCCGGTGCCTCGGACTCAAGATCCGCCGGCAGGTTGTCATCGGTGGATTTGTTGTCGACTTCTACTGCTCGGAGCTGCGACTGGTCATCGAGCTGGATGGGGGAATTCACGCCGACCCGGAGCAGCGGAGATATGATCGGGCCAGGGATGCGGTGTTACGGCGCCTCGGCGAGATGGTGATTCGGATCCCGAATGAGCGGGTGTCGAGGCGAGTGCTCGAGGGGGCGATCCTGGAGGTGAGAGGTAAGCGGTGAGAGGTGAGAGGTGAGAGGGGGACTCAACGGTCGCGAGGCGTTCGCCGTTTCGTCACTTGGCAGCTCGTTGCAGGCGAGGAGGCTTCGGGCCTGGCCCTGATCCTGACTGGGGCGAGAAAATCTGGAGGGAGGAGGAGGGAGGAGAACAGCGGGGCCCGTTCCTCTGATGTCAGACGTGAGAGGTGAGAGGTAATAGGGTCACCGGCCGTCTCACGTGTCACCTGTCACCTCTCACGCAGTCGCCGTTCATGCCGCCTCGGCCGTCCTTCCGACCCAACCCAGCGCCCGCACCTCGCGCCACTCCGCCAGCCGGCCCGGGCTGACGGAGGGATCGAGTCGCACTAACGCTTCGAGATGCTGGATCTGGGTCAGAGCGCTCTCGGCCAGCGAGTCGAGGGTCTCGGTGGCGGCGCTGGCGAGGGTGGATTCGCCGGCGACCCGCTGGTGCGCGGCCTCGAACAGGGCGAGATCGGCGCGGAGCGAGTCGAGCAAGGTGGCCGGCAGGCCGTAGCGCATCATCAGCTCGCGGTGGTCATCGGCCTGGTCGAGTGCTGCCCGGACCCTGGCGATGAACTGATCGTTGCCGGTCGAGGGACGGATGGTCTGCAGGCGAAGGGCCGGCATGCTGCGCTGGCGGGCCACGGCGTAGCTCAGCAGGGTGAGCGCATTGAGCCGAGGACGCATCCGGGCGCGGATGGCGTGACGGTCGTGCCGGGCGCAGATGGCGCCCTGGCGGGCCAGCAGCTGGCGGTTGAGGACGTCGCGCACCGTCTCCATGACCCTGGCGAGCTCCGCCACCGCCTCGGCGGCCGCGCTGTTCGGTACGGGTGACTGCTGAAAGAACGCCAGCACGCGGCGGGCGGCCTCGAGTTTCCTGCGGGTGGTGAAACGCATGTGCGGCTCCTTTCCGCGACCGGGTGACGATGTGTTCCGGAGACAACGATCGAGCGGGACGGAGGGGGGTGGATGCGAAGAGTGTGCCGGATTTTCGCCGGGGGGAGTTGATAAGGCGGGAGCAAAGGGAAAGTCGTTGTGGGGATTGGGGATGACTGCAGCGAAAGGCGAAGGGAGAAGAGCGAAAGGCGAAAGGAGAAGAGCGAAAGGCGGGGGTACCGGATGTGTCCAAGTGTCCTCCGGGAAGGACGGGGAGTCGGCGGACCGACGGACCGGCGGATCGACGGGTCGCTTCGGCGGCGATCGGGTCAGGGTGAGGTTCGGCGGGAACACAGATGACACGGATTGAACGACGGATGGCTCCGAGGCTGGGGGAGTGCGCTTCGCGGGCCGAGCGTGGGATGATTTTGTGGTCTCATGCCTGGGGGCCGGTTCGTCTGTCCGTCTAGCCGTCTACCCGTCTACCCGTCTATAAGCCAAACGGGAGGCGAACTCAGATTCGAGCTCACCTCCC